>JBPPMG010000464.1:0-2687 GCA_051305935.1 Thermoanaerobaculia bacterium
GAAGGCCTCTACCTCCGGCAGGCCGCCCTGGAGGATGAGATACCCGTTGTGCGGCTCGCGCGGGGTGGTCTCGTGGTTGATCGGGGTCGTCATCATCTCCCGGATCTTCTTCGGGTCGTCGGTCTGGCCTAACACCCAGCCGAGCTTCACGTAGGCCGTCTCGGGGAGCATGTTGTCCATCGGGATAATGCCGAGGTCGAGGAGGTCGCGGCCCGTGTCGTAGACGTACATCTGCGCGAAGCCCCAGAGGGTCTGCACGGTCATGACGACCGTCATCCCCTTGTCGATCGCGCGGCGGATCGCGGGGTAGAGCGGCTTGTTTACGTGACCCAGGCCCGTGCCGGCGATGACCATGCCGCGGTAGCCCATCGCCGAGAGGCCATCGATGATGTCGGGGTTGAAGTTCGGGTAGTAGTACTGGATCGTCACCTTCTCTTCGAAGACCGGGGTGATGACGGGCTTGCGCGTCCTGTCGCGAGGGACAAAGTCGTCGGTGAGGTAGGTGAAGTGGCTGCCGTTCCCGTTCGCGTAGCGGCTCACGGTCGCGAGCGGCGTCGCGCCGATCGTCCGGAAGGTGCTCCGGTAGCTCGAGTGCATCTTCCGGCAGCGGGTGCCGCGGTGCAGCAGGTCGTAGTTGTCCGACGTCGGCCCGAACATGCAGATCATCACCTCGGCGATGTCGCACTCGGCCGCGGTCCGGACCGCGTTCATCAGGTTGAGTGCCGCGTCGGATGACGGGCGGTCGGACGAGCGCTGGCTCCCGACGATCACGATCGGCACGGGGCTGTTCTGCACCATGAAGCTGAGGATCGCCGCCGTGTGCGCCATCGTGTCGGTGCCGTGTCCGACGACGATGCCGTCGCATCCCTTCTCGATCTCATCCCCGATCGCGATCGCGAGTGCCTTGTACTGCTCGGGGCCCATGTTCTCGCTGAAGACGCCGAAGAGCTTCTTCGTCGTCAGGTTCGCAATGTCGGCGAGCTCCGGCACCGCGCCGTAGAGCTCACCTGGCGTGAAGGCCGGAATGACGGCGCCGGTGCGGTAGTCGAGCCGGCTCGCAATCGTACCGCCCGTGCCGAGAAGCGTGACGTTCTTCTTCTTCGGGTCGAAGGGGAAGTCCTTCTCGGGGATCTTGTAGACGGCCTTCCGATAGCCGAGCTCGCGCGCTGACGCGATGCGGTCGGCGCGGATGCCGACGTTGTAGCCGTTGAAGAGCTTGACGATGATGTGCAGGTCGTCGGCGTTCTCGCTGCGCGGGAGGACGACGCCGACGAACGACGAGCCGCGGTCGTTGACGATCTCGACCTCGCTCCAGACGCCGATCGCGTATTGTTCGAAGGCGGCGCACGCGGCGCCGCGGTAGCCCTGGAAGCGGTCGGTACGCTCGGTGAGTGGGATGGCGGTCATAGGTGGTCTCCGTGCATTCAGGGGGAATGTCATCCCGAGCGTAGCGAGGGATCAGGGTGGGCGTGGCGCGCGCGACGCGGGAACGAGAATCGGCGGGTCCATCGGAATTCGTCGAGCCCACCAGAGCGTGGCTCGTCTCTCTCGCCGATTCCCGTCACAGCGTTGATCGCATCCCCCACCCTGATCCCTCGCTCCGCTCGGGATGACATGGCGCGTTCCGCTCGACAACACATCATTGCGGCACCACTGCCCGCTCACGCAGTTCCTCGACGACTTCCTTCGCTGGGGCTCGGCCGCGGAGGGCGTCGACGGCGCGGCCGGCGAGGAAGCGGAGTCGCTTGTCGGGCGTGTCGCCCTTCTCGGCAAAGTAGCCATTCATGGAGAGCGTATCGAGAGCGGGGAGCCACTCACCGCGGCCGACGATCCCGATCCCCTCGGCGGCGGCAGCGTCGGCGGCCGAAAGGCCGTCCTCTGCCATCCGTGTTGCGATCACCGGAACCGCCTCGCGCGCGATCCGGCCGCCGGCGAGGAGGTCGAACACAGCGACCCACTCGGCTGCGCCGAGGCGCTCGACGGGGATACCGGCACGGCGCAGAGCCTTCCCGCGCTGGCCGATCTCGATCGCGGCGACGAGGCCGTCGACGCCGGTCTTCTCGACCACCGCGTCGACGATCTCGGCGCCGCCCTTTCGAATGAGGTACGCCGTCGTCTCGTCGGGGACGCGCCACGATCCATACCGCGCGAACCTCTCCCATGGCGGGGGCTTCAGGTGCGCGCGGATCTCCGCCACGCGCTCATCGGTGATTCGCGTCGGCGGCGAGTCGGTGTCGGGATACATCCGGTCGGGGCCAGGAAGGATCCGCTCGAACGTGGTGAAGCCGCCCGTGAGCGCCTGACGCGTCTCCTTCGGCACCCCCTCGGTTGCGTCGGCGAATCGAATCCGGATCTCGTTAGCCGCCGTGTGGCAGTCCTCCTCGGGGCCGAAGACCAGGAAGTAGTCGTCGTTCGTACCCGGCTTCACGCGCCTTCGCAGCCGCTCGACGACGCGGTGTTTGTCGGGGAACTCCGGCAGGAGCGCGCTGGAGAGGACGATCGGGGCCTGGTCGAGGCAGGCGATGACGCGTATCCGCCCCGAGAGCTCGTCGAGGAAGGTCGTGTCGGGCTGGGTCGGGTACTGCGCGAAGCCGGCGAGGCCGGGCGCCTTCACCGCGAAGACGCGGCCGCCGGCCTCGAGCGCGCGGCGGATGAAGCCGAGATCGACTCCGGCGAAGATGTCGGAG
>JBPPMG010000030.1:0-3019 GCA_051305935.1 Thermoanaerobaculia bacterium
CATCACCGCCGCGAGCCTGATTCTCAGTTTTCACCGGTTGTCGGACCGCTTCTTCGTCGGCGCGTTCACCACGCTCACCGCGGTCGGGCAGTTCTCCGTCGCGGCGGAGATCGCGCTCAGACTCGCGGTGATCCCGAGCAGCGTGATCGGCGCGTCGTTTCCGTCGCTTGCGGCGGCGATCGCGGCCGGCGACGCGGCCGCGGAGCGCGCGTCGAAGCGCCGCATGACGATGCTGCTTCTGCTGCTGATGGCTCCGCCCTGTGCCGTGCTGGTGGCGGCCGCGCATCCGATCCTCTCGTGGTGGTTAGGCGCGCCGATGGCGGACGCCGCGGCGACGCCGCTCCGGCTGCTTGCAGCGGGCGCGTTCGTATCGTCGTTCGCGGGAGTCGCGATCGCCTCGCTCCAGGCGTCGGGAAGGCCGGAGCTCGTCACGCGCCTCCGCGCGTGGCTCGCCGCACCTCTGTTTCTCACGCAATGGTGGGCCGTCGCGAACTGGGGCCTCGACGGCGCCGCGTGGGGAGCCCTCGCCCGCTACACGATCGAGACCACGTCGATGAGCGTGGCGGCGCGGATGGTAAAGCGGACTGAAACGTAGGGGCGACGCGATGCGTCGCCCGTTGGGTCATTTCATTGGAAGGAAAACGGGCGACGCAGCGCGCCGCCCCCATGGGAACACGTGCAGCCCGACCAGCCCGCTGCCTGCTTTGACCTTTGACCTCTGGCCTCTGGCCTGCTTTTCCTACATCAGCTCTTTCATGATCGCCTCGAGCGCCTCGCGCCCGGGACGCGTCCGCGATTCCGGGAGTGTCGCGAGCGGCTCGTCGACCATGTTGAGCAGGTCGATGAAGCTCTCCTTCTCGGGTCGCAGGTGCACGAGTCCCGTGAGGATTTCTCCGCGGTCGTTCGCCTCGTGGAGCCGCTGCAGCGCCTGGATGGCGTTCGCCGGGTCGTAATCCTCCTCGAGCTTCCGCAGCAGGACGCGCGAGCCGTCGTGCATCTCGACTTCCTTCACGTCGCCCGGCTCGACCTCGACCTCGATCTGCTCGAACGACGGGACGAAGCCGATCTGGTGCAGCAGCTCCTGGTGCTCCTTGGAGTACTGGTAGCCCTTCGTCGATCCTTCGTGGTTGTTGAAGGTCACGCACGGCGAGATGACGTCGATGACGCAGAGGCCGTTGTGCGCGACGGCAGCCTTGAGCATGTTGACCATCTGCTTCGGATCGCCTGCAAAGCCCCGCGCGACGAAGCCGCAGCCGAGCTCCACGGCGAGCGCGCAGAGATCCATCGGATGGAGGTCGTTCACGACGCCCGTCTTGAGCTTCGAGCCCTCGTCCGCCGTCGCCGAGAACTGGCCCTTCGTGAGGCCATACACGCCGTTGTTCTCGATGATGTAGATGGTGGGCACATTGCGCCGGATCATGTGCATGAACTGGCCGAGCCCGATCGACGCCGTATCGCCGTCGCCGGAGACGCCGACCGATACGAGCTGGCGGTTCGCGAGCACGGCGCCCGTAGCCACGGCAGGCATGCGCCCGTGCACCGCGTTGAAGCCGTGGGCGCGAGAGATGAAGTAGGCCGGCGTCTTCGACGAGCAGCCGATCCCCGAGAGCTTGACCACCTTCTCGGGGCTGACCCCCATCTCGTAGAACGCGCGGACGATCTGGTTCGAGATCGCGTCGTGCCCGCAGCCGGCGCACAGCGTCGACTTGCCGCCCGCGTAATCGCCCGGCTTGAGCCCGAGCCTGTTTTCCTTCGGAGCTTCGGATCTGGTCTTGATTGTGCTTTCAGCCATCGTGGGGGCTCGCTGTTTTGGGTTGTTAGTTGTTAGTTGTTAGTTGTTAGTTGTTAGTTGTTAGTTGTTAGTTGTTAGTTGTTAGACGGGCTGCGTTGGTTGTGCGTTTTCTTCTTCGTGGCTCGAGCTCAGTTTGTACGCGTCAGCTGCCAGACATCGGGGAACGCTGCCTGTCTAACAACTAACAACTAAAAACTAACAACCCTCTGCTTCAACTACCGCGTCCGTCACAAATCGCGCGTCGATCGGCAATCCGTCGTAGTGCAGCACTTTCCTCAGCTTCAGGGCGTCTTCGGCAAGCGCGAGGCGGAGCAGGTCGCACATCTGGCCGTCGCGGTTCTGCTCGATCACGTAGACCCGGTCGTGCGTCGCGATGAACTCGAACACGTCGTCGGTGAACGGCAGCGCGCGCAGCCGGAGGTAGCTCACGTCGATCCCGCGTTCGTCCTTGATCTGCTCCTGCGACTCGAGGGTCGCGAGATGGCTCGAGCCGTACGCGAGATAGCCGATCTTCGCCCCCGGCTTCCGGTCGATCTCCGGCTTCGGCACGTACTGCTTCGCCGTCTCATACTTCTTCTTGAGGCGGTCGACCGTGTCGACGTAGTCCGCCGGCCTCTCGGAGTAACGCGCCTGCGCGTCGTGTCCCGAGCCGCGCGTGAAGTACGACGCCATCAGGTGATCGGTTCCGGGAAGAGTGCGGTACGGAATCCCGTCGCCGTCGACGTCGTCGTAGCGCCCCCACACCCCCTTGAGCTCGTCGAGCCTTTCCTTCGAGAGCACCTTGCCCCTGCGAATCGGCTCCTCCGGGTAGACGAACGGATCTGACATCCAGTTGTTCATGCCGAGATCGAGGTCAGAGAGGACGAAGATCGGCGTCTGGAAGATCTCGGCGAGGTCGAGCGCCTGGATCGCGAAGTCGAAACACTCGGACACTGAGCCCGGAATCAGCGCGATGTGCTGCGTGTCGCCGTGCGAGAGGGTCGCGACCTGGAGAATGTCGCCCTGCGCGGTGCGGGTCGGCAGCCCGGTCGACGGTCCGACGCGCTGGATGTCCCATATGACTCCCGGGATCTCCGCGAAGTATCCGAGCCCGACGAACTCCGCCATCAGCGAGATGCCCGGCCCCGACGTCGCTGTCATCGACCGCGCGCCCGCCCAGCCCGCGCCCAGGACCAAGCCGACCGCCGCGAGCTCGTCCTCGGCCTGCACGACCGCGAACGTCGCCTT
>JBPPMG010000241.1:0-2096 GCA_051305935.1 Thermoanaerobaculia bacterium
GCGAGGGCGCATTCTCGGCCAACTCGGCGATCGCGCCGGCTCGGAGGAAGCATTTCGCGCGGCGCTGTCGGCCGTCGAGCACGCCGGTCGCGGCGTCGATGACGATCGGCTTCGACTCACGCACCTCGATACGGCCGGAGAGATCGTCGAGGCGCTCGCCCTGCTCCTCGTCGATTCGAAACGGGAACGGGAGGCGTTCGATCTCGTCACGTCGGCTCGCGGAAAATGGCTGGCCAAGCCCGCCGCGGTCCGCGCATCGTCGCCGGGACCGAACGCCGCCGCGCGGCGGGTGTGGGTGGTTCTCGTGAACGAGACGCTCCTCTGGACCGAGCGCGGCGAGGCGCTAACGATCCACAGGATCGCTGCCGGCGAACGGGATCTCGAGCGTGCGATCGGGCGGTTCGCGAGCGATCCATCGAACGAGATGCGAGCGCGGAAGCTCTTCGACACCCTTCTCGCACCCGCCATCGATGGGGTCGCGGGTGCGGCTGTGCTCCGCCTCTCGCCCGACGGCCCTCTGCACGCTCTTCCGTTCGCGGCTCTACGCGACTCGGAGGGGAGGCTGCTGATCGATCGGCACGCGATCGCGGTCGCGCCGGCAGCGACGCCCTGCTGCCTCGAGAGCCACCCGGCGGAACGAGGTCCGACTCTGGTGGTGGGCAATCCGAGCATTCCGTCTCGGCTGCGGGCCTCGCTGCGTGACCTTCCCGGCGCCGCGTCCGAAGCGCAATCGGTAGCCGCCGCGAGCCCGGGCGCAGAGGTTCTCGTTGGGCCAGCGGCGACGGCGCAACGATTCCTGGAGGCGGCGCCGCGGGCGTCGCTGATTCACGTCGCCGCGCATGCCGTGCCCAATCTCCAGCGCCCCGAATCGTCGCTGCTCGTTCTCGCCGACTCGGCCGACCGAACGGGACTCGTGTCGGCTCGCGAGCTTTCCGCGATGGGATTCAGGCCGGATGCGGTCGTCGTTCTCGCGGGATGCCGGAGCGCAATCGGTCCGATCGGCGCGCTGTCGGGCATGGACGGACTCGCTCGCGCTGCGCTCGCGGGCGGCGCATCGGCGGTGATCGCTTCGCTGTCCGATCTCGACGATCGCGAAACCACGCCCATTCTCGTCGAGCTTCACCACCTCCTCGCCTCCGGCCTCCCGGAGACCGAAGCGCTCCGTCGCGCGCAACTCGCCGCTCACCTCCGGGGGACTCCGGCGGGCGCATGGTCGCCGCTCCAGGTTCTGGTTCGCTGAGCGTGGCTCTAAAGAGACGAGGCGTCCAGCTTTGGCGGGTGGCACCGGCGCCCCCGCCGCGCGGCTGAATGCCGCGCCTCCTGTGAGCGAAGCTTTAAGCTTCGCCTACCTGGCCCGTGTAAGTTTCGCGACGCGTCCGTCTCCCCTTCCACACGGAAGGAGAACGAGATGCTCGATGCATGGACTGGTTCCGAGGGGTGTGACGTCCGCTCGATGGAACCGATGGAAGCGAGCCGGAAGTGCGAGCAGGAAGCCATCCCGGTTCTCGTCGGCGACCGCCACCCGATCACCGTCGGGGCGCTTCGAAGCGCGTTACGCCAGCATCCGCGCCTCACCTTTACGGCGGGGACCTCCGATCCTCGCGAACTGGTTCGCCTGACCGCGCGGGTGCGGGGAGCGGTCTGTGTCGTCGATCCGGCGCTCGTCTCCAACGCTCCGAGCATCTATCGCAACCTGATCGGCGGAGGAGCGGCCGTGGTTCTCTGGTCGGGAGACGAAGGGGCCACGGTTCCGAGATGGGACCCCTGGCTGCAGGCGATTCTTCTCTCGAAGCGAAGCGATTGCGCGGTGGTTCTCGAAACTCTCGTCCACGCGAGAAAGCTGTCGTCGCGCGCGGTGAGGCTCGCCGATGGGATCGCGCTGCGCGGCCTCACCGGACGCGAGGCTGAGATCGTGAGCGCGCTCCGCTGCGGACTCCAGAACAAGGAGATCGGCGCGCGGCTCGGCATCTCCCACGGCACCGTGAAGGTGCATCTGCACTCGATCTACCGAAAGCTCGGAATCGAGCGGAGGAGTGAGCTGATGAAGCTCGCCGACCCCGATCCGCTCGGCTCCCGGCTGGCGGCGCTCGTGAGCC
>JBPPMG010000089.1:0-3194 GCA_051305935.1 Thermoanaerobaculia bacterium
GATGAGAACGCACAGCACGTCGTCTCGCTCAACGATCTGAGCGGCGTGGTCACGCTGACAGGCGGCCCCGGCGTCACGATCACGCCGTCGGGAAACAACATCAACATCGATGCGACGGGCGCGATCGGACCCACGGGACCGGCAGGTCCGGAGGGTCCGGCGGGCTCGCCGGGTTCGCCGGGAACCACAGGAGCGCCCGGTCCCATCGGACCAACGGGAGCGACCGGGACGATCGGCCCCACGGGTGCAACCGGTGCAACGGGTCCCACGGGGGCGACGGGCCTAACCGGTGCGACCGGGGCGATGGGTCCCACGGGTGCAATCGGTCCCACAGGAGCGACCGGCCTAACCGGTGCGACCGGGGCGACCGGCCCCACGGGTGCAACCGGCTCAACGGGAGCAACCGGCGCAACGGGTCCCACGGGAGCGACGGGCCTGACCGGGGCGACCGGGGCTACGGGTGCGATGGGGCTCACTGGCGCGACCGGTGCTACCGGAGCTACGGGCGCCACGGGACCCATCGGCCCCACCGGCGCCACGGGGACCGGCGGGCTCCTCGACTTCGCGCAGTTCTACGCGCTGATGCCTCCCGACAATGCCGCCCCCGTTGCCGTTGGTGGAGATGTGGATTTCCCACAGGATGGACCGAGCAGCGCCGGATCTATCACACGGGCCGGTGCCGACTCGTTCAACCTCGCCGGCATCGGGGTCTATCAGGTCCAGTTTCAAGTAAGCGTGAATGAAGCCGGACAGTTGGTCGCTACTTTGAATGGCGTCGAACTCGCGTACACGGTCGTCGGCCGCGCAACGGGTACGAATCAGATTTCTGCAAGCTTTCTCGTCGAGACGGTTGTGGTTGATTCCATACTCACCATCCGAAACCCGGCATCAAACAGCACGGCGTTGACCATTACACCGCTCGCCGGTGGAAGCGAGCCTGTTTCCGCAAGTCTCGTGATTACACGAATCCAATGACGAGTTGTTGTTGATTCGATCGATCTGCACTCCTCCTGCCGGAAGGCGTTCCACGTATGGACGCCTTCCGGCATGTAGAAGTCTCGTGGAGTACGAGAACAGGTGACACCGCCTACGATGCCGGGTGAATCCCAATCAGCATCACGCAGGAGCTTCCTGTTTCTCGCGGCCATCGCGGCTCTTCTCATCGTCTTCGCGTACGCGAACTCGCTCGAGAACGAGTTTCACTTCGACGACAGCCATGTGATCGTCAATAACGCGTTCATTCGCAGCCTCGGAAACACGCCGCTCTTCTTTACCGACGCGCACACCTTCTCGAGCCTGCCGCAGAATGCGACCTATCGGCCGCTCGTCACGCTCAGCTATGCGATCGACTATGCCGCGGGACGCGGCCTCGATCCCACTGCGTTTCATGTCACGCAGATCGCCCTCCTTCTGGCGGTCTGGGGTCTGCTCATCCCGTTCTACCGTCGAATGCTGGACCTGGCGTCTCCGGCCAACGCGAATCGCTTCATCGCACTCGCCTCCGCCACTCTCTTCGCCGTGCATACCGCCAACACGGAGACGATGAACTTCATCTCCTGCCGCTCGGAGCTGATCTCCGCCATCGGGCTCCTCGGGGCGTTCCTCCTCGTGCAGCGTTCCGAGGTGGCGCGGCGCTATCACTTCTATCTGTTGCCACTCGTCTTCGGCGCCCTGGCGAAGGCGCCCGTCGTCGTCTTCGCGCCGCTTCTGATGGTGTATGTGTACCTCTTCAGCGAGGAGCCGCGCTCGTGGCGCCGCGCGCTTCGAAGTGCGCTGCCCTCGCTCGTGACCGGCATCGGGCTCCTCTGGTTCCTCAACTCGATGAACGCGAAGGAGTGGGTTTCAGGCGGCGGACCGAAGCTCCACTACGCGATCACGCAGCCGTTCGTCTGGCTCCATTACGCCCGTCTCTTCTTTCTGCCGGTTGGCCTTACCGCCGACACCGACTGGCGGCTGTTCGAGCACTGGTACGACACTCGGGCGATCGTCGGATTCGTCTTCGTGTTCGCGCTGCCCTTTGCGATCCGCCGCCTGAGCCTTGTGCGCGAATGGCGTGTGATCGCCTTCGGCATCGCCTGGTTCGCGATCGCTCTGCTTCCGACGTCGAGCTTCTTCCCGCTCGCCGAGGTCGCGAACGAGCACAGGATCTTCTTCCCGTACGTCGGCCTGACAGTGGCGGTCGTTCATGGCGCCTGGCTCCTCGCGCGCCGGCTCGCCGATCGCCTCTCCGTGGCCGATCGACCGGGAGGAAATTCAAGAACACTCGAGCTGGCCGCGGGTCTAACGATCGTCCTGGTCATCGTCGTGCACATGGTTGGAACGCGCGCGCGAAACGAGACGTGGCGCACCGAAGAGTCGCTCTGGCGGGATACCGCGGAGAAGAGCCCGGAGAACGGCAGAGCGTTGATGAACTACGGCCTCACACAGATGGCCGCAGGCAGGCATGCGGTCGCGAAGTCGTACTTCGAACGGGCGCTCGTCCTAACGCCAAACTACTCGACACTGCAGATCAATCTCGGGGTCGTCGAAGGTGCGTTAGGCCAGCGCGAGGCGGCCGAGCGACACTTTCGCGCGGCGATCCGGCTGAACGACGATTTTGACGGGAACTACTACTTTGCACGCTGGCTCGCCGAGAACGGCCGCGCACCCGAAGGGGTTGCGTATCTGCGTGTGGCCATGTCCCGCGGACCGGGGACGCCGGATGCGCGCTCACTCGCGATGAATCTCGCCGCGGCGAGAGGCGATGCGAAGGAACTGGCGGCCATCGTCCGCGAGTCGCTGACAGTCGATCCGCAGGATGCCGTTGCCGCAGCCTACGCAGCAGGCAGCGCACCCTTCCCGGTGGCTCGCGACGACTATGACGCGTGGTTCGAGCTCGGAACGAAGAAGACGAGCAGCGGACACGATCTCGAAGCGGCGATCGCATATCGTCAGGCGCTCAGGGCCGACCCGCGCTCCGCGGACGCGCTCAACAACCTCGGCTGGTCGCTGGCGAGACTCGGATTCCGCCTGGAAGCTCGCGACGCCTTCACTCGAGCGATCGCGATTCGCCCCGGCTTCGACCTCGCCCGGAGCAATCTGCTCTGGCTCGAATCGCTCGAGTAGTCCGGCACCGGCACAGTGCTCGCGGGAGGATCGCCAGCTTGTCGTGAATCGGCCGCAGATGCTCCTTCTTGCCGGAGTAGATCTCGTTC
>JBPPMG010000097.1:0-5128 GCA_051305935.1 Thermoanaerobaculia bacterium
GACCTCGTTGTGAACCGAGAAACCGCTCGCGCACACGCCAGCCGAGAATCATCTCCACCCGATCCTCGTCGATCAACTCCGCGTCGAGCAGCAGCCGCAGCACCTTGTGCCGGAACAGCCGCGCCGCCGCGCCCGCATCGACGTAAGGGACCGGAACCCACGTCCCCTCCTTTGTTCACCCACCGCGCGAGGCGATCGCGTGGACGTGCGGGTGCGCGTTGACCGAGCTGCCAAAGGTCTGCGGCAACACGACCATGCCGGGCCGCACGCCGGGGTCGCCGGCCGCCTCGGCGATCAACGCGCGGACCGTATCCCACGCGGCGCGCGAGAGATCGCCTAACAGCTCCCGGTTCCGCAGGAAGTACCCACGGAGGATCTTCGGGATGGTGAAGACCCACTGCGCATGCCCCACCGGCTCGCGCTGGTGCCCGCTCCCTTACCCAAACCTTCCCGTCACGTACTCTTCGCTCTGCCTGCGTGCCGGCTTGAGGAACATCACGTTCGTCGGGGAGACCTCGACGAGGAGGCCGAGGTACATGAAGGCGGTGTAGTCGGAGACGCGCGCGGCCTGCTGCATGTTGTGCGTCACGATGAGGACCGTGTACTCGCCGCGCAACGAGAAGATGAGCTCCTCGATCTTGGATGTCGCGATCGGGTCGAGCGCGGAGCAGGGTTCGTCCATCAAGAGCACTTCGGGGTCCGCGGCGATCGAACGCGCGATGCAGAGCCGCTGCTGCTGGCCGCCCGAGAGCTCGAGCGCGCTCGACTGGAGCCGGTCCTTCACTTCGTCCCATAGCGCGGCCGATTTGAGGCTTCGCTCGACGACATCGTCGAGCACGCCGCGACGGTTCTCGCCGTCGATCCGCAGCGAGTAGATGACGTTCTCGTAGATCGACATCGGGAAGGGGTTCGGCTTCTGGAACACCATCCCCATCCGCTTGCGGAGCTCGATGACGTCGACGTTCCGTCCGTAGATCGAGTCGCCGTTCAGCCGCATGTCGCCGCCGATCCGGATGCCGTCGATCAGGTCGTTGATCCGGTTGACCGAACGGATGAGGGTCGACTTACCGCACCCCGAGGGCCCGATCAGCGCGGTCACCTTGCCGCGCGGGATGTTGAGGTTGACGTCGAAGAGCGCCTGCTTCTCGCTGTACCAGAAGTCGAAGTGGTCGATCTCGAGGACCGGCTCCTCGGCGAGGATGTCCGGGTGAACGAACGGGCCTTCAGGCACTGCCGTACCGGCCGAGTCGAGCGCGACTGCATTGACGTTTTCCATATCAGACTTCCGATCCCTTGTAGCGTTTCCGGAGCGTGTTGCGCAGGTAGATCGCGGTCACGGTGAGCAGCGCGATCAGCGCGATCAGCAGGAGTGTCGTCGTGAAGACCATCGGCTTGCCCGCTTCCGAGTTGCGGCTCTGGAAGCCGACGTCGTAGATGTGAAACCCGAGGTGCATGAACGAGCGATTGAGGTGGAAGAACGGCGCGTGCCAGTCGAACGGCAGCTCCGGCGCGAGCTTGACGACACCCGTGATCATGAGGGGCGCCACCTCGCCGGCGCCGCGCGCCATCGCGAGGATCAGTCCGGTCATGATCCCTGGCGTAGCCTTCGGGAGAACGATCCGCCAGATCGTCTGCCACCGGCTCGCGCCGCACGCGTAGGAGCCTTCGCGCATCGACCGCGGCACGGCACTCAGCGCTTCCTCCGTCGACACGATCACCACCGGCACCGTGAGCAGCGCGAGCGTGAGCGACGCCCAGAGGATGCCGCCCGTGCCAAAGGTCGGGGACGGAAGCCTCTCGGCGTAGAAGAGCTCGTCGATCCGCGCGCCGACGACGTAGCAGAAGAATCCGAGTCCGAAGACGCCGAAGACGATCGAGGGCACGCCGGCGAGATTGTTCACCGCGATTCGCACCGCGGACACGAGCGGCCCCTGCTTCGCGTACTCGCGCAGGTAGAGCGCGGCGATCACGCCGAACGGCGCGACCGCGAGCGACATGAGGACCGTCATCATGAACGTGCCGAAGATCGCGGGGAAGACTCCCCCTTCGGTATTCGCCTCGCGCGGCTCGTCGACCAGGAACTCGACCCAGCGGCTGACGTAGATCTTCAGGCGTTCGCCGAATCCGATCTCGTTCGCGGGAAATGCGCGCACGATGTGCGACATCGCCATCGGCGTCTCGGGGTCCGACGGCTTCTGCGGAATCAGGGTGCCGTTCACGTCGCGAATCTCGAAGCGCACCGCCTCGTCGACGACGCGGATCGCGTCGATCTTCTCCTGCACCGCCGCGTACTCCGCGCTCAGCCTCGCGTCGAGGGCCTCGAACGACCTGATCGACGCCTGGTGCTCGGGCGAGCCCTCGCCGTGCCGAAGCGCCACGCGACGAATCGCGAGACGCGACTCTTCCGTCCTATAGTTGATATCGCCGATCTCGTCTTTTTCGAGATCGCGGATCTCGCCGTAACGCGCTGTCGAAGCGCCGTGAACCGCCGGGAACCTCTTCGCGATCTCCGCGGCGCCTTCGATCGCGTCCTGCTCGCCGACGATGATTCTCGACGGCACGCCGAAGGCCGCGCCCCATTCGCGCCGCTCGAGCGTCCACGCGTCTCGCGGGTACTCTTCCTTAGCGACCGTGTAGTCGGCGACCCAGACGAAGTCGTCGCCGTAGAGGTCGTAGTTCCCCTGCTTCACGAGCCTGCGATGCGCGAAGCCGTCGTTCGCCCGAATCACCGCCTGCGCAGCCTCCGGGATCGACCCGAGCATCTCGGGCGTTACGCGAAAGGTCTCGTCGCGCGTGACTTCACCAAGGATGGTCTTGCCGTCAGTGGTCGTGATCTTCACCACGTGCTTCGGCCAGAAGGTGAGAAGCCCGTTGTAGAGCACGAGCGTCAGGAGGCCTGCGATCATCAGTACGCCGATCGCCAGCCCCGCTCCCGTGCCCCAGACGTAGGGCTCGCCGCGACCGGCGAGCGACACCGATCGCTGGCGGCGCGCCCGGCCCGGCGTCGGCGCAGCCTTTGTCGCCGCGGACTCGTCTGCAGTCCGGTCCTCGGTTCCCTTCACGACCTCGGTCGTCATAGCTGGAAGGCCCTCTTGCGGAAGCGCTGCCGGATGATCTCCGCCAGCGTGTTCACGACGAACGTCATGACGAAGAGCGCCAGCGCAGCGAGGAAGAGCATCCGGTAGAGCGTCGAGTCCTTGACCGCTTCCGGCAATTCGACGGCGATGTTCGCCGACAGCGTGCGGAGCCCGTTGAAGATGTTCAGGTCCATGATCGCGGTATTTCCAGCGGCCATGAGCACGATCATCGTCTCACCGACGGCACGCCCGAGCCCGATCATCACCGCAGAGAAAACGCCCGAGGTCGCGACGGGCAGAACCACCCGCGTCGCCGTCTGCCACCGCGTCGCGCCGCAGCCGAGAGACGCCGAGCGAAGCGTGCCCGGAACCGAGCTCAAGGCGTCTTCAGCGATCGTGTAGATGATCGGGATCACGGCGAAACCCATCACGAAGCCGACGACGAGCGCGTTGCGCTGCACGTAGGTGCCGAAGAGCTCGCCGCGCAAGTCGAAACCGAGCGCCACGCCCGCTTCCCCAAGGAGCCACGCGAAAACGATCGACGCACCGAAGATCACCAGGAACTTCGCCAACTCCACGACCGCGAGCCCCGACTGGGCCGATTTCCGACGTGCCGCGGCAAGACGGTCCGCCACGAAATTGCGATCGAACCAGAGCAGCCCGAAGAAGAGTACGGGCCAGAGGACCAGCGCGATACCTGGAGCGCCGTCACCGACGCGACCGTCGAGCCATGCCTTGAAATCACCGAAGAAGAGGAGATCCTCGACGACTCCGCCCAGACTTGCGCCTAACACAGCCGCGATGATCACCACTGCCAGGAGCAGCACGACGACAGGCCCGCCCTCGAGTCGGATCGCGAGATGCCTGGGAAGCAACTGCCAGAGGTAGCCGGCACCGAGCGCGGCGACTGGAATCAGCAGAAACGCGGTAATCACCGCCATCACGGAGTTTTCGACGATCGGCGCGAGGACGAGCGCCGCGATGAAGCCGAGCACGACCGACGGGAGCGACGCCATGATCTCGATGGTCGACTTCACCGGCGCGCGATAGCGTTTGTCGAGGAATTCCGAGGTGTAGATCGCCCCGAATAGCGCGACGGGCACGGCGAAGAGCATCGAATAGAGCGTGGCCTTGAGCGTTCCGAAGACGAGAGGCATCAGGCCGAACTTCGGCTCGAAGTCGTCCGTCCCACTCGACGACTGCCACGTGTGGTCCGGGGCGCCGTAGCCCTCGTACCACACCTTGCGGAAAATGCTCTTCCACGTCGTCTCGGGATGCGGGCTCGAGATTGGCCAGATCGAAGCGCTGCCTTCGGCGGTCACTGCGAATACCGCGTCGCTCTTCGGGGCGATCTGGGTCACGACCAGCTCCGCTCCCTCAGGGAGACGGATCTCGCCTAACCGCTGCTCGGAGGTCAGGTGGTAGAGCGTGATCGTCCCGTCGGCCCGGCCGACGAGGAAGCTCTTGTCGCGCACCGAGGTCGAGATCGTCCGAACGGCTGCGCCCGGCTTCGAGAACCGATGGGCTTCGACCATGTGCACGCCGTCAGCGGTCTTCGCGTCGGAGCTTGCGAGCTTGAACCAGCCGCGGACGTCGCCGTTCGAGTCTCCGCTCAGGACCGATTGCTCGCCGTACATGAACCGAAACGCGGTCAGCCTCGCGCCGGCCGGGGCGACGTCGAGCGTCTCCGCTAGAAAGGGCGCGTCCATGTCGCGAAGGTCGAAACGAGCCACACGGCCATCCTCCCAGGCGAGATAGAGCTGGTCGCCCTTGCTCGTGAAGAGCATGCGCTGAGGCTCGCTCGCAAGAAGCTCGGCAGGAACCGGAACGACGTGACTCGCGATCTCCCGGATCGTCTCGCCCGTCATCAGGTTCTCGCGCTCGGCGACTTCGTTGACAACGAGAGTCCCGGTCTCGAGGAACGCCGCGAGGCGGCTGCCGTCGTCCGTGGGACGATATTGCAGCAGCGTCACCGCGGCGGGAGTTTCCGCCATCGGAAGTGGCGGGTCGAGCTCCGCGCTTCCGCGAACGCGCCGCCACTCCCCGGTCGG
>JBPPMG010000185.1:0-6634 GCA_051305935.1 Thermoanaerobaculia bacterium
GTCGCGCCCGCGTGCCGGAATCCGCGTGAACGCCTCCCGATCCGCGACGACTCCCAGCGCAAAATCGACCTGCTCCGCCACGGCAGCGGGTCGCGCGACTCCGACAGGCTTCTCAGTGGTGACGACAAACCCGGCGCCAACGCCGCGGACGACCTCCCCCTCCATGACGAGGAGAAACAGGCGCGACTCCGTCGGCAGCAGCACCTCGCTTTCGCCGGGAACGACGGGAATGACGGCTCCCGTCGTCTCGACGTAGAAGGCAACGCTCTCCGTCTTCGCGGGCACGAACTCCAGCCGTGCGCGGCCCGCTCGTTCGAGCTCGATCACCCGCTGATCGCCGCTTACCCGGCCATCGCGGACGAGAAGTAACCCACGTGCGATGAACCCCTCCGGGTTGCGGGCGAAGATGTTCCACGTTCCCTTGGGAAGCGGCACGTCGCCTTCAGCAGGGAAACACTCCACCTTGTGAAAGGTCGTGAGTCGTTCGAGCGGCCCGTCGAGCGACTTGGCGTCAAACAGACAGACGTCACCGCCCGGGATCGGCTTGCCGTCGTGTTCGAGCCGGAAGGTCGCGGCGTTTAGAGTCAACGCCAGGAAGGTACAAATGACGATCGCGAACGCTCGGTTCACACGCCCCCCTCGTCTTCTGTCAGGAGAGTATACGACTCGCAACTGTCGCGTTCCGCAGCAGTGTCTTCACGATTGATCCGGGCCAGCCGGGGTGAGTCATTCCTTGAGCGGATGCTAAACTACGGTCACACAACCAGCTGGAAGTACGAGTATGAGATTCCGGATTTCGGTGTCCGTGGTCCTTCTCTTTGCGTGGGCGGCTGCAGCGTCTGAGATCGAGCGGATTCTGCTGCCGATCGCGCCCTCGGTCGTCTACTGCGGCTACGACTCGAAGTACGAAATGCGCCTCCTAGCGTACAACGACAGCGCGAAGCAGATCGACCGGCTGTGCGTGAACGGCGAGTGCGGCTCGTTCGAACCTGGCGCGGCGCGAGAGTTCTCCGGTCAGTTCGCCGGCGGGCTCCCTCTTCCCGTCTGGATCGACCTTCCTCGCGCCGAGGCGGAGGCCACGCGAATGTCACTGCTCGTCGAGAGCAGCGAGCGTGGCAGGCCCGCAATGCGCTCCTACACCGAGATCCCCGTGGTTCGCGAGTCCGAGTTCCGTGACGTCCGTATGCAGTTCGTCGGCGTCCGGATGGATCCGGGCTTTCGGCAAACCATCCGCATCTACGGACTGGACCCGTATGCCAGGGCCGAGGTGATGATGCGCGTCTTCTCCCTCGAGACTGGCGAGGAGTTGCACAGCTGTGTTCACGAGCTATGGCCCTTGAGTTTCGAGACTGGAGACGGGGGCCTCGCGAAGCATCCGTCGTTCGGCATGGAGTGTGACATGAGCGAGCACGTGCTCGCGCACGGCCAGAAGGTTCGGATCGAGCTCGAGCCCGTAACGCCGGGGCAGCGATACTGGGCGTTCATCTCGGTCACGAACAACGAGACCCAGCATTTCTATACCGTGCTTCCGCGGTGAGGGACGTGCGTGCCGTATAGGGTGAATCGGCGTCGTTTCCGCTCGAACCGGAAGCAGCGAGCGCCGGCAGTCTTTCGCGCCAACGCGAAGCACGAGAGATTCGACCACCAACGCCCGGCGATGACCGCGACGCGGCGTCGCGTCAAGCCCGACGCCGAACGCTGACCTCGAGCCCCACCGGATTCATCGTGAAGGTGAACTGCTCCTTAACAGCCGCGCTCTTCTCCCGTCGCTCGATCGTGAACGCCCCGTAGAGCGTCGCGAGCACGAGCTTCATCTCGAGCAGTGCGAGCGCCCGCCCCGGACAGAGCCTCGGGCCCGAGCCGAACGGCATGTGCACCGACGGCTCGTGCGGTCTCGGCGCCCCCGGCAGCCAGCGCTCCGGTCGGAACGCCTTCGGGTCGGCGAAATTCTCGGCGTCGACCGCCGCGGGACGGAGGAGAACCGAAACACCCGTCCGCGCGGGAAGCTCGATGTCTCCCAGCACCGTGTCCTCGTTCGCTTCGAGGATGATGACCGGCGCGACCGGACGGAGTCGCATCGTCTCGTTCGCGACGGCCGCCGCGTAGACGAGCCGATTGGCCGTCTCGAAGCTGTCGGGCACCGCGTCATTCCCCATGACCGAGGCGATCTCACGCGTCAGCGCCGACACCGCCTCCGGCTCGTCGCAGAGATGATGCACCGCCCACGCGAGCGTGTACGCCGTCGTGTCTTCGCCCGCGACGAGCATCGTCACCAGGTTCCCGAGAATCACGTCTTCGGCGAATGGCCTTCCCTCTTCATCGCGCGCGGCAACCATCGCTTCGAGGAAATTCGCGGGGCTCTGCGCACGGGAAGGATCGGCAGCGAGCCTCGCCTGCGCCTCGGCGACGAGCGTTCGCATCCATGCGTGCAACTCCGCGAGGGCCTCGTCGAGCCGCCGGTCGGCCGGAAGCCTGACGAGCCGCCATGTAGGGAAGAGTGCGAAGAGCCTGCGGTTGAATGCCGGGAAGATCTGCTCGAGCTTCCGCTGGATCACGTCGTCGCCCTGCTCGAGCGTGTTCACGTCGTGCCCCAGCGTGAGGATCGTCGTGACGTCGACGGTGAATCGCTTCAGCGTGTCGACGATGTCGACCGGCTCGCCGGCGTCCGCTGCGCGCGCGAGGCGCGCGCGCAACTCTCCGGCGACGCGCGCGAGCGTCGGATAGAAGTCGCGGAGATGCCGATGCGACAACGCTTCCATCGAGAGTCGCCGCTGTGGCCGCCATGCCGCGCCTTCCGCGGAGAACACTCCAGCAACCTTCATCTCCTCGAAGACCGTCTCGACCGCGTGGAGACGCCGGAAGCGCTCGGGACGGTGACGCAGCGCTTCGTCGACGAGGTCGGGATCGGTGACGGCAACGAGCGTGTTAGGCCCAAGACGATAGCGAAAGACCGGGCCGTACTCCGCGGCCCAGCCTTCGAGGATCTCGTGCAGCCTGGGGATGTCGAGCTGAAAGGCATTGCCGACCAGCGGCAGCCCTTTCGGCCCAGGGAGCGTATCGATGCGTCGCAGTGCGATGGACGAGCGCGCCGCAGAGGCCGCGGGAGGCAGTTCGATGACGATCTCGCCGTCGACCTCGGAAGCCGGGTATCCGACGAGGCAACCGGGACCGTCGAGCCGCTTCCCGTCGGACGCGTCGAAGCGCCAGCGATGATTGCGGCAGACCAGAGTCTCGCCTTCGAGCTCTCCTTCGCCGAGCAGCGCGCCGCGATGCGGGCAGTGCCCCTGGAATGCGCGAAGACCCGCGGCCGTGCGGACGACCACCAGATCGTGCCCGTTCGCGGACACGACGTGGGGCCCGTCTCCCTCGAGCCGCCCGATACGAATCGCGACGGCCGAGGTTCCCTTCGGCGAAGGCGCTGCAGTCATTGTGTGTAGAGCATTCTGCGCCCGACCCGGTCGTTGAAGTCAAGCGCTGCGGGCAGACCGAGACGGCCCTGCCGAGGCCATCGTCATTCGCCGCGTCTGGCCAGTTCCTCGACCCGCCGATTCGCGCGCGCAGGTGGCGGTCGCAAGTTCCGCACCCACCCCGAGCCTTGTCGTGCGAGAATCAAACCGTCTCACCCCAATTCGACGATGATCGGCCCCGGCACCAGGCTAGGACCCTACGAGATCGTCGCGCCTCTCGGCGCCGGCGGCATGGGTGAGGTCTGGCGCGGAAAAGACACGCGCCTCGGGCGCGACGTCGCGATCAAGATCCTGCCGGAGAGCTTCGCGCAGAACGAGCAGTTCCGCGCCCGCTTCGAGCGCGAGGCGAAGACGATCTCGTCGCTCAACCATCCGAGCATCTGCACGCTCTTCGACGTCGGCCACGAGGACGACACGCACTTTCTCGTCATGGAGCTCATCGAGGGCGAGTCGCTCGCCGACCGCCTCGCGAAGGGCCCGCTCCCCGCCGACCAGGTGATCCGCTACGGCGCGCAGGTCGCCGACGCTCTCGCCCGCGCGCACTCACAGGGGATCATCCACCGCGATCTCAAGCCGGGCAACGTGATGCTGACGAAGACCGGCGCGAAGCTGCTCGACTTCGGCCTCGCGCGCTCCGGCGCCGAGGGGGCCGTCGTGCAGGGCCTCACCGAGATGCCGACGCAGGCGAAGCCGCTCACGCAGGAAGGGACGATCCTCGGCACCTTCCAGTACATGGCACCCGAGCAACTCGAAGGACAGGAAGCCGACGCGCGGACCGACATCTTCTCGTTAGGCGCTCTGCTCTACGAGATGGCGACGGGCAGGCGCGCGTTCGAGGGATCCACGCGCACGAGCCTCATCGCCGCGATCGTCACGTCCCACCCGACGCCGATCTCGCAGGTCACGCCGATGACCCCGCCGGCGCTCGACCACGTCGTGAAAAAGTGCCTCGAGAAGGATCCCGACGACCGCTGGCAGTCGGCGCGCGACGTCGCGAGCGAGCTGCGGTGGATCTCCGAGGCGGGATCGCAGGCGGGCGTGGCCGCGCCGATCACGATTCGTCGAAAGAATCGCGAGCGAATCGCGTGGACCGCGGCGGCGATCGGCTTCGTGCTGTTCGGCGCTCTGCTGGTGCTCGCACTGAGCGAGCGCTCGAAGCCTCCGCTCGTCATCCAGTCGTCGATCATCGCGCCGGACAAGGCGCTCTTCCGCATGAACCAGGGGGACGCCGCCTCGCTGACGATCTCACCCGACGGGAAGCGCGTCACTTTCATGGCGCAGTGCGAGGACGGAAAAGACCGCCTGTGGGTGCGACCGGTCGACTCCGAGAACGCGACGCCACTGGCCGGCACCGAGGGTGCGTCGAATCCGTTCTGGTCGCCCGACAGCCATTTCATCGCGTTCTTCGCGAGTGGCTACCTCCAGAAGATCGACGTGCGCGGCGGGCCGCCGCTGAATCTCTGCGAGATCGGCCTCAATCCCCGCCGCGGCTCCTGGAATCGCGACGACGTCATCATCTTCTCGCCGACCTCGCTCGGAGCGATCCATCGCATCTCTGCCTCGGGGGGAGCGTCGACACCCGTTACGAAACTCGACAGCACAAAGAACGAGACAACGCATCGCTGGGCGTCGTTCCTCCCCGACGGCCGGCACTTTTTCTACATGGCCGGGACGCACGTCGCCGGCTCGCGCAGCCAGGCGAACGCGATCTATATCGGCGACATCGAGGGTGACGATCCGGAGCTGTTCATCCAGGCGCGCTCGAACGTCGAGTACGCCGTCGGGCACGTCCTCTACGTTCGCGATAACGTGCTCGTCACGCAGGCGTTCGACGCGAAGAAGCGGAAAGCGATCGGCGACCCAGTGCCGGTGGCCGACGGAGTCCAATACGAGAGCGCGTTCTTCCAGGGAGTCTTCTCGGCCTCGCAGAACGGCATGCTCGTTTACCGCAAGGGCGGCGGCGCAGCGCAGGACATCACGCTCGTCTGGGCCGACCGCGACGGAAAGCTTCTCGAGACGATCGGGAAGCCGGGCGCCTACAGTGCCCCGGCGCTCTCGCCGGACGGCAAGCGGCTCGCGGTCGAAATGGAGGATCGAGCGGCGGGAACCCGGGATGTGTGGGTCGTCGACCTCGTACGCGGGATTCCGAGCCGCCTGACCTTCGGGGCAGGAGACGAACGGTTCCCGCAATGGTCGCCGGACGGAAAGCAGATCGCGTTCGCCCAGCTGAACAAGGGCATCTTCGACGTATATGCGAAGCAGTCGAGCGGCGAGGGCGCCGAGCAGTTGATCGCAACGTCGGAGATTCACAAGCAACCGTCCGACTGGTCGCGTGACGGCAGCACGCTCTTCGTCTCGACGTTCGATCCGAAGGTGCGGCTGGGGCAGGACATCTTCGCCGTGTCCATGGTCGGCGAGCGCAAGCTGCAGCCGTACCTCTCGACGCAGTTCAACGAGTCGCTCGCGACGATTTCGAGCGACGGTCGCTGGATCCTTTACACCTCGAACGAATCGGGCAGGAACGAGATCTACCTCGCGCCCTACCCCGGCCCCGGCGGGAAGTGGCAGGTGTCGACCGCCGGTGGAGGGCGCGCGGAGTGGGGCGTCGATGACCGCGAGATCATCTACAGGGCTGCCGACGGCGCGATGATGGCGGTCGACGTGAAGCTCGGCGCCGGCGTCGTCGAGACGTCGAATCCGCGGCTCCTTTTCAACGATCCGACGATGGCGTTCTTCCGATTCGAGCGCAACTCGGGACGCTTCCTCGTTGGCAAGGCCCCAGAGGACATTCAGACGACGCCGATCACGCTCGTGTCGAACTGGACGGCGAAGCTGGCGCGATAACCCGGACTCTCAGCTTCAGCTTCGGCAGCCTCAGTTTCCGGTAATGACGCTGCCGGTCATCGTGAAGCGGCCCGTCCGTGTCGATGCGCCGCGAACTGCGTCCGGAGGGCGGAGGTCTCCGAGAGTCTGGTGCTGTGGCGGAAAGCATGCCCGAAGAAGACGAATCGAACCTGCCCCCGCTGAGAGCGCAGGACTATTCCGAGGCGAATGACTGGCCGGGGTATTTCGCGGCCGTCCTCGGCAAGGAGCCGCGGATTCGACGTCTCGACGACGCCGGCGCCGAGCTTCACGTCGACCGCCATCATCGCGCCGTCGGCAGCCCT
>JBPPMG010000227.1:0-2038 GCA_051305935.1 Thermoanaerobaculia bacterium
CGGATCATCCGCTCGTCGTCCGCGCTGCGAACCCATCCAGCCGGTACGTAAACCCGGAACTTGTGCGCGAACTCGGTGAACACGTCGCGCTCGGGATCGCCGACCGAGACGAGCTCCGCCTCTCCTTCGGTCGAGTAGACACCGAGCTGAATCCGGCGCGTCACGCTCGGACTCCAGAGCGGCGCTCCGGCGGCGCCGAGCCGCGATGCGTCCGCGGATCCTCCGAAGAAGAACTGCCGCTCGCGGAACCCCTCGACGATGAACGGAAAGCCGAGCTTCTCGACCTCCTCCGTCTCCAGGCCGGAAAGGTTCGCTAGGTAGACGGCGAGGAAGTCCTTGAGTCCGCTCGCCTGGCCACGCCGCGGGTAGATCTTCGGAACCGCCGACAAGAGCCGCCGCTTCTGATCGTCGCTCCATGTCCCTTCCAGCGGCAGCGCGAGCCACTGCGCTGCGAGATAGTCGATGGCCGGCCCGTCGGGAACGGCATCGGGATCGAAGAACCGCTCGATATGATCGATCTCGAAGTCGAGGTCGTCCCATTCCGTCTGGAAGATTGCGAGGAAGCGCTCGAGAAAGAGGCGCGCCTCGTCGTCCGCCGAATACGTTGCGGGCAGGTATTCGAGATACGACTCGCGCGGATAGTGAATCTTCGCCGACGACACAGCCGGTGTGCTGAAGCCGTCGCCGCCGAGACGGAGCTTCAGCGTGAGATAGCGTCCCAGACCGCTCTGGACGAGAAGATCGAACGACGTCCGAGTGCCTTCGAGCGGCGCAACGATCGTCTGCCCGGGAACGAACCGGGCCTTCATCGGATCGTGAACGTCGTCCTCATTCTCGTGAGCACACGTCTCGACGGAGAGGCGGCTCCCTGGCGGAAAGCTCGACAGCTCGAGCTCGATGCGATGCCACTGGCACCGGTACCGGAGACTGTCGAGCGGAGCGCTCTGCCACGAGCCCTCTCTCGCATAGATCGACGTATCGGAAGGATCCGTGAAGTCCACGCTGACGTTCTCACCATGCCGGTCGAAAACGATCCCTTCGCTCGCCACCGGGAGCTCGGGCCGCTCCGCGTCGAACAGGCTCTTCACGCCGTCCCAGCAACGCTCGCCTCGCGGACGCCCGCTGCAATCGAAGACCTGGACCTCCCGCGCGCCGGGCGCGTGGAGAAGCAGCATTCCTCCGTCGCACGCGATCCGCGACCAGTGGTGCGTCTCGGTCTCGTCCCGGAAGAGCTCCTTGAGCTGTTCGCGTCCGGCGGTGTGGCGGAAAACCGCCTGATGCGCCTCGTCCAGCGCGAATGCCGTGCTGCCGCAGGCGGCGACGTCGACCGGCTGCCAATCCATGCAGGCACCCCACGAGTGACGGAGATGCCGTCCGTCGTCCGTCCACGCCTCCAACCGCTTGCTTCTCCGGCGGAGGACGTACAGGAGAAAGTCGCCGTTGGCGGCGACGTCTCCCGTTCGCTCCAGCGCCTTCGGTGGAGCCGGCCGGCAGAGCGCGAGCGGATCCTCGGGCTGAGGCGCGTTGTCCGGGAGCCTGCGACCGCACGCGAGGGCGAGCGAAGCCGGTAGGCAGAAGCGCCCGGCCGCGTCGAGCCGAATCGGCGGCGGGTCGAAGCGGTCGCGGATCGCGCCGGCGTCGCGGATCGGAGGCGCGTTCGGATCGGGCCGTTCGAGCACGTCGCCGTTCAGGAGATAGATCCCACCGTCGCGATCGACCGCGATCCGGGACCAGGCGCCCGCGCGATCTTCGCGCGCCGGCTCCTGCTCGAGCCCGCGGTACGGTCCGTGGCGGTAAATGAGCCCATGCTTCCGGTCGAGAATCCGGACCTCGAGTCCGCGCGAGGCCACGTCGACCGCTTCCCAATCGCGCGTCAGCCGCTCGACGACCATTAATCGCTTCAGGTCAATCACGTAAACGACCTTGCACGCCGCAACGTAGAGCCAATCGCCCGCGACGGCGATGCTCCGTGCTCCGTCGAATGTCCCGACGGGCTCGAAGGAACGCCTCTCGCCGGCATAGCGGCGAAGCGTGGCCC
>JBPPMG010000262.1:0-2340 GCA_051305935.1 Thermoanaerobaculia bacterium
TCCATGAATCGCCGCCTCCTCGTCCTTGGTTCCGTCGTCGTCGCGGTGGCCGCACTCGGCGGGTATTGGATCGGGCGGTCAGCCCACGCGCCTGCGAGCGCGCGATCCACGCGGCCTGTGTCGCAGCGCGAGAAGCAACAGGTCTACACCTGTTCGATGCACCCGCAGGTGCGCCTCGATCGTCCAGGTCCTTGCCCGATCTGCGAGATGCCGCTGATCCCCGCCGACGCGCCGGCCACGAACACGACGGGTGAGGCCATCCTCCAGTTGTCGGATCACGCACTGGCGATGGCGAGCGTGGAGACGGCGATCGTCACACGACGCGCGCTCACCCGCGAGCTTCACGCGATCGGCAAGATCCAATACGACGAATCGTCGCTCGCGACGATCACCGCGCGCGTGGACGGCTACGCCGAGCGCCTCTTCGTCAATTTCACGGGGATGGAGATCAAGGCGGGTGATCACCTCGCCGAGGTCTACAGCCCCGAACTGCTCGTCGCACAACAGGAGCTCCTGATCGCGCTCCAGAACGGCGGAGATCGGCGCGCCTCGTCGTTGGTCGAGGCGGCCAAGCTCAAATTGCAGCGCTGGGGACTCACGACGGAGCAGATCACGGCTCTGATCGAGAAACAGTCG
This sequence comes from Thermoanaerobaculia bacterium, assembly GCA_051305935.1. Lineage (GTDB taxonomy): Bacteria > Acidobacteriota > Thermoanaerobaculia > Gp7-AA8 > Gp7-AA8 > JACPDH01. The sequence continues at coordinate 637 of JBPPMG010000262.1, forward strand.
TTCGCGGAGCGCGTCACGTTGCACTCCCCCATCGCGGGCACCGTCATCGAGAAGTCCATCGTGCAGAACAGCGCGTTCAAGGCCGGCGACGCGCTCTACCGGATCGCGAACCTCGACACGGTGTGGGTGTACCTCGACGTCTACGAATACGACCTGGCGTGGGTTCGGTACGGCCAGAAAGTGAACGTTTCCGCGGAGGCCCTGCCCGGACGCACGTTCAGCGGGCTGGTCACGTTCGTGCAGCCGATCGTGGACGAGGAGACGCGCACGATCCGGGTGCCGGTGCACGTCGACAACCGCGACCACGCGCTCAAGCCGGGCATGTTCGTTAGCGCGGAAATCGAATCGCGACTCGACCAGGACGGTCGCGCGGCTCCCACCGGAGTCGAAGGGCGTTTCACGTGCCGAATGCACCCGGAGATCCTCGAGAGCGGGCCAGGCACGTGTCGCGTCTGCGCGATGACGCTCGAGCAGATCCCGGTTCTCGAACCCGCGTCCGTGCAGCACGGCGATCAGGCAGCGAATTCCGAGTTCGCGTCCGGAGTTCTCGCCGTGCCCGCCACGGCCGTCCTCGACAGCGGCCTGCGACAGATCGTCTTCGTCGAGAGAGAGCGCGGTGCGTTCGAAGCACGACCCGTCGTGCTCGGTCCACGCAGCGGCGCATTCGTGGCCGTGCTCAGCGGGGTGGCGGAAGGCGAGCGCGTCGTCACGCGCGGCGGATTCCTCATCGACAGTCAGTTCCAGATCACGGGCTTGCCGAGCCTCTTCTACCCGGGCGGACTCATGGCCGGAGCGACGGGCCATCGGCATGGTGCAGAGTCGTCCACGCCGGCGCCCGCGAGCGATGCCGCGCGGAGTTCGAGCGCGCCTCCAGCGCCTCCGTCGCCTCCGTCGCAACACGAGCACTGACCGCGAGGCCTCACGATGGTCGACGCCGTCATCCGCTGGTGCATCAAGAACACGTTCTTGATGATCCTGCTCATCGCCGGCGTGTGCGTGGGCGGCTATTTCGCGCTCGTGAACACGCCGGTGGATGCGATCCCCGACATCGGCGAGAAGCAAGTCATCGTCTACGCCGATTGGCCTGGACGCAGCCCGCAAGACGTCGACGATCAGGTCACGTTTCCGCTGACGACGAGCCTGACGGGCACGCCTGGCGTGAAGTCGATCCGATCGATGTCGGGCTTCGGCTTCTCGATGGTCTTCGTCATCTTCAAAGACGACGTCGACTATTACTGGGCGCGCTCGCGCGTGCTCGAGCGCATGAACATCGCGCAGCAGCGGCTGCCGATGGGCGTCATCCCGGGACTCGGACCGGACGCGACCGCATTGGGCCAGGTCTATTGGTACACCGTCGAAGGTGAGGGGTTCGACCTGGCCGAATTGCGCTCGATCCAGGACTGGTACGTGCGCTACCAGCTCAATGCGGTCGAAGGCGTGAGCGAAGTGGCGAGCGTCGGCGGCTTCGTCAAGCAGTACCAGATCGACGTTCATCCGGACAAATTGCGCGCTCACCGCGTCACGTTCATGGACGTTTTCGACGCGGTGTCGAAGAGCAATATCGACGTCGGCGCGAAGGCCGTCGAGAAAAACGGCGTCGAGTTCTTCATTCGCGGCGTCGGGTTCGTCAAATCGATCGAAGACCTGGAGCGTGTCGTCATCCGCGAGCAGGACGGCACGCCGATCACGCTGCGCAACGTCGCG
>JBPPMG010000294.1:0-18448 GCA_051305935.1 Thermoanaerobaculia bacterium
CCATGAGCTCGATCGACATGAAGATCGTGATGCCGTTGCGGCGCGTCAGGACTCCGAGGACGCCGAGCGAGAACATGATCGCGCTGAGGATGAGGAACCAGGTGGTCGGAATCATCGCGAACCCCCGTCCTTCGCAATTGCGCCCGTGCGCTGCGAGAGGATGAGCGCGCCTACGATCGCGGCCAGCAGCAGGATCGATACGGCCTCGAACGGGAAGATGTACGCCTCGAACATCAATATGCCGATTGCGCGAGCGTCGGCGACGAACTCAGTCGGGCCGCCGGTGTGGAGCACCGCGGCCTTGCTGATGTAATAGATGAGGGTGATCGCGAAAGCCGCCGCGCCGGTAATGCCGAGGAACTGCTGGATCGGGCGCGTGATCGGCTCGTCGGTGTGCGCGAGATTCAGCAGCATGATCACGAACAGAAAAAGCACCATGATGGCGCCCGCGTAGACGATCACCTGCAGCGCCGCCATGAACGGCGCATCGAGCAGGATGTACATCACCGCCAGCGAGAAGAACGAGACGACGAGAGCGAGCGCGCTCACGATCGGATTGCGGTGGAGCACGACGATTGCCGAGAAGATCACCGCGATCGCCGCGAACGTGAAGAAGATCAGATACTCGAACATCAGATCCACCCCAGTGGAATCAGAATTGCGACGATCACGATGTTGAGGAGCGCAAGCGGCATGAAGACCTTCCAGCCGAGCTTCATCAGCAGGTCGTACTTGAGACGGGGCAACGTCCAGCGCACCCAGACGAAGACGAACAGGAAGAACGAGGTCTTCGCGAGGAACGCGCCGAAGGAGAGAAGGAACCCGAGGAAGTTCGCCGGCTCGTTGTACCAGGGGATATCCCAGCCGCCGAGGAAGAGCGTCGCGATGAGCGCCGAGATCGTCCCCATCGCCATGTACTCGGCCATGAAGAAGAGCGCGAATTTCATCGAGGAGTATTCGGTGTGGTAGCCGGCGACGATCTCGGCTTCCGCTTCCGCGAAGTCGAACGGCAGCCGGTTGGTCTCGGCGAAAGCAGCGACCCAGAAGACGATGAAGCCGATGAACATCGGGAAGACGTTCCACGCCGGCAGCGGGATCGTGTCGAAGAGGATGAACGTGCCGCTCTGCCGGTAGACGATCTCGGTGAGCCGGAGCGTCCCGGCGCTCATCAGGACGCCGACGGCGGCGAGAGTCAGCGCGAGCTCGTAGGAGACCATCTGCGCCGAGGCGCGGACCGCGCCGATCATCGAGTACTTGTTGGCGGAAGCCCAGCCCGCGGTCGCCATGCCGTAGACGCCGAGCGATGAGAGGGCGAAGATCAGGAGGATCCCGATGCTCGTGTCGGCGACGATCGGCTCGAAGAAGCGGCCGCCGATTCCGAACGGTATCGCGACCGACCCCGCCGAGCGGAACCACGCGAAGACTCCGAGCAGCAGGGGCGCGGAGGCGATCATCGCGAAGCCGACGATCTTTCCGATCCACTGGTTGAGCCGGGTCGCGCCGTCCATCGCACCGAAGTGCGACGTCACGCGCAGGGCCACGACGCCGAGGACGAAGTTCACCACCGCGCCGCCAACGAGCAGGGCCCCGAGGATGCTGCTGTAGGTGATCGCCTCGGGGATTGTGAAGCCTCGCGCGAACGGGACCGCGGCGCAAGTCGTCACCGCGGGAATCAGCCCGAAGATCGGCGCGAGGTTGTACAGGACCTTATGCGCCTGCGCCGGTACGAAATCTTCCTTGAGGATGAACTTCGCGGCGTCGGCCATCGCCTGCATCAGCCCGAGGGGTCCGATGCGGTTCGGCCCGGGACGATCCTGGATGAGGCCGGCTCCACGTCGCTCGACCCAGACCCAGACCGGGGTGACGCTCAGCACGAGACCGAGGACGATCCCGATCTTGATCAGACTGAGGATGATGTCGGGAGTGTCGAAGCTCATCGTGATCCTCGAGGGCTAGCTGCCCTGCGGAGCCCCCGTGACGCCGAATTGCTCGATGCCGCTCCAGTCGAGAGCGCGAAGCGCGGGGGACTTCGAGACCATCTGGTCGAAGAGCTCCTCGACCTCGGAGAATGCGAACGACTGTTCATCGGGAGCGAGCGCGAATCCGATGCGGCGGAAGATCTCCCACTCGGGAAGCGCTTCACCTTTCGGCATCGATCCCGCGATGATCTTCTGAAGCCGTCCCTGCACGTTCGTGAACGTGCCGGACTTCTCGGCGAAGATCGTCGTCGGCAGCACCACGTCGGCGACCTCGGCGAGCGGGTGGTTTTCCCACGCGAGCACGACGAGGAACTTTGCCTTGCGGAGGTTCGCCACGACCTCGGGCGTCTTCGCCCGCTCGCTGAACGAGGCCTCCGTGACAAGGAGGACGTCGATTCCGTCCGCTCCGTTCGTCATCAGATCCTCGGCGCTCCGTCCGCCGGCAGGGGAGATGCCCGCGGCACGCACGCCGCGGAAGTTCGGGCCGGCCTGCTTGCCTTCGAGCCACTCGGTGCGCGACTTCATGCGGATCGGCCCGACAGGGTCGACCACGACATCGGCGTGTTTGCTGCCGAGGCGCTCGACGAAGAGCTGCTCGAGAAGCCAGGCGTCCTCGTTCGTGAGCTGCGAGGACGCGATGACTGCGATCCTGTCGCCCTGCGCCGCGCCGAGCTTGCCGGCGACTTCTTCGATTGCCTCGGACCAGCTGGAAACCGACTGGTAGTCGTCACGCATCATGCGCGGGACGACGACGCGATCGGTCTCGTAGCGTTCGTGCGAGAAACGGCCGAAGTCGCAGAGCCAGTAGTCGATGACTTCCGGGTTCACGCGCGGCGTGTAGCGATAGCTCTTGCCGCTCCGATGCTCGAGGAAGATGTTGCAGCCGACGTCGCAGCCGTTGCAGACCGACTCGGTCGACTCCAGGTTCCAGACGCGCGACTCGAAACGGAACTCGCGGGCGGTGAGCGCGCCGGTGGGGCAGACGTCGGTCACGCAGGCGCTCATCCAGTTGTCGATCGGCCGGCCGGGGAAGACGCCGACCTCGGTCGCTGCCCCGCGCTTGATGAACGCGAGCTCGCCCGTGCCGGTGATCTCCTCGCAGAAGCGGATGCAGCGCGTGCAGTGAATGCAGCGATTCATGTTCTGCATCACGTGCGGGCCGATCGGCGTGCGATCCATGCCGGGGTACGTTCGTTTCTCCTCGCCATAGCGCGAGGTGACCGTGCCGTAGTTGAAGGAGTAGTCCTGCAGGGGGCACTCGCCAGCTTTGTCGCAGATCGGACAGTCGAGCGGGTGATTGATGAGCAGGAACTCCATCTGCCCCTTGCGAGCCTTGTCGACCTTCTCGCTGTGGACGAAGATCTTCATGCCGTCGCGCGCCGGAGTGGCGCAGCCGGCCTGCAGCTTCGGCATGCCGTCGACTTCGATCAGGCACATGCGGCACTGGCCGACGACACTCAGGGCGGGGTGGTAACAGAAGTGCGGAACGTGAACGTCGGCCGCTTTCGCAGCCTCGACGACGTTGATTCCGTCGGGAACTTCAACCTCGATTCCGTCGATGGTGACTTTTGCCATGTGTGGTAAAAGATGTGAGGTTTTTCGCGATCGGGACGGCGGCGCCGTCCAGCCGTGAGAGCGTTCACGAGCGGGTGGAGAATAACCGTTTGGCAGCACATCGTCAAACGCTTTGCACCGCGTCCATCGCCTCGTGAAATTACAGTCCACCGCTCTCTCATCCGCGAATTCGAAAGGAGCAACGTGAAGCGCATTGCAGTGTGGTCCGTGGTTGGTCTTCTGCTCGTCGTGGGGGCGTGGTTGGCAGGAAAGGGTGGTATCGGAAAGAGCTCCGAGGCAAGCGTGGAGTCGCCCGCCGCACAGGTGGAGAAGACGCCCGAGCGGCCCAAGGGTGACTTCGTGATCGCTGAGGTCAACGGCGAGAAGGTCTACCACTCCGATTTTCAGATTGCAGTCGAGAGCCTCCCCGAGAACGCGAGGGCGATTGCAGGGAAGCCGGCCGGAAAGCGGGTGATTACCGAGGAGATCGTCAAGCTCAAGCTGCTCAAGCAGCAGGCCGAGAAGATGGGAATCGACAAGGATCCCGAGATTCTGAGCCAGGTGTCGGCGATGCGCGACAACATCCTCGCGGCGTCAGCGCTCGAGAAGATCGTCACCGAAGCGCCGTCCGATCTTCAGGCTTTCTACGAGAAGTACAAGACGCAGTTCCGCGGTACGCGGCTCCGGCAGGTGCTCGTTTCGTACGACGGGGCGCTGATTCCTGCGAAGGCCGGGACCGCGAAGCTCTCCGAGGCGCAGGCGCGCGAGAAGGCTGCAGGAATCGCCGACCGGATCCGCAAGGGCGAGGACTTCGCGACCGTCGCGCGCGCCGAATCGGACGACACGCAGACCGCTGAGCGCGGAGGCGAGCTTGGAATGGTTCGTCCCGGACAGCTCGGATCGAGCCTCGAGGTTCCGATCGAGCTGCTCAAGGAGAACGAAGTGAGCGCTCCGATCCGCAGCCCTTACGGCTTCCACATCTTTCAGGTGACGGCTCGCGAGGTGTCGACGTTCGAGCAGGTCAGGCCCGCGCTCGAGCAGCAGGGTGTGAACCTTCGCGCGCAGATCGTCGTCAATTCGGTTAAGGAAAGCGCGAAGATCGAGTTCAACGAGAACTTCTTCGAAGAGAAAGCTCCGTAAGGCAGTCCTCGGACGCTCTGAACAGCGGGGGCACGGCATGCCGTGTCCCCGCAGCGTTTTCGGAGAGGAGTGGCCCCAGTTGAAAGCCGAAGTCGAGGTGTTACACTAACCGCACATGAGCAGCCGAATCCTCGTGGTGGAAGACAACGAGATGAACATGCAGCTCTTCGAGTACCTGCTCGAAGAGAGCGGGTTCGAAATCGTGAAGGCGACGTCGGGAGAAGAGGCCCTTCGGCTTGCCGGTGAAGCGAACCCCGATCTCATCCTGATGGACATTCACCTTCCGGGGATGGACGGGCTCAGCGTAGTGCGCGAGTTGAAGTCGGGCGGGAAGCTGACCGGCGTGCCAATTCTCGCGCTGACTGCGCATGCGATGCGCGGCGACCGCGATCGGTTCCTCCAGGCGGGATGTGACGGGTACATCTCGAAGCCGATCGACGTGAAGACCTTCATCCCGTCGATCCAGAAGTTCCTCACCGGCGCGGCCGAGTAAGCGCTTGTAGGAAAGGCGTCCCGCCTTGCCCGAGTCCCCACGAACGGGTTTCTCGATTGAAAGCGAAGGCGACGCGTCTTCGCTACGGCAAGGCGCCGCCTCACTCCCGCCCTCAATCCTTCTCTTTTTTCCCGATCGATCCCGTGAAGAACGAAACGACGCTGAGGACGATCGCGCCGAAGACCGCAGCGAGAAAGCCGCTGACGGTGAAACCGGGCACGAGCGCTCCGGCCAGCCAGAGCATCGTGGCGTTCACCACGATGAGAAAGAGCCCGAACGTCACGATCCAGAGCGGAGCCGTCAGCACGACCAGCACGGGACGAAGCACGGCATTCAGCAACCCCAGGACCGCGGCCGCCACCAGGAGCGCGACGACAGAGTTGGCGCTGATCCCCGGAACGATCCAGCTCACGAGCAGCAGGGCGAGCGTATTGACGATCCAGCGGACGAGAAGCAATTTCATGGTTCCTCCAGCGGCTGGAAGTATGCCACGATGGCGCTTCGCGCTTGCGCGCTATGGACTCAATCGACTCGATTGGGTAAAGTTAGCGCACCCGGGAGATCAAAGTTTGAACATCATCAGGAACCGCCATCAGGATGTGACCCTTCTCGACATCCAGGGTGTCATCAAGCTCGGAGAGAGCGCCCGGGAGTTCTCGAGCTATCTCGAGAAAGTCCTCAACGACGAGACAGGGCCGGTGCTCATCAACTTCGAGGGCATCAACTACATGGATTCGACGGGGCTCGGTGAGCTGATCGGTTACCTTCAGAAGTTCGAGGATCGCCAGCGGAAGATGGCGCTGCTGAATCCGAACCACCGAATCCTGGCGCTGCTGAAGATCACGAAGCTCGATACGGTGTTCAAGATCTTCGACAGCCGTGACCAGGCGCTTTCGTTCCTGACGTCGAAGGAAGCGTCGGCCTAGACGGTTCCGGTCTTGTCCCCTGCGCGCCACCCGGCGCGCGTCGCTTGAAAAGTCCAGCCTCGCCGCGATAGAGTTTCGCCGCTTTTCTTGGAGTCTTCGATGACGGAATCATTCGTCCCGGTCCTTATACTCATCCTCTTCGGCATCGCGCTTGGCGCGGGCATGCTGATCGTCAACTGGTTCGTCGGTACGCACCGGCGCAACCCGTCGAAGCTCTCCCCCTACGAAGGGGGCGTGCCGCTGCTCGATTCGAATCGCAAGCGCATCAACGTCCGCTTCTACCAGATCGCGATGCTCTTCATCATCTTCGACATCGAAGCAGCGTTCATTTATCCCTGGGCGGTCATCTACCGCGACGCGACGATCACCTCCACCGGCATCGCGACGTTCGTGCTGTTCGAAATGGTCGTGTTCGTCACGCTGCTCGCGATCGGCTACATCTACGTCTGGAAAAAGAAAGCGTTCGACTGGAACTGATCCATGGCACATCTCCAACCCGATAGCCCGTACGCCACCGAGCGCTTCGCCGACACGACGAAACGCGTCGAGTTCAAGCCTGAAGCGAAGGCGAAGTTCGACGCCCTGCTCCCGCGCTACCCGACGAAGGAAGCCGCGCTGCTTCCCGCCCTTCACCTCGCGCAGGAGGAGTTCGGCTGGATCTCCCCGGAGGTGATGGTCTACCTCTCCGGGTTGCTCGAGCTCGAGCCCGCCAAGGTCTTCGGCGTCGTCACGTTCTACAACATGTACAACCAGCGGCCGGTCGGGACGCATCACGTCCAGGTCTGCACGAACCTGAGCTGCATGATCAGGAACGCGTACGACATCTACGACCACTGCCTTGCGAAACTCGGGCTCCATCCGGGCGAGACGACGGCGGATGGCAGGATCACGCTCACCGAGGTCGAGTGCCTCGGTTCGTGCGGCACCGCCCCGGTGGTGCAGATCAACAACGACTATCACGAGAACGCGAGCGTCGAGTCGATCGACAAGCTCCTGGACACGCTCAAGTAATGGAACCGATCAAGGTACTCACGAAGAACGTCGACAAGCCGAACTCGGCTTCGATCGAGACCTATCTCGCGGGCGGCGGCTACGAGAGCCTGAAGAAGGCCCTCAAGCAGACGCCCGACGAGCTCGTGCAGCTCGTCAAGGACTCCGAGATGCGCGGTCGCGGCGGCGCGGGCTTCCCGACCGGCATGAAGTGGGGCTTCCTTCCGAAGGACTCGCCGAAGCCGCGCTACCTTCTCTGCAACGCCGACGAGTCGGAGCCCGGCACGTTCAAGGATCGCGTCATCATCGAAAAGGATCCGCATCTCCTCATCGAGGGGATGATCATCTCGGCCTACGCGATCAAGTCGTGCCCGATGTCGTACATCTACATCCGTGGCGAGTTCTACACGGGAGCGATGATCCTGATGCAGGCGCTCGAAGAGGCTCGTGCCAAGGGATTCCTCGGCAAGAACATTCTCGGGAGCGGCTTCGACCTCGACATCACCGTGCATCGCGGCGCCGGCGCCTACATCTGCGGCGAGGAAATGGGACTCATCGAGTCGCTCGAGGGACACCGGGGCCAGCCGCGCGTGAAGCCGCCGTTCCCCGCGGTCGTCGGCGTCTTCGGAAGCCCGACGATCGTCAACAACGTCGAGACGATCGCGTGCGTCCCGCTCATCGTCGAGCACGGCGCCGAGTGGTTCAAGTCGTTCGGGCAGCCGAAGAACACCGGCCCGAAGCTCTACTGCGTTTCGGGCCACGTGAAGAAGCCGGGCGTCTACGAGTTCCCGATGGGCGTGAACCTCAAGGAGCTCATCTACGAGCACTGCGGCGGCATCACCGACGACCTCCCGCTCAAGGCGGTCATCCCGGGGGGCGGCTCCGCGCCGATGCTGACGCCCGACGAGATCGACCTGCCGATGAACTTCGACGCGCTGATGAAGGCGGGCACGATGTTCGGTTCGGCCGGAATCATCGTCATGAACAGCTCGACATGCATCGTCGACGCGACGTGGCGCATGTCGAAGTTCTTCGCGCACGAATCGTGCGGCCAGTGCACCCCGTGCCGCGAAGGCACCAACTGGATGGAGACGATCCTCGACCGCATCGAGCGGGGAGGCGGGCGTCCCCAGGATGCCGATCTGCTCTTCGACATGACCGACAACATCGGCGGCAAATCGCTCTGCGCCCTCGGCGACGCGGCCTGCGGTCCCGTAGCCTCCGCGGTCAAGAAGTTCCGCGACGAGTTCCTGTACCACATCGAGCACAAGAGCTGCCTGCCCGGGACGAAAAGGTACCGAAGGCTGGATATGCCGGTCGCGCACTGAAGTTAGGTCAAAGGCCAGAGGCCAGAGGCCAAAGCAGGCAGAAGAGCAGGCCGAAGGCCAGAGGCCGACGAAAGAGCGATTCGTACATGCGACGCGAGGCGTCGCCCGTTTCATTTGCGGAGGAGATCGAACAGGCGACCTGCCGGGTCGCCCCTATCGAATCGCGGCGCCTTGTTGTCGGCGCTGCGTCGATCGACAGCCTGCCGTTGCCTGCGGTCCGTGGCCCGTATTTCTCCCCGCCTGCTTTGGCCTTTGGCCTGTGGCCTCTGGCCCAAACTACTGGTAGAGCCGGGCAACCTCCTGGCCGTACCCGTTGTACTCGATCGTCTTCCTCGTCTCCAGCGTACCGATCAGGCGCTCGCTGGCTTGTGACCAGCGCGGGTGAGGGACGGTGGGATTCACGTTTGCGAGGAAGTCGTACTCGGCTGGCTCCAGGTCGCTCCAGAAGGTCGTGGGCTGTGCGGCGACGAGCTCGATGCGCACGATCGACTTCGCAGACTTGTAGCCGTACTTCCAGGGGACGACGAGGCGGACGGGGGCGCCGTGCTGCTTCGGGAGCGCATGTCCGTAGACGCCGGTGACGAGCATCGCCAGCTCGTTCATCGCCTCGTCGATGCGCAACGCCTCGAAGTACGGCCACGGGTACCAGGGCTGCGAGTCGATGCCGGGCGCTTCCTTCGGTCGGTTAAAGGAGACGAAGCGCACGTACTTCGCGTCGACTGACGGCTCGACGCGTTCGAGCAGGCGCGCGAGCGGAACGCCGGACCAGGGCACCGCCATCGCCCATGCCTCCACGCATCGGTGGCGGTAGAGACGCTCTTCGTTAGGGAACTTCGCGAGCAGATCCTCGATGGCGAACGTCCCGGGCTTCGCACAGAGCCCCGCAACCTCGATCTGCCACGGGTGATCGAGGAACCGCTCGGTGAGCTGCCAGATCTGGTCCTTCTCCGAGGAGAACTCGTAGAAGTTGTTGTACCTCGCTGCGACGAGCTCGCGGGTGACCGGGCGGTCGAGGGTGTGCCTCGCGTTTCGCGCGAAGGGAAACGGGGGATGGGCAGCGGGAATCGTCTTCAGGATCTCGGCGTCGTCACCGCCGCGCAGTGGGGATCTCGGATCACAGCCTGCCAGCGCGATCGCGCCGATGCCGAGAGCGAGTCCGCCGAGCAACTCGCGACGCGAGAGAAACGAGCTCTCCGGAGTCGCTTCGCGCTCAGGGATTTCCCAGCGTCGTGTTCTTCGAATCAGCATGACTAGTGACCTCGGCCTGCGCCCGCGCCCGGAGCGCGGGAATACGATCGCCCCGCTCTACCTACGTGCTTCGAGCGCTATCCGGACTCACGCGCGAGATCGTCGGTCGATTGCAGGCGCGTGCGGTATATGCTGGCACACGTGCGATTCAAGGTCGAAAAAGACGGCGTGCTGCTCGAGCTCCTCGCGGGATGGTTTCCGGAGGCGTCGAGGACCACGCTTCGCGACATGCTGCAACAGGGGCGCGTCGCCGTCGACGACGAGATCGAGAAGAACGCCCGACGGAAGCTCCTGAAAGGGAACCGGGTCGAGGTCGGCAAGCGCACGACGGCGTCGAACCTGACGCCCGAGATCGCACTGCTCTTCGAGGACGACGACCTGCTCGTCGTCATCAAGCCCGCGGGGCTTCTCACCGTGGCGGCGAAAGGGGAGCAGGACGAGACGGTGCAGCGCCACCTGAACGCCTACATGAAGGCGAAGCGCGGCAGCCGCGTCCATCTCGTCCACCGGCTCGACCGCGACACCTCTGGAGTGATGATGTTCGCGAAGAACTTCGGCACGCGCGAGTTGCTGAAGGACACCTTTGCCGCCCACGACATCGATCGCGTCTACATCGCGATCGTCGAGGGAAAGCCGCCCGCGGAGCAGGGAACGATCCGCTCGTACCTCCTGGAGGACGAGAAGTCGCTGATGGTGCGGAGCGTCAAGGATCCGAAGGCGGGAAAGCTTGCGATCACCCATTACCGCGTGCTCGAGTCGGGCAAGCGCTACACGAAGCTGGAAGTGCGCCTCGAAACGGGACGCAAGAACCAGATCCGCGCGCATTTTTCCGAGGCAGGATTCCCAATCGTCGGCGACGGGCGGTACGGCGCGAAGAGCGACCCGGTAAATCGCCTCGGGCTTCACGCATTCCTGCTCGGATTCAAGCACCCGCACACCGGGAAGATGATGCGCTTCACTGCGCCGATCCCGGGCCCGCTGCGAAAGCTCGAGCTCTCGGGTCTCCCGGCGAAGCCGAAACCGAAGCCCGGCGCCAGACCGAAGCCGAAAGCCGGCACGCGGGAGTCGCGCGGCTGAGGCAGTTAGGCCGGCAGCGGCTCGAGTGTCCACGCCCGTTCCGCGCGCCGTATGTCGCCCTGAGCAAAGCGAAGGGCCTCGCAGGCTTCTACCATCCAGACCTTCAGTCCTTCCTCATTGCGCGACGATAGAAGCCGGAGAGGTCCTTCACTCCGCTTCGCTCCGTTCAGGACGACAACCTCGGAGCCGGCTGGTTCTTGCGCAAACGACAATTCGAGTTAGGGAAGCGGTCAGGGGCCTGTTTGTGCAGATCCCTCGCTGCGCTCGGGATGACAGCCTCGCTGCCGCGGCGCTTACCTGCGGCGGATCATTGGATCTGCGAACGCTCGATCAGCGTTTCGAGGTACCTCGATTTGATCTGCCGGCTTGCCATCAACTGTTGAACCGGTGGAAGCCTGAGCACGACGCCGAGCACGGCGGCCATCGCGCGATGGCTCCAGAGCGCGCGGTTGTCGAAGATCAGGTGCTGAAGCGTTCCACGCTCGATGGCCATGACGACCGCGCGATGCGCGCCGTTGAGCGGCGTGATGACGCGCGCGGGGCGAGTTTCCAGACGGATGCTCTCCTTCGGGCACGACCGGACGCAGACGCCGCACCCCAGGCATAGCTCCTCGTCGAGCTTCGCCTTCTTCACTTTCGGGCGGTGAGGGTCGTTGGAGGAGGCGAGCGTCATCGCCTCGACGGGACATGCCGTTACGCACTTGCCGCAGCCGTTGCAGCTCGCGTCGTCGAGCGCAGGGATGAAGTTCGTCGTGTGGACGGGGTTGAAGATCGCGAAGCGGCGGGCGGCGATCATCGCCTCGCAGCAGCAGCCGCAGCAGTTGCAGATGAACGCGGGGCGCTCGCGCACGTTCTCGCCGAACTGAACGAGCTTGTGATCCCAGGCTTCGGCGAGAAGCTCGCGTGCCTCGCTCCGGTCGATGGGGCGCGCGTGTCCATGCTTCGTGAGCGACGCCGCCGCTCCGTTGAAGGTGAGGCAGATCTGCTTCGGCGCGTCGCAGTCGCGTCCGAGGTGCTCCATCTTGTGGCGGCAGTAGCAGGTGCCGACGCCGATGTGGGAGGAGCTCTCGATCACGTGCGTCGCGCGCTCGTAGTCGAGCACGTGGAGCGCGTTGTCGTTCGAGAGCGCCGGCTCGTGCACGAACGTCCGTCCGACCTGCGTCTCGCCCCGCGTGAAGAGCTCGCGAACGAAGTCCTCCTCGACGTTGAGGTACTCGTGGAAGAGGGCGGACAGCTCCTTCTGATCGATGTCGTCGCGGATTCGCATCAGCGAGAACTCGAAGAAGCCGGCCATCGGCGGGGGGAGCACGTACGTCGTCTCGCCGTCGTTGTCGCAGTCGAGGAGCATCGCCTTCGCGGCGAGCCCGTCGAGGAGTCTCGCCGCGTCGGCGACGCTCGTCTTCCAGATTCCGGCCGCCTTCCTCGCGGTGAACGGCCGGATCGGGAGCTGAGCGATCAGCGCGGCTTCGCTCTCGGAAACGAGGATCTTCAGAATTCGGAACAGAAGCTCCGAAGGGGGCGCGCCCTGCGCGAACCGATTCAAGCGCTCGGCGAGACTGCTGTATCCCGACTTCAACGTGAGGTGGGCCATCACTGCGCTCCTCTTCGCGGACAGCGATCCCTGAATCCTGTGTGGCGCAGGCGGGAGTGCCTGCGCCACATGCATCAGCGTAGCGCCGTGCATTTCACGCCGGTGTGACTCGCGATACGAGGTGCCGTGAGCAAGTGCCACACCTCAAAACGAAAACGCCGGCACTTTCGCGCCGGCGTCGTTCGGGTTCCCTCGGTTCTCGCTACATCGTGATCGGCGTCGTCAGGTCGTCGCGGTAGATCGTGTCGACGAATCGGATCGTGTTGGACTTGAGCGACATGAAGATCGAGGAGCAGCGGATGCCGCCGCCGAAGAAGCGAATGCCGCGCAGCAGGTCGCCGTCGGTAACTCCCGTCGCGACGAAGATGATGTCGTTGCCCGAAGCGAGTTCGTTGGTCTCGTAGACCTTGTTCGAGTCGGTGTAGCCCATTTCCTTCAGGCGGTTTTCCTGCCACTTCTCGAGTGGCCTGAGCCGCGCCTGGATGCGCCCGCCAAGGCAGCGCATCGCGGCCGCCGTCAGCACGCCTTCCGGGGCGCCGCCGACGCCCATCACGCCGTGGACGCCCGTGCCGCGAATCGCGGTCGACATGCCGGCCGACAGATCGCCGTCACCAATCAGCTTGATGCGCGCCCCGGCCTCGCGGATCTGCGCGATCAGGTCCTGGTGGCGCTCGCGGTCGAGAACGACGATGGTCAGCTCGTTGACGTCGCGCTTGAAGGCCTCGGCCATCTGCCGCAGGTTCTCCTCGACGGAGTTGTTGATCGAGACCCACTTCGCCGCGGTCGGCCCGACGACGAGCTTGTCCATGTAGATGTCGGGCGCGTTGAGCAGGCCTCCCTTTTCGGAAGCCGCCAGGACCGCGATCGCGTTAGGCGCCCCCGTGGCGCAGAGGTTCGTTCCCTCGAGCGGGTCGACCGCGATGTCGACCTCGGGGTTCGCATCGCCGTGCTCGTCCTTCTCGCGGCCGACGATCTCGCCGACATAGAGCATCGGCGCCTTGTCGCGCTCGCCCTCGCCGATGACGATCTGCCCGCGCATGTTCAGCTTCGACATGTCTTCGCGCATCGCCTCGACGGCGACCTGGTCCGAGTACTTGCGGTTGCCGTAACCCATCGTGCGGGCTGCGGCGAGCGCGGCCTTCTCGGCGACTCTCAGAAACCCGATCTCGAGACTCGATTCCATCGTTCCCCCAATGTAGGCAAGGCGTCTCGCCTTGCCCACGCCGGCTGCGTGCGTTCGAAGGCCGGAGGCCTTCGCTACAGGGCTATTTCTTCGACGCCGCTTCCATCTCTTTCGCGATGGCCGCCGACATGGGCGGATTGTACGCCGCGATTCCGGTGACCGCCTCGCCGATGACGAGGTTGTGGATGTCGTGCGTCCCTTCGTAGGTCTTCACCGACTCGAGGTTCATCATGTGGCGGATCACCGGGTACTCGTCCGACACGCCGTTGGCGCCGAGGATGTCGCGCGCCATGCGCGCGCACTCGAGCGCGATGTTCACGTTGTTCATCTTGCCCATCGAGACGTGGTGCGGCTTGAGCTTGCCCTGGTCCTTGAGCCGCCCCATCTGCAGCGCGAGAAGCTGGCCCTTGGTAATCTCCGTGATCATCCAGGCGAGCTTGTTCTGCACGAGCTGGTGCGATGCGATCGGCTGGCCGGCAAACTGGATTCGTGACTTCGCATACTCCGTGGCGGTGTGGAACACGCCCATCGCCGCTCCCAGCACGCCCCACGCGATGCCGTAGCGCGCCTGCGAGAGGCAGTTCAGCGGGTGCCGCAGAGACGAGGTCTGGGGAAGATGATTCTCCGCCGGAATCCGGCAGTCTTCGAAGAAGAGCTGCGACGTTACCGACGCGCGGAGCGAGAACTTGCCCATGTGATACGCGGTGGTGAAACCCGGCGTGTCCTTCTCGACGAGGAAGCCCTTGATCCCCTCGTCGGTCTTCGCCCAGACGACCGCGACGTCGGCAACGGAACCGTTGGTGATCCACGACTTCGCGCCGTTGAGGACCCACGAGTCGCCGTCCTTCTTCGCATGCGTCCGCATTCCGCCCGGGTTCGATCCGAAGTCGGGCTCGGTGAGGCCGAAGCAACCGATCTTCTCGCCCGAGGCGAGGGTCGGGATCCACTTGTCCTTCTGCTCCTTCGACCCGTAACTGTAGATCGGGAACATGACGAGGCCCGACTGGACCGAGGCGAACGAGCGGAGGCCGGAATCACCGCGCTCGAGCTCCTGCATGATGAGGCCGTACGCGACGTTGTTCAGGCCGGGCAGGCCGTATTCGCTGATCGTTGCGCCGAAAAGACCCATCTCACCCATCTTCGGAATGAGATCGGCAGGAAACTTCTCGTGGCGGTTAGCCTCCTCGATGATCGGGAGGACCTCTTCGTCCACGAAGTCGCGGACGGTCTGTCGGACCATCAGCTCCTCCTCGTTGAGGAGAGAGTCGATTTCCATGTAGTCAACGCCTGGGAAGCTGCTCAATTGAAGACTCCTTCTCTGCAGTTTGCCGCCGGGGAAGCAGCATCGATTGGAGGCGGAATCATAGCGCGAGTGGCGGCGAATTGAGAATTGAGAATTGAGAATTGCCGCTTCAGGCTTTGCGCGACGTGTAGATGACGTGCGAGTGCGGATATCCGGCGTCGATCGATTCTGCGTGGAATCCAGCGAATCCGGCCCGGGTGAGCCGCTCCTCGAGCCGATTGCGCGTCTCGTAGCTGAACTCCGCGCCGAGCGTGAGACCGAGGAATCGGTCGGAAAGCCATTCCTGGCCCCGGTTCCATGCGAACTTCAGCGGATCCTCGGGGTCGAGCTCTTTGATGAGTAGAACCCCGTCCGGGGAAAGCCGCGAGCGAACGCGCGTGAACAGCGCATCCCAATCCGTTTTCGGGACCCGGTAGAGCACGTCGAACATCGTGACGAGATCGAATTCCCCTGCCAACGAATCGTCGAAAGCGGCCACGAATCGCACCTGAGTGTGAACCGGCGGCGCCAGTGCCTTGCGAAGGTCAGGCTCGACCGCCACGACGGAAGCAGCTCCCGCCTCGATCGCGAGCCGCGCGAAGGTGCCGTGACCGGCGCCGATGTCGAGCACGCGGCCGCCGACGGGGACGTGATGCAACGTGCGGAGAAAGGGGCAGGTGAGGAATCGCCCGAGGATGTGCGCCCGTGCCGCGGGGGAGCGCGACGAGAAGGTGTGGTGAAGCACGGTGAGTGCTCGGAGATAGCTGACGCGCATCGGGCGGCGGCGATTATAGAATGCCGCGCGATGACGGGGGCCGGAAGCCTCGAGACGCGCGTGGAATCGCGATTCTCCTGGATCGCGATTGCGACGGTGGCCGTGGCGATTCTCCGGCTCGTAACGCGGCAGGCGACGCATTGGGAACTCGACGAGCTCCTGTTCCGTATGGGCGTCGAGAGCTTCGAGCCGCTCCTGCACCGCCCGCATCCGCCCGGATATCCGCTGCTCATCGGGCTCGGGCAGATGATCGACTTCGTGGTCAACGACCCGTTCGTGTCGCTGATGACACTGGCCTGGGTCTCTTCGGTCATCGGCTTCTTCGCCTTCGCGATGGCGCTGCGAGAGATCACCGGGAGCGGGTCGACGGCGCTGATCGGCGCCCTGCTCTTCAACCTCTCGCCCGCGATGCTCGTCCACGGCGTCGAGCCGATGTCCGACCCTCCGGCGCTGATGTTCCTCGCCCTCGCGTTCTGGGCCGCGGCTCGAATTGGGAGAGCGTCGACGGTCCTGCCCATGGTCGCGTTCGCGGCATGCTGTGCCGCGTCGATCGGTTGCCGGCCGCAGTACGCGGTGCCGATCGTTCCCGTATTTCTCGCGCTGATCGTGCTGCGCGGACCGATGCGGGCGAAGCTCGCCGGGCTTGCGACGTTCACCGCCGTCTGCCTCCTCTGGCTCGTTCCTCTCGTCGTCGCCGTCGGCGGCATCGACGAGTTCATTCAGTGGGAGACGGGTCAGGCGGCGTACGTGGCCGCGCACGACGCGCACCTGTCGCGCGGGACGCGGAGCTGGACCGGAATCGCGCTCCGATTCGTTGCGCACCCGTGGGGGCCGAAGACGCTCGCGGTCCCGACGCTCGCCTTCGCGGTCATCGGGTTCGTCGTGATGGTCAGACGACGATTCGTTGCCGCGTGGCCGATCGTCGCGGTGTCGGCGATTCATCTCGCGTTCACGATCGCGACCTCCGACCCCGCCGACGGCGTGCGGTATCAGCTCCCGTCGCAGATGGCGGTCGCGCTCGCGGCGGCCATCGGAATCGATCTCGTCTCGCGGCGGACAGGATGGTATCGCGCCGGCTTCGTCGCCACGGGGCTACTCATCGCCGGCTACGGGGTCTACGCGTGGCCGGTGCTGCATCCCCGTGCGACGCAGCCGTCGCCTCCGGTACGTGCGATCACGTGGGCGAACGAGACGCTCGATCGTCGCGCGGTCGTTCTGTGGGACGCGTCGTTGCGCGCGCACGCCGACGCGACGCTTCGAGGGTTCGAGACGATGTCTGTCGAAAGCGGGCTCGCCCGCTACTACGACAGGCCAGATGTCGAGCTATGGGTTCTCGCCGACGGGACGACGCGGGTGCCGGGCGCGCAGGTATTTTCCTGGCCGGCGAGTGACGCCTACGGGAAGCTGACGCGGAATCACTATCGCGTCGTGTCGATGATCCCGCTCGCGCCGGAACGGCGCTTCCTCCCGCTGGACGGGATCAATCCCTGGGAGCGTGACGCCGAACGGCCGGAGTGGAGGTGGCTCGACCAGGAGTCGAAGCTGCGCGTGCCGCCCGGCGAGGGGGACCTTCGTCTCACCTTCGAACTACCCAAAGAGGTGCCGTTCGCGTCGACGACGCTGCGAATCCGCGCCGATGGCGCTGACGTGCTCGAACTGACGATTCGTCGCGGCGAGAGTGCCGCATGCATCGTCCCTCTGGTCGACGGGAGTCCCGCCGACGTCGGGATCGTGTCGTCGGAAGCGTTCACGCCGGCCATGGGCACGGGGCGCGACCCGAGGAGGCTCGCGCTGACGATGACCGACCTCGAGCGGGTTCCGCGCACCGCAGGCGCAGTGATGGGAGCGATTCGATGAACGAAGATCGGACGCAGTCACGATCCTTTCTGCTGGCGACCGGCGTAGCGGTCTTCGTCATCTTCGTGACGCGCGCGCTCGCGTTCCCGCATTCGTGGTGGATGAGCGTCGAGCCGCTGCTGGGCCAGGCGATTCACACCCTCGATCCACTCGCCGGCCACCCGCCAGCTCCCGGCTTCCCGCTCTACCTCGATCTCGCCGGCATGCTGATGTTCAAGGCGAAGTCGCCGTTCGTCGCCCTCGTCGTTGCCGCTTACCTCTCGAGCATCGCGGCGACGGCGCTGCTCGCCGTCGCGTTCCGGCGTGTCTCCCGCGACGCGGTCGGTGGAGCACTGGCCGCGCTCCTGCTCTTCATGACCCCGGCGATGCTCGCCTTTTCCTCCACGCCCGCTCCCGAGGCCTCGGCGGTGTTGTTCTTCGCCGTCGCACTGATCGCGGCTGGAAGGCTGCTGCGGGACGACTCGCCGTCGTGGCGATACGCGCTGATTCTCGGTGCGGCTGTGGCGGGAACCGTTGGCTGCCAGCCGGAATGGACTCTGCCGGTCGCGGTCCTCCTGGTGGTCCCGCTCTTCGGCGCCCGCGGCCGCCGGCTGGTTCCGATCGCGCTGATCGCCTGCGCGGCCGTCGTGGCGATCGTCTTCGCTCCGCTAGCTCG
Organism: Thermoanaerobaculia bacterium; assembly: GCA_051305935.1. Lineage (GTDB taxonomy): Bacteria > Acidobacteriota > Thermoanaerobaculia > Gp7-AA8 > Gp7-AA8 > JACPDH01. The sequence continues at coordinate 18,079 of JBPPMG010000294.1, forward strand.
CGCGCTCGGCGGTCCCGTGGCGCTCGCGCGATGGATCGCCTCGGCAAGCTCGGGCCGGGAGATTCTTCCGGGCGGGGCGATGCTAGACGCGTTCGGGCCGCCCTGGCTCGCGGTGACGATCGTCCTGTTGGCGCTCGCCGGGATCGTGACGGCCATTCGACTTCGCGAGACGATGCTTCTGCTCGTTCTGGTCCCTGCCGTCGTGAATGTTGCGGTCGTCACAATTCACGGATCGGCCCGCGAACCGGTGCTGGCAGTTCTCCCTGCGGTCGTTGCAATCTCGCTTCTCGCACTTCGCGGCCTTACGCACATCGGGTCGCGGGCCGATCCGTGAATTGTGACGACCGCAACATTCACGACGGCAGGGACC
>JBPPMG010000267.1:0-2957 GCA_051305935.1 Thermoanaerobaculia bacterium
GGTAGAACGGGCGGGGGCACCGACCATTAACCACGGGCTGCAACCCTCCCCTTCCTGATCATTCGTCCTATTGGTCCTATTCGTCCTATAAGTCCTATTCGTCCTATCGTCCTCCCTCTCCGTCACCGCTTCTTCACAATCGTCTCTCTTTGACCCCTCGAATTTTGCTAACCTCCTATGCCCACTGGTTTTTCCGGGGCTGCTCAGGACCGAAACCATCCGCCCCGACAGCAAGTCTTCCCTAAACAACTGGAGCAATCTCGATTGATGAAACTCATCCACCTGGCGGCGACGGTCCTCCTGCTGTCGGCCCTGCCACTGAATGGGCAGGACGCCCTGACCCTCGAGCAGGCGGTCGCGCTCGCCCAGACGCGGAACGAGCGCGCCCTTCAGGCTGAGGCCTCGGTGGATGCGGCCGAGGCGCGACTCGACCGCGCCCGCACCTTCTTCTTTCCCAGCCTGACGATCAACGGAAATTACACCCGCCGCGCCTACGAGACGGTCCGAGAGATCGGCGGGGAAGATGTCGTGATCCAGAGCTTCAACGCGTTCAGCGGCAATGCGACGCTGAACCAGTCGATCTTCGACGCGCGCGCCTTTCCCCTGCTGCGGCAGGCGCGTCATTCGGCCGAGGCGATCCGTCTGAGCGCCTCGGACACCACGCGCCGGCTCGGATTCGAGGCAGCCGACGCCTTCATCATCACCCTCGGCGTCGAGCAGGTCGCCTCCGCCGCCGTCCGCCGCCGCGAGTTCGCAACGACCTCGCTGGTCGACGCGCGCGCCCGTTTCGAGGCGGGCCTCGTCAGTTCGAACGACGTGACCCGGGCCGAGCTCGAGCTCGCGACCGCCCAGCGCGAAGTCGCGCAGTCGGCCGGGAGCGTCGCAGCAGCCTACCTGGCGCTCGGCAATCTGCTGAACGCCGAGATCGAGGGCCCGCTGGCCCTGCCGACCGAACTGCTCGAAGCGGCCGCCCGCGCCGAAAGAGACATCGCCCAGGCGATCGCCTTCGCGCGCGAGAGCCGTCCCGATCTCCTAGCCCTCCGCCGGAACGCGGAGGCGTTTCGTGCCTTCGCCGACGAACCGCGCAACCGTATCCTTCCCCGGTTCGACCTGGTGGCGCAGTGGCGCGCCACGAACGAAGGCGGTTTGAGCGGACGGGACGAGGACGGATCCGCCTCCGTGCTGATGGGGTGGAACCTCTTCGACGGCGGAGAGCGGACGGCGGAGCGTGCCGAGCGACTTGCGAACTTTCGTTCGGCCGAGCTCCAGGCGTCGGCGGTCGAGCGGGGGATCGAGACCGAGATCCGCACGGCTCTGGTCGATCTGGAAAGCCAGCGGGCCTCATACGACGCAGCGAGCACGGCCACGACCGCCGCGCGCAGGAATCTGGAAGAAACGACTGAGTTATACCGGCAGGGACTGGCGGGCGCGCTCCAGGTCGCGGACGCGACGACGCAGCTGTTCGAGGCGGAAGTCGCCGAGGCGCGCGCGCGTTACGAAATCGCCCGCGCGTGGCTGGTCTATCGCGCGGCCGCAGGGCTCGAGCCCATCGAAGAGGAGAATTCATGAACGCCTCGGCAACCCGCATCGCGATTGCCTTCATCATCGCGCTTACCGCACTGGGCTCGACTGCATGTTCGAAGGAAGAGGCCAGCGCCGCGGGGCAGGGCGGGGGCCGAAAGGCAATCGAGTTTCCCGTCGAAGTCCTACCGGTGGAAGCCCGCGACGTCACCTACGCGCTGACGGCGGTCGGCTCGGTGGACGCTTTCGAGCAGGTCGAGGTCACGGCCCGAGTGGCCGGGGCCGTGGAGCGAGTGCTCTTCGCCGAGGGTCAGTTGGTCCGCGCGGGGCAGGCGCTGGTGGAAATCGAGCCGCAGCGTTACCGGATCGCGGTCGATTCGGCACGGGCGAACGTCCAGCGCGCGCAGGCCGAGCAGGCCGAAGCGCAGGCCGCGCTGGCGCGGCGCACGAGTGCGAACGAAAAAAATCCGGGCCTTATCCGCGGAGAAGAGATTGCCACATGGGAGACCCGCGCGCAGACGGCGGCCGCGGAAGTCTCGCAGGCCCGGGCGGCCCTGCAGCAGGCCGAGCTCAACCTGCGTGATGCGTTCGTCCGCGCGCCCGTCAGCGGCGTGGTTCAGACGCGTCAGGTGCAGACCGGACAATACGTTCCCGTCGGAACCGTGCTCGCGACGATGGTTCAGCGCGATCCCCTTCTCCTCCGTTTCGAAGTGCAGGAGCAGGACGCCGGTCCCCTCGTCACGGGCCAGCAGGTGAGCTTCCGCGTCAGCGATCTCGGAGAGCCGTTCTCGGCGACGATCACTCACGTGGCCGGCTCGGCGGACCGAACGTCCCGAATGATCGACATCACCGCGCGAATCGACGATCCGAGGCGCGAGCGCCTGACACCGGGAGCATTTGCCCGCGTGGAGATTCCGATCGGCTCTTCGAACGCCGCTCCCGTGATCCCGCAGACCGCGATCCGGCCGAGCGAAAAAGGGTTCCTCGCCTACATCATCGAGGGCGATGTCGCGCGCGAGCGCGTGCTCACCCTCGGGATGAGGACGCCCACGGGAGACGTCGAGGTGCGCGACGGAATCCGGGCTGGGGAGCTCCTCGTCATCCGCGGTGCGGAAGCCCTTCGCGATGGCGCAAAAGTTCGCGTGTCCCAGGCTAGCGAGGCGCCGATGACCATCCGGCCGGTCGTCACGGAGAGCACCGGCACGAACCCGAGTTCCTGATGGGTCCCCAGGGCCCTGGAGAGATCCGATGAACATCACCGAAATCTGTATCCGCAAACCGGTATTCGCATGGATGATCATGCTGGCAGCGGTCGTGTTCGGTGCGGTCGCCGCGTCGCGGATCGGCATCAGCCAGTATCCGGACGTCGATTTTCCGACGATCAACATCGGAGTCTCCTGGGAAGGGGCGGCGCCCGAGGTGATCGAGCACGACGT
>JBPPMG010000340.1:0-3730 GCA_051305935.1 Thermoanaerobaculia bacterium
GCGCGGCGATCTCGGCGACGGCGGCGTGGGCGACGGCCGTGGTCATGCCCCCGCTCCGACAGGCACCGCGGCTGCAACCGCGAGGCGCCCGCTCGCGAAGGCCTTCAAGTTCACTTCGACGAGCTTCTCGCTCTTCGCGCGGAAGGTCTCCTCGATGAAGGCGAGGATGTGCTCCTCGCCGATCGGCAGCAGGTGCGCGGCGGCGCCGACCATGATGATGTTCGCGGCCTTCGCGTTCCCCGCCTCGCGCGCGAGCTTCGTCGCGTCGATGAGGATCGAGTTCGGGATGCGCTTCACCTCGTCGAGGACCTTCTCGACCTCCGGGTAGCCTTCGAAGTTCTTCACCGGCTCGATCGAGCTGATGATCGTGCCGGTCGGCGCGAGGAACTCGAGATAGCGCAGACTCTCGAGAGGCTCCATGCTGATCACGAGGTCGGCCTTGCCGAGCCCGACCGTCGCGCTGTGGATCGGCTCGTCGCTGATGCGCAGGTGCGCGACGACCGCGCCTCCGCGCTGCGACATGCCGTGCACTTCGGACTGCACCGCGTAGAGCCCCGCGCGAAGCGCGCTCGCGGCGATGATCGCTGATACCGAGAGGACGCCCTGCCCTCCGACTCCCGCGGCAATGATGTCGCACTTCATTTCGTCATCTCCTCACTTCCTGTTTCTGCGCGCCGCCTCGACGCACACGCGGTGCGCGATCACGACGGAGAGGCCCGGGTGGGCGATCTCGCGGCGGAAGAGCTCGGCGAGCTCGCCGACTTTCCGCGGGTGAACTTCGAACTTGTGGCAGTGCTCCGGCTTGACGCCGAGCCCGAGGATCAGCTCGTGGATTCGCTCCGAGGGGAGCAGCGTCGGCTGCGTGCCGGTCATCGCCGTCGTCTGGTTGTCGAGAATCAGCAGCACCATGTTCGCGTCGTCGGCGACGGCGTCCATGAGCGGCGTGACTCCGGAATGAAGGAAGGTCGAGTCGCCGATGATCGCGACGGAGGGGTGGACACCCGCGTCGGCCGCGCCCTTCGCCATCCCGATCGAGGCTCCCATGCAGACGCAGCTGTCACCGGTATTGTGCGGCGGCAGTGCGCCTAACGTGTAGCAGCCGATGTCGGACATGACGAGCGGATGGTCGGAGCCCTGGAGCGCCATGCGCAGCGCGTCGTAAGCGTCGGTGTGCGGGCAGCCCTCGCAGAGGCGCGGCGGGCGGCTCGGCAGCTCCATCGCGCCGAGCTTCACGCCTTCGCCGATCGGAAGCCCGAGCGCGCGGCGGACGATGTCCTGCGTCAGCTCTCCGTCCTCGCTCACCTCGCCGCTCATGCGGCCGCGGATCGCGACCGCCGGCGCGATGATTCCCCGCAGCATGCGCTCGACGTGCGGGTAGCCATCTTCGAGCACCAGGATCTCGGAGCAGTGCGCCGCGAGCGCGCGGATCTTCTCCTCGGGCATCGGGTAGGCGCCGATGTGGAGATGCGACGGCATGAGGCCTAACTCGCCGGCCACCTCGAGGAAGTAGTGCTTCGCGATGCCGGTCGTGATGATGCCGAGCTCGCGAAACTCGTGATTGAGCGTGAGCGTGTTGTACCGGCTCCCTTCCGCCCAGCGCTTGAGCTCGGGGGCCTCGATGAGACGGCGCTTCCAGAGCTTCTTCGCGTACGAAGGAAGGAGGACCCAGTCATTTCGATCGGGATTGACCTCGGCGTCGTTCGTCCGCTGGAGCGGCCGCATCGTGACGCCGGCGCGCTGGTGCGCGAGGCGCGTGACGAGGCGGACCATCACCGGGATGCGGAACGCCTCCGAGAGGTCGTATGCGTCGCGGACCATGTCGTACGCTTCCTGCGGGTCGGCCGGCTCCAGGCACGGCACGCGCGCGAAGTCGGCGTAGTAGCGCGAGTCCTGCTCGTTCTGCGAGCTGTGCATGCCGGGATCGTCGGCGACCGCCAGGACGAGCCCGCCGATCGGCTGGACGACCGCGGAATTCATGAACGGGTCGGATGCGACGTTGAGGCCGACGTGCTTCATCGCGACGAGCGAGCGCTTGCCGGCCATCGACATGCCGAGCGCCGCTTCGTAAGCGGTCTTCTCGTTGGCGCACCAGGCCGCCTTCGGCCAGCCCTGCGTCTTCGCCAGCTCGTAGAGGCACTCGACGATCTCGGTGGACGGGGTGCCCGGGTAGGCGTAGGCGGCGGTGATTCCGGCGTGCGCGGCGGCGTAGGCGACGGCCTCGTCGCCCATCAGCATCCGCGTCGCGGGTTCGGTCATCGTTGCGTGTTCGGTCATCGTATCGATCTCCAGAAATCGGGCGTCGGCTCGCCTCGGTTCATTAGTGGATATAGATGACGCCGTCGCATCGACCCGTGATCCGTCTATCGTCGGGACGTGGCGTACATCACAGAAGACGTGGTGGGGCGACCGGAGAGGGAAAAGTGGGGAATATCAGGAGAAATCAGGCCCGCGATCCGCGACCCCGCCAGCACACGCGCCCGAGGGAGTCCAGGGCAATCGGCGGTTGCGGACAGGGCTACGATTTTCCGCTGCCGGGTCGTACACTATCAGCGGGAGTGGTGACCACCAGTCCGAATTCCGGGTTCGAGAATCGACTGTCCCGGGGCGTCAGGACATGCTCCTCCGGAGCTCTGATCCTGCTTGCAGGAGCGCCAATCTCAATTGTGGCACCACTCCCACTTCCTCCAGCACGCCACGACGACAACGGCCTCGGATTTCTCCGAGGCCGTTGGGTTACAGCGAGTGTGCTTCGCGTCAGCCCTGGACTTCCATGATGCCGCTGCCGGAGGCGAGCTCCGTGCGGTAGGCGTTGACGGCGTGGATCGTGTACTTGAGGGTCAAGCCGGCCGACTTCGCGCTGACGAGATCGGTCATCTGGCGATGCGGCCGCGCGCTACCGGGCTTGGGCGACTTGTAGGTCGCCTTGCTGAACGGGCTCGGCTTCTGGATCTCGATGACGATGTGGTCGACGAGAACGTCGACGCCGCCGAAATAGCGGAAGTCCCATTCGACCGCCGCGCCGGGCGTGAGCTCGACGACTGGCGGATAGCAGTTGATCTCGATGCGCCCCGAGTGCTGCTCGACGTGGACGAGCACGGGGACGGTTTTGATGGGCTTGGGCGGCGCAAGATCTTCCTCGCGCATCAGGCGGTCGGACGATGCGGGCGCGGCAGCGACGGTGAACGCCGATTTCGCTCGCGGCGGCGCGGGGATGAACGACGAGGGGCGCGAGCCTTCCTGAGAGATCCAGGTGGCGAGAGGCGCGCTCGTCGGCGTGACGCGCGGGCCGCGCCGCGTGCGACGCGCTTTCGCGGCCTTCGGGGCCGCCGGCTTCGCTGCGGGCTTCGCGACGACGACAGGCTTCGCAGCAGGAGCGGGAGCCCCTTTGCGACCGTCGGCAGCCTTCGTTGCCGGAGCCGGCTTGCCGGCGCGGGCCGGCGGTGCGGAAGGCTTCTTCGCGAGAGCCTTCTTCGCCACGGGCTTTGCGGCGACAGCCACTTTCTTCGCGGAGGCAGAGCTCTTTCCGGCTGGCGCGGCGACTCGCTTCAGCGCTGCCTTCGCGACCGGCCTGGTCGCCTTGGCAGGCTTTTTCGGGGCCACCTTCACCTGCTTCGCGACCTTTTTCGGGGCCGGCTTCGCAGGCTTCGCCACCTTCTTCGGGTCGGGTTTCGCAGGCTTCGCCGGCTTCTTCGGGGCGGTCTTCACCGCCTTCGGAGCCGGCTTTGCCTTC
>JBPPMG010000351.1:0-5637 GCA_051305935.1 Thermoanaerobaculia bacterium
TGCGCGTCGCCGAAGGCGACCTGTAGATTCCGGTTTTCGTGCCTCGCCTGGGCGGCGCCTCGCGCCGCGCGCAGGCAGGAGTGCCTGCGCCACATTCTCAAGCATCCCATCGGGACGAGATCCGCTCCTCACGGGCAGGTCGCGAACGCGTTCGTGTCCTGGATCGGTGCCGCGGTAGTCAGATCGGGGTTCGTGTAGGTCTTCGTCGCGCCGGTCGTCGTGTCGGTGACGTTGATCGTCATGCCGACGTTCGTGCCGGCCGAGTAGAAGACCCAATAACGCTGGTTCACGCCACAGCCGTTGAGCACCTTGATGAGGAGCTCGGGGTTGTCGGCGCCGAAGAACCAGAAGAGCCCCCCTCGATTGACGCCGAGGCTCGTGGTCGGGATCGCGGTGCCCTGGCCTGACTGCCCGCCCCCCTGCGAGGTCTGGAACGAGACAGTCGCCCGGAAACGCCTGTCGCCGTTGGCGTTATCGAGGCAGAGCGTGGTTGCGTTCGGCGTGCAGGCGCTGCCGCCCGTCGATGTCCCGTAGACGGCGCGGACCGCGTCGATATCCCACTGACTGAGGACCGCGGAGGCGCGGTTCAGCGTTGAGCTCATCAACTGTGAAGTCAGGCTCGATCCGTTCGAAGCGGACGGCCCGACCGGTGGGGAGCCGCCACTGCCGGTCGTGTCGGGATGCTTGAAGCCGAGCGTGTGCCCCAATTCGTGCGCCGCGATCGTATCGAACTCACCCTGAGAGATCCCGCTCGACGGGCTCACTCCATTCTGGAACAACAGGTCCGCGTTGACGGTCGTGCTGAAGGACTCGCCTCCGAAGTTATGCGAGCCCCCGTACCACGGCCCGCCTATCGCGAGGACTCCGGAGCCTGTGAACGATCCCGCAATCTCTCCGCCCGGATCATTGAAAATGACCGTATTGAACGTGTCGTAGGCAACGAATGCCTGCGCGATTGCGGTGGTCCCCCCCCGGGAGTACGCCACATTCGAAGACGAATCGTTGTTCCAGACAGCCTGCCCACGATCGATCGCTCCCAGACTGTCGGAATAGCCAGTCTGCGTGCCGTTCGTGAGGAACGCCGCCGCGGGGTTCGGCCAGCGAGGGCGATCGGAGTTCAGCAGGTAGTCTGACTTTGCCTCGGGTGACGCGGTGACCTCCGCCGCCGCTTGATCGATACAGAGCTCGTCGTATTGGAGTTGGTACTTCGTATCGCGGAACTCGCCTTCGATCACACCTTGAATGAACCGGAGGAAGGGCTCCTCGAGCCGCGCCGTCTCGTGGAATGGCGCGAATCCCGGTCTCCAGCCGCAAATGTCGTCCTTCTGCCTCAGCAGAAGTTTGCGCCCGGACGTGTCGGTGACGAAGTCGAACTTGCCCAGCGCGAGATCCTTCGTCGTCCATCCCCAGCGGGCATCGTTGATCAGGAAGAGAAGCACTTTGTCCCCGGGCGAGAATCGCGCCGTCCCGCCAATGGCCAGGGACAGCGTCGGTGTCGACCCTCCGGGCTGCGCGACGGAGACGAGCTGACCGGGAACGAATGGCCCCTTGAGCACATCAGTGACCGATAGCTCGGTGACCGTGCGTACGCCGCCCTGCGGCGTCCTCTCGCTGCGACCATCGGTCACGATGGCCACGACGATGCCCTCCGATTGGCGCACCATCACGTCGTCGTCGGGCACGATGAAGCTGGTTGCCCTAACGTCGACTGCAGCCAGTAGGAAGAGTGAAGTCACGAATGCAGAGATTCTCGCCATGAGCGTCACCTCGGTCGGATGGACTTCCAGTAGTCTCGGGGGTATGGGGAGGATACCTCCAGGAACCGTCTCGAAGCGAGAACTATGCCCCGCCGGCGACTCGCGGCCGGCCCCGGTTCCCTGCGAGCCGAACGAGGCACGGCGTCGCGGGCCCCGGTCGCCCGATCAGAAGATGTGCGGAGGCTCGGCACCGTCGCCTGCCGGCGTGACCGGCTTCGGCGTCGACGGGGCAGTCAGCTTTTTGAAGAAGAAGACGACGCCGATCACGCCGACGACCGAGGCTACCCAGCTCATCAACGTGCCGGTGCGCCCGAAGAGCTCGGGGTATTTGAACAGGTTGTAGAGCACGACGCAGGCGACCGCCGCGAAGAGGAGCATACGGACGGCGTAAAAGAGGCGGAGCTGGCGGCCGCGACGGATCGAGTCGCTCCAGAGCAGCCAGAGCATCACGGTAAGCGCCGCGAGCGGCATCACCTCGATCGGCATCACAAGCCGGTTACCCCGTCGTAGGCCTCTTCGTCGTAGCCAAAGACGACCGTGCGCCCCTTCACGACGACGGGACGCCGCAGCAGGTTCACGTCGGCCATCATCAGGTCGATCGCCTCGCGCTTCGTGAGCGTCCGCTGGCCGAGGCCCAGCTCCTTGTACTTCGGGCTGCGCTTGTTCAGCGCGGCATCGAGGTTCTTCTCCGTGATCCACGCCTCGAGCTGCGCGCGCGTGGGGGCGTCCTTCGCCAGGTCGTGCTTTTCGAGCGTCACGTTCTTACCGTCCAGGTAAGTCACCGCCTTGCGGCAGGACGTTCAGCTCGGCTTGAGGTACATCGTGAGTTTCATGAGAGCTCCTTGGCGAGAATTGATAATTGAAAAATGAACGAACCATGAACCTCGAGCATGACTGCGGCAACTCAGTTTGCCGTATCGATTCTCCCATTTTTCAATTCTCAATTTTCAATTTTCAATTCGCACCAGCGGCTACCTCTCCCACCACGGCTTCTCCTCCCCCTCCGCGGCAGGCTTCGGCGCAGCGGGCGCGGTGGTGCCGTGAATCTCGTCAATCACCTGCTGAATGTAAGGCGTGCACGAGCCGCCGCAGTAGCCGGTCGTCGCGGTGGTCTTCGCGGCGACCTGCGCGATCGTCTTCGCGCCTTCGCGGATCACCCGCTCGAGCGTCTTGTACTTGACGTTGTTGCATCGGCAGACAGTCTTGAGCCCGCGGATCGCCGGATGCAGCGTCTTCAGTCCTTCGCGGTCGTCTTCTTCCATGCCGACCGGGCAGAACAGCACGAGATGGCTGCGGCTTCCAACCGGGAAGGCGAGAGGCAGACCAGAGGCCAAAGGCCAGAGGCCAAAGCAGGCAGGTGAAACTTGAATCGTCGCGCTCAGGGCGAGTTGTTCAAGCCTGCTCTGGCCTTTGGCCTCTGGCCTCTGGCCTGCCTCTGGCCTCTGACCTGCCTTACCTGAACTCCCTCCACTGCTCACCGACCGACGAGAGGAACTCGCGTTTCGGGGACCAGCCGAGGTGCTGGCGGGTCCAGGCGCTGGAGACGTTCTGGTCGAGCAGCAGCGCGTCGGCGAAGGCGCCCATCTGCTGGCGAGCCACGTCGGGAGCGATCGTCGCGATCGACGACGCGCTTCCCTTCGCGCGGATGACGACGGCCGCCATCTCGCGCACCGTCGCGCGCGTGTCGTCGACGGCATGAAGAACGCCGTTCGCGCGCTGCTCGATGGCAAGCCGGTAGCAGTCGGCCAGATCGGCGAGGTCGACCATCGCCCAGCGGTTCGCGCCGTCGCCGACGATCTCGACGGGGCCGTTGTCCCGTGCCGCCTCGAACCAGGAGCGGAGCATGCTCTGGGAGCGTCCGTAAACGCAACCGGGGCGGATGACGGCGGTGGCAAAGCCGTCGCGGCTCGCCTCGAGCACGAAGCGCTCGTGCTTCGGACGCCAGGCGACGCGTTCGATCGGCTCGGGCGGCATCGCCTCATCGTCCACCGCGGGGCCGGCGTTGCCGAGCACCCAGACGCCGGAGGTGTAGAGGAAGTAGCGCCCGCCATCCCGGAATCGCGTGAGCGCCTCGATCGCGTTCTCGTCGTTCAGGATTTTGTCGGCGTCCTCGCTCTGCGCGGCGTGAACGTAGACCTCGTGCGCCTCGATCTCGCCGAGATGGTCGAGGATGTTGGCCAGAGTGCCTTCGACGAGCCTGATGCCCGCGTCGCGCAGGACGGCCGTCGAACTGCCCGCACGGACGAGCGCGGTGACTTCGTGGCCGCGCGTGCGCAGGTCGAGGGCAACGGCCGAGCCGATGTATCCGGTTGCACCCGTGATGAAGATCTTCATGTCGTGCCTCCTTGCTCCCTACCGATCCCGAGCCCGATCTGTCTGTCGCCGCTTCGCGGCTCGGGGTCAAAATAATCCGCCGTTTCCCCCCGGCTGAAGCCGGGGGCTACCGATCTCTCGTCGCTACGCGACGATTGCGGAGCGTCTCTGCGCGACTCCCCGGACGACGCTGGAAACCACATGCCCTCGTCAATCAAATTATGTTTGCGTTCGTGACCGTGAGGTGAGCCGCCTCACCCCACGTCGGGTGCGCGCTCACTCGTCCCGCCTGGGCCACGCCACCACGATCGTGATCGAGATGACCAGGAGCGCGAGAACGAGCACGCAACCGAGCGAGATCATGAGAGCATTTTATCCCCTCGAATGACCCAACCCCGAACAGCCGTCGTCATCCCCGCTCTCGACGAGGAAGCGTCGATCGGCGACGTCGTCCGATCGATCGATCGGGGGCTCGTCGCACAGGTCGTCGTCGGGGACAACGGCAGCTCGGATCGCACCGCGGAGCTCGCCCGGGCCGCGGGGGCCACGGTCGTCGTCGAGCTCGATCGTGGCTACGGTGCCGCGTGTGCCGCCGCGCTCTCCCAACTCGATCCGACGACGGAGATCGTCGTATTCATGGATGCCGACGCGTCGGACGATCCCGCCGAGATGCAGAGGCTCGTCTCCCCCATCGCGTCGGGCGACGCCGACCTGGTCATCGGCTCGCGCGTTCTCGGCCATGTCGAACGCGGTGCGATGACCGCACCGCAACGATTCGGCAACTGGCTCGCCACGCGTCTCATCTCCGTGTTCCACGGCCATCGCTACACCGACCTCGGTCCCTATCGCGCGATCCGGGCGAGCCTGCTCGACGAGATTGCCATGCGCGACCGGCGCTTCGGCTGGACGGTCGAGATGCAGATCCGCGCCCTGCAACTGAATGCGCGAGTCGTCGAGGTGCCGGTCTCGTACCGCAGGCGAGCCGGCCGCTCGAAGATCAGCGGGACGCTCGGCGGTGTCGCGAAGGCGGGCTTCTGGATCCTCTTCACGATCTTCCGCTGCATGAAGCGGTGAACCATGTGGAGTGCGGAAGCGCAGCTTCCGCGATGAATGGCGAGAGCTTCGCTCTCCCACTCCACATGACCTACCCGATCGTCGTAGGATGCGAAGCGTGAACTCACTCACCCACGACTTTTTCTTCGATGCGTTCAATCGCATCGAGCGCCACGTCGAAGCGAGGTACGGCATCCCCGTCGTGCTGACCGACGTTCCGAGCCCGTTCACCGGCGATCTCGACGGCGAGGAGATTCGCGTCGACTTCGAGAACGAGCCGGAGGATGCGCTCTTCATCCTCGTTCACCTCTTCGGCCACACCGTGCAGTGGAACGTCTCGGAGCGCTCGAGAGAAATCGGGCGACTGGCGATCAGCAATCCGAGCGAGGAGCTTCTTGCCGAGCTCGCCGGGTACGAGCGCGACGCAGCTCGCTACTCGATGGCGCTGCTGCGCGACGCGGGCGTCCAGGGACTCGACCAGTGGCTGTCCGACTTCAGCGCATGCGACGTCGCC
>JBPPMG010000362.1:0-11538 GCA_051305935.1 Thermoanaerobaculia bacterium
TGAAGGTTAGGGTAAAGAACTTCACGTAGGGATTTGGAAACGGTCACGGATCGTTTAGCAGATCCCTCGCTGCGCTCGGGATGACGACACGCTTTGCTCGATATGACGAACCACCCGCGGCTTCAACGACTCTGCGTCTGTCCCGATCTTCTGCCTCGCAGCGGGCGCTCCGCGTATGGATAATGGCGAGCGTGTCGCAGCATGAGAATCGAGTCGCCGTAGCGCATGGAGATGGACGGGTCGCCGTCGAGACTCGTGACGTGCCCGCGCCCTCCGACGGCGAGGTCGTTCTCGCGCTGCGATGCTGCGGTCTCTGCGGCACCGACCTTTTCAAGATCAACGGTCCCGCGATGACTCCCTTGGTGCTGGGCCATGAGCTGGTCGGCACGGTCATCGAGACCCGCAGCGCGCGCTTCCGCGAGGGCGATCGCGTCGTCGTCCCCCATCACGTCTCCTGCGGCGAATGCGCTCTCTGCGCGCGCGGCAGCGAGACGATGTGTCCCTCGTTCAAAGAGAACCTTCTGACGCCGGGCGGCTTCAGCGAGCGGCTACTCGTGCGCCGCCGGGCGGTGGAACTGGCAGCGCGGCTCGTCCCCGATCCTGTCTCGGACGACGCGGCGTCGTTCATGGAGCCCGCGGCCTGCGTCTATCGAGGAATCCGTCGCGGCGGACTCCTCGACGCGCGCCCGGGCGATCGTGCGCCGCGCTGCGCGATCGTCGTCGGCGCCGGCAGCATGGGACTGCTCCATCTCCTTACGCTGAGGGCGATCGATCGGGAGTGCCGCGTCGTCGTCACCGACCTTCGCCGCGAGCGCCTCGACCTGGCGCTCGAGCTCGGCGCGCACGCTGGCGAGTTTCCGGGCGAGACGCTCGCAGCCGCCGTGCGCGACGCAGCGGGTGGACTTGGAGCCGACGCCGTGTTCGACACGGTGGGAGGCGCGCGCGTGCTCGACTCCTCGATCGCGCTCGTGCGGGAAGGTGGCAGCGTCGTGCTCTTCGCGCACGCCCCGCGCGACGAGCGAGCCTCGTTCGACCTCAACGCGCTCTTCAAGTCCGAAAAACGCGTCGTCGCAACCTACTCGGGCTCGCTCGCCGACCAGCGCGAGGTCTGGCGCCTCATCGAGGACGGAGCGCTCGACGCGTCGGTGCTCGTCAGCCATCGAGTGCCGCTCTCGAGCTTCGCCGAGGCGGTCGAGCTCGCGCGGACGCAGGTGGCGCTCAAGGCGATGGTCATTTCAGGCTGACAGGACCCTCAATCAATGGCAAAGCCACCGATGTACCAGACGCTCTTTCTCCTCGGTCCCGGACACGTCGAGTTGCGCAAGCACAAGGTTCCCGAACCGAGAACGGGAGAGGTTCTCGTGGCGATCCGGGCTGCGACTACGTGTGGAACCGATCTCAAAGTCTTCCGGCGAGGCGGGCATCCGAGGATGCTCGTCGTGCCGACGCCGTTCGGCCATGAGATGTCGGGAGTCATCGTCCATGCGGGCGAGGGCGTCGAAGGCTGGGCGATGGGCGACGAAGTCATCGTCTCGAACTCCGCTCCGTGCGGGAGCTGCGATTTCTGCATCCGAGGCCGGGAGAACCTCTGCCGCGACCTCCACTATCTGAACGGTGCGTTTTCCGAATACGTGGTCGTGACGGAGCGCTTCGTCAAGCGCAGCCTGTACAGGAAGCCGCCCGGGTTGCCGTTCGAGATCGCCGCGCTCAGCGAGCCTCTCGCCTGCGTGATTCACGGGCTCGACGTCGCGCTCCTTCCGCCGAAGGCGGATTGTCTCGTGATCGGTGGCGGTCCCATCGGACTGCTCTTCGTGGCGATGCTGGCCGCCGAAGGCCATCTCGTCACGCTCGCCGATCCGCACGAGTCGCGACTGGAGACGGGGAAGTTGCTCGGTGCGAGCCAGTCGCTGGAAGTCCGTCGCGACGGGCGGGACGGGCAGCGGCTTCGCTCTCTGGGTGGCGCCGGTGAAGGCTTCGATGCGGTGATCGACGCGACGGGATCGCCTGCAGCGTGGGAGGCCGGAATCGGCGTAGTCCGCACCGGGGGCTCCGTGCTGCTCTTCGGCGGCTGCGCGCCGGGAACATCGGTGGCGCTCGACACCCACCTCGCGCACTACTCGGAGCTCACGCTGCGTGGCGCGTATCACCATCGCCCCGAGACTTTCGCTCGGGCGGTAAGCGTTCTCGCGCGCGGTGTGTTCGACGCGAAGCTGCTGATCAGCGGCAGTTGCTCCCTGGACGGCGTTGCGGACGCGCTTCACGCGATGGATCGCAGGGAAGTACTGAAGATCGTCGTCACGCCTTGAAGCAACGCCGTGCCGCGTCCGCCCGCGCGCCACTCGGCGAATTGCCAAGCTCCGAAGCGATCGACTTGAACGATTCCCTCTTTCGGAACGGGAAGTGAAACCGAAACGAGGAAACGCGCATAAGCCTGTGGAGCATGAAGCCCATAGACGAGAATCCGATCGCCGGCAACGAGACTCCGGGTTCCTTCGCGCGCTGGGAGCACGTCGGACCTTTTCTCCAGCGTTCCCCGACGAGCATCTCGCTCCTTTCTAATCCATCCATGTCCGCGTACAATTTTGCCGGTATGCCCCGGATTCCGGAGTCGATGGGGTGGTGTGTGCCCGCCTGTCCACGGGTCGCAGAGGTGGTGAGCCCTTGATCAAGCCGCCGGTGCTGAAGCTCACGCTTCGCCAGCCGAACAGCGAAGCTGCGCGAATGACCCTCGAAGGGGAGAAGATCACGATGGGGAGGAGTGCCGACTGCACGCTCCCGATTCGCGATCGGTTCCTCTCGCGCCACCATGCGGAGTTTCTCTTCCAGAACGGGGCCTGGCACATTCACGACTGTGGGAGCGCCAACGGAACCTTCCTCAACGGCAGCCGCCTCGAGTCGATCGAGCGGCTGCGCGAGGGCGATGTCGTCATGCTCGGCGACAGCGAGTTGCAGGTCGGAGGAGCCGCCATCGAATCGACCCCGCGGTTCTCGGTCGACGACTCGAACTCGGGACTCAGCATCGCGATTCCGATCAAGCAGATCGGCGACATCACCGACACCCACCGCGAGGCGGGCGCCGAGGGGCTGAGGATTCTCAACCGGCTCGCGATGGAGCTGATCGAGGATCGGCCGATGAGCGAGCTGTTCGACTTCATCGTCGAGCGGGTGATGCACCTGATGAGTCCGTCGCGCTGCGCGCTCGCGCTGCTCAACCCCGACTCCAAGTCGTTCCAGGCGGTGTACATGCGCTGCCGGAGCGACAGCGACTCGCAGGATCTCGCGATCAGCCGCACGCTGCTCGACGAGGTCGTCGTCAAGAAGAACGTCCTCTCGTTCAACGACGTGTCGCAGAACGAGAACCTCGCGATGGCGAAGTCGATCATCGGACAGTCGATCCGTTCGGCGCTCTGCGCCCCGCTCGTCGTCGGCGACACGGTGCTCGGTGTGCTCTACCTCGACTACCTGCTGACGCAACGGACGATCACGGAGCCCGACGTGCGCCTGGTGGCGCAGATCTCGCGCGTTGCGGCCGCGAAGCTCGAGACCACCCGACTCCGCGAGGAGTCGCACGTCAAGGCGAAGATGGAAGAGGAGCTCCGCACCGCCTACGTGATTCAGAGCCGCCTGCTGCCTAGCAAGCCCCCGACGGTGGAAGGGTACCGACTCGCGGGTGTGAACCGGCCGGTGCGAACGGTGAGCGGCGACTACTACGACTTCGTCGAGCGTCCCGACGGCCGGATCTACTTCATCATCGGCGACGTTTCGGGCAAGGGCATCACGGCGGCGCTCGTGATGGCGAGCCTCGCAACGGCGTTCGGGATCTTCACGAAGGACGACCCGACACCGGCGGGACTCATGCGCAGCATCAACCAGACTCTCGCTCCGAAGACGGCTCCTTCGAAGTTCGTCACGGTTTTCATCGGCATGCTCGATCCGAAGACCGGTGTCGTCAATTTCGCGAACGCGGGGCACACGCCTCCGCTGGTGATTCGTTCCGGATCGCTCGACGTGCTCGACACGACCGACATGGTCGTCGGCCTCTTCCCGCAGGCCCAGTATCGCGATCAGTCGACGATGCTCGGCCCTGGCGACTCGCTTCTCATGTTCACCGACGGCGTCATCGAGGCGGAGAATCCGGACGGCGAGGAGATGGGACATCCTCCCGTCTGCGAGGCGGCTGCCCGGTGGCACGCCCAGGATGCCGCGACGGTGATCGAGCGGCTTGAGAAGTTCGTTCTCGACTTCACGGCGAGCACGCCACTCGGCGACGACCTCACGATCCTGGGGCTCAGCCGCTCCTCGTCCTGAGCCTCGGCGCCCTCGCTTTTCGCGAGGGTTCTCCGATCTTGCCGGGATTCAGCGTGTTCCTCGTATAATCGCCTCATTGAGGCTTCTCGTCGTTCGATCATGTCAGAGTCGGTAGTCGTGATCCATTCCCAGGGTGAGGAGGCCGCCGCGCGCGGGCTGTGCGCCGCCATCGAAGCGCGTGGGGCCGAATGCTGGACTCCGCTGCGGTCCTCTCGCGAGGCGACCGACGCGGCAGTCGACGGGCACATCCGCAACGCCGTGGCGCTCGTCGTCGTGACCCGCGACGCGCTTCGGCATCGACGTGAGATCGAGTTTGCGAAGAGTCATGCAGTTGGCGTCGTGATTGCGTCGTCCGAGGACTCCGCCGACGCGTGGAGCGCGACGCTCGCCGAGCTTCAACTCGCGGGGGCGATCGATACCGCGGCCTCCGGGGCGAAGGCTGCGGTGTTTAGCCAGCCTCGCGTCTACATCGGCGCCGACGAGGAGCCCCACATCGAGTACATCGCAGAGAACGTCTCGGAAGCGCAGGTGTTCGTTCGCTTCGGGCTGTTCGACAAGGCAATCGGCCGGCTTCGCGCGGTCCTCGAGCGCTCTCCGCGGAATCTCGAGGCGCAGAACGAGATGCTGAAGATCTACCTCGAGGAGAACGAGCACGACAACGCCGCTTCTGTGGCGGCGGACTATCTCGACTCCCTTCTGTTCCGCGGCGAGGAGGAGGCGTATGCGATGCTCCGCTCGCACCTTCTCGCGCACGGGTTCGCTGTCGACGACGGGCCGCCGGTTGCAGTCGGCGCCGCGGGCGGCGTTTTTCGAACGACCCGATTTGCGGAAGCGCCTGCGACCGTCGCAGCCGTCGCGCCGGCCGCACCTCCCCCGGTCAGGCACGTGGCGGAAGTCCCTCCGGCGCCTCCGAGATCGCTTGCCCTCGCGCCGGAGCCGCTCGCGTTCGATCTTCCGATCCTGAGGAACTTTCGCTCCTCACAGCCGGTCCTCGAGACGACCGGCATCGAGGCCGACCTCGGCGGCATCGACTTTCTCTTCGAGCACGGGCTTCTCGACGAGGCCCGAATGCGAATCGACCAGATGATGCACGAGCACCCCGAGCATCCAGGGGTCGTCGAGCGGAAGCAGCGGATCGACGCCATTGGCGGCCCGCGGCCCGGCAGCGCGTTGCTGTCTCTCGCGCTCGACGAAGAGTGGGGAGTCCCGACCGCGCCGGCGGCGCACAAGGAGCCTCCGCGCTCGCAGCCCGCGCCGCCCTCTCCCGCGCTTTCGATGCCCGCGCCACCGGTCGCGGTTCCGGCGGCCGGTGATGAACCATCGGGTCCGGCCGTCGACCTGGTCTGCAGCGTTTTCTGTCCGCTTGCGGTCGACGAAGGGGACTCTTTCGTGGTTAGGCTCTGGATTCACTCGACCGAGGAAACCGAGGCCGACGGTGTTGCTCTCGTCGAGGATCGCAGGGAAGCCGCCATGATGACGACACCCGTGCGCAGGGGCGATACTCTCGATATCGCGCTGACGCTTCCGGATCTCGAAATCGACGGCTCGTCGGTCGTCGAGGTCGTGTGGAACGGTGTCGTCCGGTCGGTGGCGTTCAACGTGACCGCTCCCGCGGGAACCGCGGAGAACCAGGTCGAAGGCTGGCTCGTGGTCGAACGGGATGGCGAGAAGATCGGTGAAGTGCCGTTGAGAATCCGAGTCGCCTGAGCCTGCGTGCCCGGAACTTGCAAGGCGGAGTTAGAATCTACATACTACTCGGCCCTGCCGGAGGAAACATGATGCCCGAGAACGACGAAGAACTTCTCGCACGAATCCTGGAACTGCTGGAAGAGCAGGGCCATCGCGTTATCAGGAGGCTGGACTTCGAGCCCGACATCCGTGTCGAGGACGACGGCTCCGTTTCCTACTCGCTCGGGCGCGAGAACTCCATCCAGCTCGTGCTGCGCCGCATGCTGGAGCACCTGGCGACCACACTGCTTCCGAAAGAAGGTCAGGACCTGGATTGGGAAGCAGCCGCCGTAGCCACCCGCATCATCGACGAGATCGACGAAGAGGCCGGACCGGAAACTCAGACCGACCTCGTTTTTCCCGGTCCGCTCGAAGCGTCACGCCGCCGCGTCCGCAGCGCCGCGAACCAGATTCTGACCGAGCTGATCTGACCGAAATTCGGAATGCGGAATGCGGAGTGCGGAATGCGACTGTAGCAGGTTCCGCGCGGCACTGAAGTTTCCGACCTCCGTGACGAGGCCCGGTTCTCATTCCGCATTCCGAAGTCCGCACTTCCTAGTCTGCCAACGTCGAAAGATCTCCCGGGTCCTGACCTAACTCGACCGCCTTCAGGTAGCGCCGCACGATCTTGCCCGAGCGTGTCTTGGGAAGCGACGCGCGGATCTCGATGTCCGCTGGTTGCGCGATGGGCCCGAGATCCTGCCGCACGTGGTCCTTGAGGCTGCCGATGAGGCCGGCACCCTCCGCGTGGCCCGCCTTGAGCACGACGAACGCCTTGATCTTCTCGCCTTTGACCGGATCGGGAAGGCCGATCACCGCGCTCTCGGCGACGGCCGGGTGGCGCAGCAGCGACCCTTCGACATCCGCGGTCCCGATGCGATGCCCCGCGACGTTCAGCACGTCGTCAGCGCGGCCCAGGACGGCGATGTAGCCGTCGGAGTCGCGAACCGCGATGTCGCCCGCCGTGTAGCAGCCGGGGATCTGCGTCCAGTACTGCTCGTAGCGCGCGTGATCACCCCATACGGTTCTCAGCATGTACGGGAGCGGGCGGCGCAGGACGAGCAGGCCGCCGTGGTTGTCGGGCAGCGGCTTGCCGTCGCGATCGACGATGTCCGCAACGACCCCGGGCAGCGGCTTGCCCACCTTGCCCGGCCTGGCCTCGAACGTCGGTAGCGTGCCTAACACCGGCCCGGCGATTTCGGTCTGCCACCAGTTGTCGACGACGAACCCGTTCGACTGCCCGACGAGGTTCTTCTGCGCCCAGAGCTGTGCCTCGGCGTTCAGCGGCTCCCCGGCGCACGCGATCAGGCGCAGTCGGGAGAGATCGAACTTCGCCGGCGCTTCAGAGCCGTGGCTCATCCACATCCGGAGCGCGGTCGGTGCCGTGAAGAGGATGTTCACGCCGAAGCGCTCGCAGAGCTCCCACGTCACGTCGGGTGTGGGGTAGTCGGGTACCCCTTCGCGGCAGAAGACCGTCGCGCCGTTCGAAAGCGGGCCGTAGATGATGAACGAATGGCCGACGATCCATCCGATGTCGGAGGTCGACCAGTAGATGTCCCGCTCGCCGATCTGGTAGAAGGCGCGCGCGAGCCAGGTGACGCCGACCATGTAACCGCCCGTCGTGTGGACGACCCCTTTGGGCTTGCCCGTCGTTCCCGACGTGTAGAGGATGAAGAGCGGATCCTCCGCGTCCATCGGCTCCGGTTCGCAATGGATGTCACGCGCCTGCTGGATGTCGTAAAAGTCGTGCTCGCGCTCGCTCTCGAACTCGTACGGCTCGTCCCCCGGGCGCGAACCGCGGCGATGGACGACCACGTGTTCGACGAAATCGAGCTCGCGCACGGCCTCGTCGATCGTCGGCTTGAGCGAAATCTTCTTGCCGCGACGGAAGGTGAAGTCGGAGCAGACGATGACTTTCGCGTGCGAGTCGACGATGCGCGCCTGGAGCGCCGCGGTGCCCATGCCGGCGAAGACGACCGAGTGGATCGCGCCGATGCGCGCGCACGCGAGCATCGTGATGATCCCCTCGGGGACGAGCGGCATGTAGACGATGACGCGGTCGCCCTTACCGACGCCGAGGCGGCGAAGCGCGTTCGCGAAGCGGTTCACCTCGCGATAGAGGCGGTTGTACGTGTACGCGTGCTCCTCGCCGTTCTCGCCGACCCAGAGCAGGGCGGCCTTGTTGCGGCGGTCGCTGTAGACGTGGCGGTCGAGGCAGTTGTAGGTGGCGTTGAGCTTCCCGCCGAGGAACCACGAGTGAGTCGGGGCCTCGAACTCGCAGACCTTGTTGAAGGGCTCGATCCAGTCGATCCCCTTCGCGCGCTCGGCCCAGAAATCGTCCGGGTTGGAGAGGGCGTACGCACGGTCGATTTCGTCGTTAGGCAGGTGCGCCTCGCGCGCGAGCCAGATCGGCGGCTTGATGACGACCTCGTCCTTCGCGAGCTTCTCGATGGTGGCCTGCTGCGTTGCGTTGAGCTCGATGGTGGCGTCCTTGCTCATGCTTCTGGCCTCCGGAGTCCGGCGTGGGCTCGCGCATGGGGGGCGCGGCATGCTTTGTTTACGCCTGCGGCTGAACGTCTGCGTGTGAGGATGGTCACAGGGGACTGTATGAGGAGCGCGGAACCCATGTGGAGTGCGAAAGCAAAGCTTTCGCGGGTGCGCAAGGTGCCGTCCCCCGAGGGCTCGACTCACCGCCCAATTCGCCGAAGCTGCGCTTCGGCGCGGAAGCTACGCTTTCGCACACCACATCACGGGCGAGCCCGGAGATACTGCTTCGGCCAGTCGACCTCAACGTCGAGCTCTCGCGCGGCGTGAAGCGGCCAGTAGGGATCGCGCAGGAGCTGGCGGGCAAGCAGCACGGCGTCCGCCTCGCCGTTCGCGACAATCCCCTCGGCCTGCTGCGCTTTCGTGATCAATCCGACGGCGCCCGTCGCGATGCCCGCATGCTTCCGAATCTCGCGCGAGAACGCGACCTGGTAGCCGGGACCGAGCGGGATCCTTGCCTTCGCAACGTTGCCGCCGCTCGAGCAGT
Source organism: Thermoanaerobaculia bacterium (assembly GCA_051305935.1). Lineage (GTDB taxonomy): Bacteria > Acidobacteriota > Thermoanaerobaculia > Gp7-AA8 > Gp7-AA8 > JACPDH01. The sequence goes on from JBPPMG010000362.1 coordinate 9,068, forward strand.
CGATGAGGTCGACGCCCAGCGACTTCAGCTTCGTCGCGAGCACGAGCGACTGCTCGAGGTCCCATCCGCCTTCGGTCCAGTCGGTCGCAGAGATCCGGATGAAGAGCGGAAGTTCCGCGGGCCAGACCTTTCGCACCGCGTCGACCACGCGCAAGGGGAATCGCATCCGGTTCTCGAGTGAGCCGCCGTACTCGTCGTTCCGGTGGTTCGACAGGGGCGAGAGGAACTCGTGGAGCAGGTAACCGTGAGCCGCGTGGATCTCGACGACTTCGAAGCCGGCGGTGCGCGCGCGTTCAGCGGCTGCGACGAACTGCGCGGCCACCGATTCGATTTCGGCGATCGTCATTTCGTGCGGAACCCGGTAGCCCTCTGCGAACGCGATCGGGCTCGGCCCGATCGGCTCCCATCCGCGCTCGTCGTCCGCGAGGCCTGAGCCCGCAAGCCACGGGACCTGTGTTGACGCCTTGCGCCCCGCGTGCGCGATCTGGATCGCGGGCACCGCTCCCTGCGACTTGATGAACGCCGTGATCGGCCGGAACGCCTCGGCGTGCGCATCCGACCAGATGCCCGAGTCGTCGGGCGAGATTCTTCCGACCGGATCGACCGCGCTCGCCTCGACCATCACGAGCGCGGCGCCGCCGGCGGCGCGACTGCCGAGGTGCACGAGGTGCCAGTCGTTGGCCAAGCCGTCGACCGACGAGTACTGGCACATCGGCGAGACGAAAATGCGGTTACGGAAGGTGGTGGAGCGGAGGGTGAGGGGCGAGAAGAGTTGGCTCATGGGTTCCTTCTGTTAGATGACTCGCGGAGCAGGATTGCAGGAGCAGGGTAGTTCAATCGCGCAGACTCGGCGACGCGGAGGTGGAGTGGGAACGCGAAGCTTTCGCGGCGACGCGAAGCGCCGCACTCCATCGAAGCTGCGCTTCGGCGCGAAAGCCTTGCTTTCGCACTCCAAATGAAGAACGGGCGGTCGCTTGCGCGACCGCCCGCAATCAGTTCGAGGAATTGAGGAAAGAGCCCTATTGCCAGCCCGCATCCGTGATCTTCCGCTCGGTGACCTCGCCGTACTTCTTGGCGGCATCGCGAATCGCGGCGGCGTTGCCGATGAAGACGAACGTCAGGTCGGACTGCTTCGGGTAGACCCGCTCGATGACCGACTTCGCTCCCGCGCCGGTGACCTCGCCGATCTTCCTACCGTAATCGTCGACCTCGCCTCTGCCGAGGTTGAAGGCCTCGATCTCGGCGAGCTTCGCGGCGAGCTGGTTGCCGGTTTCGAGGCGCGGCGGATACTGTCCCGCGACGTACGCCTTCACCGACGAGAGCGTCGCTTCATCGATCGACCCCTTGTGCAGCCGCTCGAGCGTCGCGAGCGCGAGGTCGATCGCCTCGGTGGTCGATTCGGTCTTGGTGAACGAACTGATCGCGACGCTGCCGGGCAGCGACAGCCGATCGACGTTGGAGCGTGCGCCGTAGGTGAGTCCCGTGCGGATGCGCAGCTCGCTGTTGAGCATCGACGTGAAACGGCCGCCGAACGCGGTGTTCACCAGGTCGACGGCCACGCCGTCGGGATCCTTCTTCGCGATGCCGACGTTTCCGACTCGGAAGTAGGTCTGCGTCGCGTCGGGCTTGTCGACCAGGAGAACTCGTCCGCCCTTCTGCATCGCAGGCGCCGGCAGCTTCGGCATCGGAGCGGCGGCCTTCTGCCAGTCGCCGAACGCCTTCTTCACGTCCCTGGCGAGCACCTTCGCGTCGAAGTCGCCGACGAAGACGAGGATCGTCCGGTCGGCGCCCGAGTTGTCGCGGTACCACTTCGCAACGTCATCGCGCGTGATGGCGGCGAGCGTCGTCTCGCTGGCGCTCCGTCCGTACGGATGGGCGCCGAAGAGGAACGCGTCGAAGTAATTGTCGATGACGGCGTCGGGCTGGTTTTCTCGCGCGGCGGTGATCCCGTCGATCATCCGCTTGCGAAGCTTGTCGAGCTCGGCGGCCTCGAAGCGCGGCCGGCGTAGCGCGTCGGCGAGAAGCTCGAGCATGAGCGCTCGATCGCGCGAAAGGAATTCGCCCGACACGACGAGCGCCTCACGCGCAGACGCGGTACCGAACGTGGCGCCGACGCTGTCGGCCGCCGCTGAAAACTGCAGCGCGTCGCGGCTGCCTGCCCCCTTCTGAAGCAGATCGGCGGCGAGGTCGGCGGTGCCGTCCTTACCCGCGGGATCGGTGATGCCGCCTCCTGCGATGCGCGCGTGGAAGGCGATCATCGGGACGTCGCGCTTCTCCATCAGCACGAGCTGCATGCCGTTGCCGACGGTGATTTTCTCGTACTTCGGGAGCTTCATCGACGCGGTCTGCGCCGCGGCGGGAAGACTGATCGCCAGCACTGCGGCCATGGCGAGCATTCGGTTCCGGATCATCGCGCGGCCTCCTTCGATTCAGGCGCGGCCGCGGGCGGCGTCAGCACGCCGACGGTGCGG
>JBPPMG010000378.1:0-10347 GCA_051305935.1 Thermoanaerobaculia bacterium
CTCATCGCCGACGAAGGCGCGACCGTGAGTTACCTCGAAGGTTGCACCGCCCCGATGCGCGACGAGAACCAGCTCCACGCGGCCGTCGTCGAGCTCGTCGCCCTTCCCGGCGCGACGATCAAGTACTCGACCGTCCAGAACTGGTACCCGGGCGACAAGAACGGCAAGGGCGGCATCTACAACTTCGTCACGAAGCGCGGCAAGTGCTTCGAGAACGCGAAGATCAGTTGGACGCAGGTCGAGACCGGGTCGTCGATCACCTGGAAGTACCCGAGCTGCATCCTGCAGGGAGACAACTCGGTCGGCGAGTTCTACTCGGTCGCGCTGACGAACAACTACCAGCAGGCCGACACCGGCACGAAGATGATCCACATCGGGAAGAACACCCGGTCGACCATCGTGTCGAAAGGCATCTCCGCCGGCCACGGCCAGAACACCTACCGCGGCGCCGTGAAGATCATGAAATCGGCCGAGAACGCGCGCAATTACTCGCAGTGCGACTCACTCCTGATCGGTGACAAGTGTGGCGCACACACCTTTCCCTACATCGAGGTCCGCAACTCGACCGCGACGATGGAGCACGAAGCATCGACGTCGAAGATCGGCGAGGACCAGCTCTTCTACATGCAGCAGCGCGGAATCTCGACCGAGGACGCCGTCTCCATGATCGTCAACGGCTTCTGCCGCGAAGTCTTCCGCGAGCTCCCGATGGAGTTCGCCGTCGAAGCGCAGAAGCTGTTGGGGGTGAGTTTGGAAGGCAGCGTAGGCTGATTTTGAGTTGTTAGTTGTTAGTTGTTAGTTATTAGTTGTTAGACAGGCAGCGATGAGAACAACGGTTGCGGAAGCAGCCAGACAGTGAAAGCGAACGCGAAGGAGATGGTTGGAATGGTTGAGTTGACAAGTTGAGAACCGGGCGCCAGCCGCACACGTTGCGCTGCCCGTCTAACAACTAACAACCAACAACTAACAACCCTCCCCACAGGTACCAGCCTCCCATGCTCGAAATCAAAGACCTACACGCCCGAGTCGAAGACAAGCAGATCCTCAAAGGCCTCAACCTTTCGATCAAGGCCGGAGAAGTGCACGCAATCATGGGGCCTAACGGCTCCGGCAAGTAGACCCTGGCGAACGTTCTCGCCGGCCGCCCCGGTTACGAAGTCACCGCCGGCGAAGTGCTCTTCGAAGGGAAGAACCTCTTCGAGATGGCCCCCGAGGAGCGGGCGCGCGAGGGCGTCTTTCTCGCGTTCCAGTATCCGGTCGAAATCCCCGGCGTGAACAACACCTACTTCCTCCGCGCGGCGCTCAACGCGATCCGCAAGCACAAAGGTGAGGAAGAGCTCGACGCGATGGACTTCCTCAAACTTCTCCGCGAGAAGCTCAAGCTCGTCGAGCTCGACGACAAGCTCCTGAACCGCTCGGTCAACGAGGGCTTCTCCGGCGGCGAGAAGAAGCGGAACGAGATCCTCCAGATGGCTGTCCTCGACCCGAAGCTCGCGATCCTCGACGAGACCGATTCGGGACTCGACATCGACGCGCTGCGCATCGTCGCCGAGGGGGTCAACCGCCTCAAGAGCGAGAAGCACGGCGTCCTCGTGATCACGCACTACCAGCGCCTGCTCAACTACCTCGTCCCGGACTTCGTCCACGTTCTCTACCAGGGACGCATCGTGAAGTCGGGCGGCAAGGAACTGGCGCACGAGCTGGAGCAGAAGGGCTACGGCTGGGTCGAAGAAGAGTTCACCGCGGCCCTGGCGCGGGCGTAACGGGGCAGTCATGACCAACATCCTCGAAACCACTGACTCCGCGGTCGACCGCCTCGCCGGCCTTCACGCGTCGCTCGACGGCAGCTCCACGCTGGTCGACGAGCTTCGCCTGGGCGGCCTCGCCCGCTTCCGCGAGCTCGGTTTTCCGACGACGAAACAGGAAGAGTGGATCTACACGAACGTCGCGCCGATCGCGCGGACGGAGTTCCGACTTGCCGAGCGGCGCAGCGGCCTTCTCGACCTCACCGCCATCGCGCCGTATTCGCTCGCCGACGAAGCCGCGCTCGAGCTCGTCTTCGTCAATGGACACTACTCCGACTCCCTCTCGCGCACGCTCGTGCCGACGCCGGTCACCGCCCGCAGTCTCGCCGCGATGCTCGCCGAGCGCGCCGACGTCGTCGCGCCGCATCTCGTCGCGCAGGATGGAGCCTTTACCGCGCTCAACACCGCCTTCCTTCACGACGGCGCGTACATCTCGATCCCCGAGGGCAGGGTAATCGAGCGTCCGATCCATCTGCTCTTCATCTCGACGCCGCTTGCGACGCCTCAGATGACCTCGCCGCGTATCGTCATCGTTGCCGGCCGCTCGGCCGAGGCGCGCGTCGTCGAGTCGTACGTCGGCCTCGGCGACGCGATCTACCTGACGAACGTCGTCACCGAGATCGTCGCCGGAGAGAACTCGCGCATCGACCACACCAAGGTGCAGCTCGAGAGTGAGCAGGCCTTCCACGTCTCGCTCACGTCAGTACGACAGGCGCGCGACAGCCACGTCTTCTCGCACGCGATCCAGCTCGGTGGCGCGCTCGTCCGCAACGAGATCCACGCGACCCTCGACGGCGAGGGAAGCGAGTGCCAGCTCGACGGCCTCTTCGTCCTCCGCGGCTCGCAGCACGTCGACAACCACACGGTGATCGACCACGCGAAGCCTCACGCGACGAGCGAGGAGTTCTACAAGGGCGTGCTCGACGGACGCTCGCGCGGCATCTTCGACGGCAAGATCATCGTCCGCAAGGACGCGCAGAAGACCTCCTCGCGACAGACGAACAACAACCTGCTGCTGTCGAACGAGGCGATCATCGACTCGAAGCCGCAGCTCGAGATCCTCGCCGACGACGTCAAGTGCACGCACGGCTCGACGATCGGGCAGATCGACGAGGAAGCGCTCTTCTACCTGCAGTCGCGCGGCGTGGGCCGCACCGAGGCTCGCGGAATCCTGACGTTCGCGTTCGCCTCCGAGATCGTTGGCCGCCTCACGGTCGAAACGCTCAAATCACGTCTGGAAACGGCACTCCTCGGCCGGATCCCCGCGCCGTCCGGTGCCTCGGAGCGATAGCCATGGCCTCGTCTACGGAACTTCTCGCCACTCCCGCCGCCGCCGCGTTCGACCTCGCGCGCGTCCGCGACGACTTCCCGATCCTGGCGACGCAAGTTCACGGGAAGGGGCTCGTCTACCTCGACAACGCGGCAACGTCGCAGAAGCCGAAGCAGGTGCTCGACCGGATGCGCCGGTACTACGAGCAGGAGAACTCGAACGTGCACCGCGGCGTCCACGAGTTGAGCGAACGGGCGACCGCCGCATTCGAAGGAGCACGCTCCCGCGTCCGCGCCTTCATCAATGCGAAGGAAGACCGCGAGATCATTTTCACGCGCGGCACCACCGAGTCGATCAACCTCGTCGCGTCGAGCTGGGGCCACGCGAACGTCGAGGCGGGAGACGAGATCGTCATCTCGACGATCGAACACCACTCGAACATCGTCCCCTGGCAGATGCTCTGCGAGTCGACGGGCGCGACGCTGCGGGTCATCCCGGTCAACGACCGGGGCGAGCTCGAGCTCGAGGCCTACCGTGAGCTCCTCTCGCCGAAAACGAAACTCGTCGCCATCGGCCATGTCTCCAACGCGCTCGGCACGATCAATCCGGTCGGGGAGATGATCGCGATGGCGCACGCCGTCGGCGCGCTCGTGCTCGTCGACGGCGCGCAGGCGGTTCCTCACCTGCGCGTCGACGTCCAGGCGCTCGATGCCGATTTCTACGTCTTCTCGGGACACAAGATGTACGGCCCGACCGGTATCGGCATTCTCTACGGCAAGGCGGCGCTGCTCGAGGCGATGCCTCCGTGGATGGGCGGCGGCGACATGATCAGCTCGGTCACGCTCGAACGCTCGACCTGGAACGTGATCCCGTACAAGTTCGAAGCGGGAACGCCTAACATCGCCGACGCGATCGGCCTCGCCGCCGCGATCGACTACCTCGAGTCGGTCGGCATCGAGAACGTCGAGGCGTGGGAGCACGAGCTGCTCGACTACGCCTCGCAGAAGCTCGCGACGATCCCGGGGCTCCGCATCATCGGCAGCGCGGCCAGCAAAGCGGCCGTGATCTCGTTCGTCCTCGAGTCGGCGCATCCGCACGACATCGGAACGATCGTGGACCAGGAAGGGATCGCGATCCGCACCGGCCATCACTGCGCGCAGCCCGCGATGCTTCGCTTCGGTGTCCCCGCAACCGCCCGCGCGTCGTTCGCCCTGTACAACACGAAAGAAGAAGTCGACGCGCTGGTACGCGCGATCGGTCGGGTGGTTGAGATCTTTGGGTAGCGGGGGTAGTTGTTAGTTGTTAGGTGTTAGTTGTTAGTTGTTAGACAGGCAGGGGTACCGATGCTGACCTTGAATATCGTTCGTTGCAGTTGCGGCCTGCCAATCTGTTCTGAACACTGGGTTCATTCACTCGAGCCATCGGCCGCAGCGCATACAGCTTGCGCAACGCGTCTAACAACTAACAACTAAAAACCAAAAACTGAAATGAACGACCTCCGCGACCTGTACCAGGAAATCATCCTCGATCACAACAAGAACCCGAGGAACTTCAAGAAACTCGACGATGCCGATCGGGAGGCGGAGGGGTACAACCCGCTCTGCGGCGATCACTACTGGTTCTACGTGAAGCTCGACGGCGAGAAGATCGTCGACGTCGGGTTTCACGGCGCGGGCTGCGCGATCTCGAAGTCGTCCGCGTCGGTCATGACATCGCTCGCGAAGGGTCACACGAAGGACGAGTTCGAAACGGTTTTCCAGATGTTCCGCTCGATGATCACGGGAGAATCGAAGTTTGACGAGGAGACCCTCGGCAAGCTCGCGGCGTTCCAGGGCGTCTGCGAACACCCGTCGCGCGTGAAATGCGCGATCCTGCCGTGGCACACGCTGCACGGTGCGCTCGCGGGAGAGGCGAAGGCGACGACGGAGTAGGCGAGAGGCGATAAGCAGGCCAGAGGCCAATGGGCCAAAGGCCAGAGCAAGCAGCAAGCAGCTGAGCAGTTTCGCCGCGGAAGCGGCGACCTTTGAATAGCCCCACGCGTAAGCGTGGGGTGGGCGCGACAGAACCTGTTCTTCGCCGCGGCAGCGGCGACCTCTGAATAGCCCCACGCGTAAGCGTGGGGTCGGGAAGACGAAGATTGAATTCGCGCCGCTTCAGCGGCGCAACAACGAACCGGGAAGAAATACGACATGTACGAACGCGTGAAACTCTCGAGCAGTGCAGCAGCAGTCATGATCCCGAGCGGCGAGCCGGTGACTCTCGAAGAGGGCACGGAAGCGACCGTCACCCAGTCGCTTGGCGGCTCGTACACCCTCGTCACCGATCGCGGGATCATGGTCCGGCTCTCGGGCCGCGAAGTCGCCGCGATCGGCAAGGAGCCGACCGAGACTCCGCACATCGAGGGCGACGTCAACAAAGACAACCTCGAGAAGCTCGTGTGGGACCAGCTCCGCACCTGCTACGACCCCGAGATTCCGGTCAACATCGTCGACCTCGGCCTGGTCTATCTCTGTGAAGTGCAGCCGGTCGACGGCGAGCCCGGCGCCTGGACGGTTCAGATCAAAATGACACTGACCGCGCCTGGCTGTGGCATGGGCCCCGTGCTCGCGGGCGACGTGAGAATCAAGCTCCTGGCGATCCCCGGCATGCGCGATGCGAACATCGAGGTCGTCTTCGACCCCGTCTGGGATCGCGCGATGATGAGCGAGGCCGCGCGCCTGCAGCTCGGCATGATGTGGTGACGCACGCGACGCCGATCCTTGGCATAATAGCGCTCGCGCCGACGCCCCCGGCGCAGAGCTCTCTCCATGGCAGACTCCGGATTCCCAGACGCAGGACGGCTCGCGCAGGCGGCAATCGAGGCGCTGACGACGCACGTCTGCATCGTCGATCGCGAGGGGCGGATCGTCGCCGCGAATCGCGCCTGGCGGGAGTTCACCCGCGAGAATTGCGCCGAGCCTTCGCTCGTCGCTCCCGGCACTCCCTACGAGTCGGTGATGCGCGCCATGGCGGGCGAGCCCCCGTCGAACACTGACACGTTCATCTTTGCCCTCCGCGAGGTCCTCGCAGGAAAGCGCCAGTCCGCGACGATCGATCATCGACGCGACGGCGGCCTCGTGCCGATTCACTTCCGAACGCACGTTACTCCCCTCGACCTCGGCGAGTCACGCGCCGCCCTGATCAGCCACGAGGACCTGACCGGGATCGACGAGGCCAGCCGGGCGCTCAGCAACTCGCGTACCGAGTTCGAAGCTCTCGTCGACGGCGTCGATGGGATCGTCTGGGAAGCCGACGCCTGCACGACCTACTTCACCTTCGTGAGCCAGCGCGCCGAGTCGCTCCTCGGATATCCCCGTGAGGCCTGGTACACGGGCGGATTCTGGGCCTCGCACATCTACGAGCCCGACCGCGCCGAGGCAGTCGCCTACTGCGCCGAGGCGACGAAGCGACTGGAAAATCACGCATTCGAATACAGGATGGTCGCCCGAGACGGCCGCCTCGTCTGGATTCGCGACATCGTCACCGTCGTCGCCCGAGACGGCCGCCCCGACGTCCTCCGTGGCGTGCTGTTCGACGTGACGGCAATCCGTGAGGCGGCGCAGGCACTGCGCGAGAGCGAGCTTCGATTCCGGATCACCTTCGAACAGGCGGCCGTCGGCATGTGCATCGCCGACGAGCGGGGGGACTACCTCCGCGTCAACCACAAGTTCGCCGAGATCCTCGGCTACGAAGAGCAGGCGCTCGTCGGAACGAGCTTCAGGAAGCTCACACACCCCGCCGATCTCGAAACGAACATCGCGCTCTTCGCGAGCCTCCAGCGGGGAGAGGTGCAGTCACTGTCGTTCGAGAAGCACTTCGTGCGCAAGGACGGCACACCGGTTCCTGTCCACCTGACGATCTCCGGCTTCCAGGCGGCGGACGATCCGCAGGCGCGCTATATCGGCGTGATCGAGGACGTCACCGAGCGGGTCAAGGCGCTCGAGGGGCTTCGTCGATTCCGCGCCGCGCTCGACACATCGGCCGACGCCATCCTGCTCGTCGATCGCGAGACGATGAAGATCGTCGACGCGAACGAGCCGGCCGAGGCGATGACGGGCCTCACCCGGGAGCGGTTGCTCGCTTCAGAGCCACAGCAACTCCTGGCCGGCGTGGACCGCCCGCTTCTCGAGCGCCGATTTGACGAGATCCTCGACAGCGGCGAACGCGCGGTGATGCAGGCGAACGTCCGGCGTCCCGACGGCCGCACCTTCCCGGGCGAGCTCCATCTGTCCACGCTACGTGATGAGCGGGCGCTGATCGTCGCCTCGCTCCGGGACGTCAGCGACCGCCTCGCCGTCGAAGAGTCGCACAGAGAGCGGGAGCGGCTCTTCTCCGCGCTCTTCGAGAACAACAATGCGATCAAGCTGATCCTCGACCCGGTCACCGGGCGCATCATCGACGCCAACCCTGCGGCCGCGGAGTTCTACGGCTACCCCCGCGAGCGACTTCTTCGCATGTCGATTCACGACATCAACCCCGCACCGGTGGACGAGGTTCGCGCGGCGATGGAGAGCGCGAAGACGCGAAAGGAGTCGCATTTCGAGGTCCGTCATCGCCTGGCCAGCGGCGAGATTCGCGAAATGGAGATCTACAGCGGGCCGGTCGCCCTCGCCGGAAAGCGGCTGCTCTTCTCGATCCTCCACGACGTGACGGAGCGGAAGCGCGCCGAGGCTGATGCACGCCGGCATCGCGATCTGCTCGAAGCCCAGAACTCCGTGCTGAAGCGGATCGCGTCCGACGAGCCGTTCGATTCGATTCTGAAAGCAATCGTCGAGGTGATTGAGCGCGCAGCGCCGGGCGCGGTCTGCTCCATCCTCCTCGTCGGCGATGACGGAGTCACGCTCCGGCCCGGCTCGGCACCCGGCCTTCCGGACGAGTACAACCGCGCGGTCGACGGCAGTCAGATCGGCGAGGGGGGCAGCCCGTGCGCTGCCGCCGCCCATCGCCGCGAGCTGGTCATCGTCGAAGACATTCAGACCGATCCGCTCTGGGCCCAGTCCCGCGAGCTCGCCTCACGCTGCGGCCTCGCGTCGTGCTGGTCCAACCCGATCCTCTCGAACGCGGGGAGTCTCCTCGGGACCTTCGCGATCTACTACCGGCAGCGCCGCACGCCGTCCCCCGCGGAGATCGAAGTCATCGAGCTCGCCACGTCGCTCGCACGGATCGCGATCGAGCGGCGTCACGCGGTCGGTGCGCTGCGCCACGCCGAGGAGCACATCAGGCAGGTCTTCGCCGCGTCGCCGCTGCCGATCTTCGAGCTCGATCTCGACGGCCATTTCCGGATGTGGAACGCGGCCGCCGAGCGCGTCTTCGGTTGGACCTCCGACGATCTCGCAGCGGCGCCGAACCGCATCGTCGACGAGTCGAATCTCGAGCAGTTCGCCGAGCTGCGCGACCGCGTGCTCCGCGGCGAGCTCATCATCGACGCCCGGGTCCGGCGGCAACGCAGAGACGGCTCGGTGATCCCGCTGACGCTCCACGTCGCCCCGCTCGTCGACGAGACCGGGAAAGTCACCGGCCTCATCGCCGTGACCGACGTCGTCTCCGACGAACGCGAAGGCTGACCTCCTTTCCCGACCTCGATCTTCGCGACGTGGGATACTCTCCCCGCCCTTTCGAATCCTTCTCACGGAGAACCGACCCGATGCGCGTCGCACCACTGGCTCTCGTCACACTTCTCGTCAACGTCGGCATCAGTGCCGCGGAGCCGGTCGATCTCGACCTCGTCACGCGCATCCGCGACGAAGGACTCCGTCGATCGCAGGTGATGTCGTACGCGGCGCACCTGACCGACCGGATCGGCCCGCGCCTGACGGGATCGCCCGCGATGGCCACGGCAAATGCGTGGGCGCTCGACACGTTCGCGGCGCTTGGCCTCACGAACGCGCGGCTCGAGCCGTATCGTTTCGGTCGCGGGTGGTCGTGGTCGCGCTGCGCACTCGACCTCGCGGGCGAGGGCGGACAGAGCCTCTTCGCGATCCCGCAGGCCTGGACGCCAGGAACGAAAGGCCCGGTCGAAGGGGAAGCAGTTCGCCTCGACGCGACGACTGCCGCCGAGCTTCCGCAGCACAAGGGAAAGCTGAAAGGAAAGTTCGTCCTGATCGATCCCGTCCGCGTAGTCGAGCCACCCGTGAAGGTGCCTTTCCGGAGATACAGCGACGACGAGCTGCGTGAAGAAGGACGATTCACGATTCCACCCGAGATCGAAGTCAACGAGTGGACCGGAAAGTACGAGAAGCGCGTCGCGTTCCGTCGCGCGCTCGACGCATTCCTTGCCGCCGAAGGTGCTCTCGGCATTCTCGAAGTCGGCTCGCGTGACGGCGGCATCCTGCGCGTCCCGCGGGGCGGCGAGCCCGTCGACCCTGCGCCCATGTCCATCCCAGCGGTCATCGTGATGACCGAGCATTACAACCGGCTCGTGCGGCTCGTCGACGCGGGGCAGACGGTCCGGCTTCGACTCGACGTCGGCGCGAGCTTCCACGAGGGCGACGGGATGGCGTTCAATGCCGTCGCCGAGCTTCCTGGACGTGGCAAGGCAGAGGAGCTGGTGATCGTCGGCGCGCACCTCGACAGTTACCACGCCGGCACCGGCGCCGCCGACAACGCGGCCGGCGTGTCCATCATGCTCGAGGCGATGCGTATCGTGAAAGCGCTCGGCATCCAGCCGAAGAGGACGATCCGGATCGTCCTCTGGAGCGGCGAGGAGCAGGGGCTGCTCGGAAGCTACGCCTACGTCGATCAGCAGTTCGCGTCGCGTCCGCCCTGGCCCGCAGAGGAGCTGACGAAGCCGTTAGGCCTGAGGGCAAAGACCGGGGCGCGCAGCTTCAAACCGGCGCACTCGAAAGTGAGCGCCTACTTCAATGCCGACAACGGCGGCGGGAAAATCCGAGGCATCTACCTCGAGGAAAACGCCGCGGCACGCCCGATCTTCGAGGCCTGGATCGAGCCGCTGCGCGATCTCGGCGTCACGACGATCTCGCCGCAGAAGACCGGGAGCACCGACCACGCGAGATTCGACGAGGTGGGGATTCCGGGTTTCCAGTTCATCCAGGATCCGATGGACTACTTCTCGCAGACGCACCACACGAACCTCGACACGTACGATCACCTTCACTCCGACGACCTGCGCCAGGCTGCCGTCGTCATGGCGACGATCATCATTCACGCCGCAAACCGCGACGAGATGATTCCGCGCAAGCCGCGGCCGAAGGAGTAGGGGCACGGCATGCCGCA
>JBPPMG010000542.1:0-2334 GCA_051305935.1 Thermoanaerobaculia bacterium
CGTACTGCGCGACGCCGGCGTTCGTGCCGAACCAGAGGTTCCCGTCGGGCGCCTCGACGATCGTTCGAACGAGCGGATCGGGCAGTCCGTCGCGGAGGCCGATGGTCTTGAACTCCTGCCCGTCGAACCGGGTCACGCCGTGGGTCGTGCCGAACCACATCACGCCGCGGCGGTCCTGGTAGATGCTCCAGACCTGCGACGCGCCGAGGCCGTCGTCGATCGAGTAGTTGCGGATGTGATAGGTCTGGGCTAGAAGCGGAACGCCGGCGGAGATAACTGCGAGCATCGAGGCGAGCAGCAGCGCGACGCGCGGCGATACCCGTCCCCTCACTCTTCCTGCCGCTTCGATCATGCCGTCCCTCTCGAAACACAGCCCGCAATCGGAGAGAGTAAGTATATCGGGATGAGGAGGCGGGAGGCGACGGGAGGGAAGGCAGGTCAGAGGTCAAAGGTCAGAGGTCAAAGCAGGCACGAGGAGGAGGCCAAGTCGCGCATCCGAGCTCGCCCGTGAGTGTCGTCCTGAACGCAGCGAAGCGGAGTGAAGGACCTCGCAGGCTAGTACGCAGTTCCGCTTCGACCCCGGTGTGGATGGCGCGATCGTACTACCCTGCGAGGTCCCTCCTCCCTCTCCCGCTTCGCGGGATCGGTCGTCGGGACGACACCTCGAACCGTTAGCGTGCTGTGCGAGACGCTTCGGTCGTCCCTCTGCCTGCTTTGACCTTTGACCTCTGGCCTATGACCTGCCGTCCGCCACGCTCCGCTCGCGCCATCCTCTCTTCTCGACCTCGTCGAACGGGAGGGTGGAGTTCGTGTAGTACTCGAGGAGTGCGAGCTCCCGCTGGGACCAGCGCCACTTGCCGTTCTGCTCCTCGACGAGGTGGCGAAGCTCGAGGACGAGCCGCGCCTCGGCCCAGACCTCGGAGCCGGAGCCTTCGCGCGCCATCCAGACGCGGTCGACGAAACGTGAGGCGCGGGCGTCGTCGATTTCCGTGACGAGCGTGTGCTCGTCGATCCACTCGTCGGCGGGATGCGCGGCGAACACCGAGGCCACGGCGGCGACAGGCGTGAGCGAATAGGCGTCGGAGATGTTGCGCATGATCGCGCGCCCGAGCTCGGCGAGGTGGGGCTTCCGCGTCTCGAAACTCTCGGAGAGGATCTCGGGATGGTCGCGGACGAAGTCGTCGAGCCGCACCGGCTTGCCGAACGAGACCATCGCGTAGCCGTAGCGCTTGAAGCGGCGGCGCAGGCTTCGCCAGAAACTGAAGAAGAGGTAGTCGACCGAGCTGGAGAGCTTCTCCCAGCGCGAGCGGCGGTCTTCCCTGCCGACGAGCTCTTCGCTGAGATTCCGGTCCTCGAGAACGCGGTCGTAGCTGACGGCGGTCGGCACGAAGTAGAGCGGCGCGGTGAAACGTGCGTCACGCTTGGAGAGCACTAGGTAGTCGAGCATGCCGAGCTTCGGTTTCTGGAAAGCGCCGTCGCGGGAGAGGCCGCCCTCGAGGAAGACGCCCTGCGTGACTCCGCTGCGAGTGATCGTCGCGACGAACTGCGAGAGGACGGTGTGGTAGAGCGGCTCGCGGAAGCGGCGGCGGATGAAGTAGCCGCCAAACCACTTGAAGAGGTGGTTGAGCGGCCAGACGCGCGCCCACTCGCCGACGGCGTACGAAAGCGAGATGAACTTGAAGAGCATGTGCGCGACGAGGACGTAGTCGACGTTCGAGCGGTGATTGATCATGTAGACGACGACGGCGTCGGGCTCGAGCTCACGGTTGAGGCGCTCGATGTGCTCGCGGTCGACGACCACCCAGTAGAAGAGATAGAGGAACGCGCGCGCGACCGGCCCGCCGAGGCGGTAGTACGCGAGGAGGTTGAACTTCGGCATGATCTCGAAGAGGTAAATCTTCGCCTGCCGCTCCGCCGCCTCGACCGAGACTTTGTGGTCGTGCGCGTATTTCTTCACCGCGTCGACGACCTTCGGGCTGCCGAAGACGTCGAGCCGGATCTCCGAGTGCTTGTGCCGCATCTTGTAGCGGTTGATGCGCAGCTTCCGGGTGCGGACGAGGTCGCGCGCGTGGCGGTTGAGGAACGCCGTGAGGAGCACGACAAGAACGATCAGCGCTGCCGCCGCGATCAGGTAGGTCGTCATGAGAGTTGGACCGGGGAAGGATAGCGCAACGGAGGGGTTCGTGTCGGTAGAGAAGCGACTGTTCGTGCAGCGCAAAACGAAGGATCGTGCGACGAACGGACGAGTTGTCGTCCTGAGCGGCACACAGCGCGGGCGCGGTGCCTGAGTAAAGAAACGGACGCGGCGATCGAAAAGCGACCGCAGGCGTTCTC
>JBPPMG010000018.1:0-30733 GCA_051305935.1 Thermoanaerobaculia bacterium
CTCCCTGGAAACAACTTCGCAAATGTGTTCCCCCGCTCCCGGCGGCCCGGTCTCCCCGACCTATCATGAAGAAGAGATGAAGCAATCCCGCGAGTTGCTCGCCGTCGCGGCGACCCTCTGCGTCGTGCTGAGCGGCTGCGCGGGAAGCGCGCCGGCGCGCGTGCCCGCGGCCGTTTCGGCGAAGCTCCACTCTCCGCCCGGCCCGAGATTCGATCAGCCGGATGCTGCCGAGGTGTATTTCGCGATGAAGCGCGCGGCGGCCGACGGCGTGTCGCGGCCCCTCTACGAGCGCTACGCCGAAGCGCAGGCACACGCCCGCGCGATGCCGCGTTACTCGACGGCAACCGGCAGGCTCGCACGCGCCGATGATGTCGTCTCCCGGCCGGAGGCGATGCAGGGCTGGGAATGGCTCGGGCCGGGGAACATCGGCGGCCGCACGCGAACGTTGCTGGTCGACCCGAGGGATACTTCGATCCTCTACACCGGAGGAGTCTCGGGAGGCCTCTGGAAGTCTTCCGACGGCGGCGCGCACTGGCGTCCGATCGGCGAAGGGCTCGCCAACATCGCGGTCAATTCTCTCTCCTTCGATCCGGCAGATCCGTCGATCCTCTATGCAGGGACCGGTGAAGGCTACTTCCGCGAGGAGGTGCGCGGCACCGGGTTGCCTCTGCGCGGCGCCGGGATCTTCGTGAGTCGTGACGCAGGGGTCTCGTGGTCGAGACTCCAGGGCACGGCCAACGACGATTTCCTCTGGGTGAACGACCTCGTCGTCAGCCGTCACTCGAGCGAGCGGCTCTACGCGGCCACGCGAACGGGAGTCTGGCGCAGCGACGACGCGGGAGCGAATTGGACGCGGACGCTCCCAACGACGGCCAAAGGTGGATGCCTCGATCTCGCGTACCGAAGCGACTCGGCCAGCGACTTTCTCTTCGCGTCGTGCGGCACGCTCGGCCAGGGAACCGTCTATCGAAATCCGCGCGCCGAGACGGGCGATCCGTGGATCGCGGTCCTCTCCGAGCCGGGAATGGGACGAGCGTCGCTAGCCGTGGCTCCCTCGAACCCGTCGATCGTCTATGCCCTGGCCGCGAGCATCGTGCCGGGGCCCGCCAATCGATTCCAGGGCGCTCTCCACGCCGTCTTCCGCTCGGACGACGGAGGGGCCGCGGGATCGTGGCGTGCAGTCGTGCGGAACAGCAGCTCCTCGAAGCTCGCGACGATGATGCTGACGAATCCGATCGTCGCGTTCTCGAGCGAGTGCTTCGGCGAAGACAATGCCTACGTGAACATGGGTTGGTACGTGAACGTGATCGAAGTCGATCCGGTTGACGCCGAGCGCGTCTGGCTCGCGGGCGTCGATCTCTTCCGCTCCAACGACGGCGGACGGAACTGGGCCGCGGTGTCGTACTGGTGGGACGGCAGCACGAACGCGTTCCTTCATGCCGATCAACACGCGATCGTCTTCCATCCCTCGTTCGACGGCGACGCGAACCAGATCGCCTGGTTCGCCAACGACGGCGGCGTCTATCGGACCGACAACGCGCGCGCCGCCTCGGGGACCGGGACGAACTCGATCTGCGATCCCACCTCGTCGACAGTTCGCTTCGTCGCGCTCAATCACGACCTGGGGATCACCCAGTTCTACCACGGCGCCGTCTCGCAGGATGGGAGCCGCGTGGCAGGGGGAACGCAGGACAACGGCACGCTGGTCTACGGAAAAGGAGAAGACCCTAACACCTGGCAGCGAATCCACGGCGGCGACGGAGGCTACGTCGCGTTCGATCCCGGCAACCCGCTCGTGATTTACGCCGAATCGCAGGTCGGCCACATCGTGAAGTCGGTCGACGGCGGCCTGACGTTCAGCGACGCCGCGACCGGGCTCGATGACCGCGGCTTCCTCTTCGTCACACCGTTCGTCATGGATCCGGCGGACTCGCGACGCCTCTGGATTGGCGGCCGGCAGTTGTGGAGAACGACCGACGGCGCGGCGAACTGGTCTGCGGCGAGCACCGAGCTCGCCGGATCGGTCAGTGCGATCGTGGTCGCTCCAGGGCTCCCGGAGCGCGTGCTCGCGGGAACGAATCTCGGCGCCATCTACCGTTCTGACGACGCGCTGTCAGCGACCGGCTCGACACTCTGGTCGTCCGTCTCGCCACGCCCGGGGTTCATCTCCTGGCTCTCGTTCGACCCGCACGATGCGAATGTCGCCTGGGCCACCTACGCGGGCTTCGGCGGTGAGCACGTATGGAAGAGCATCGACGGGGGCGCCAGCTGGACGCCGATCAGCGGTGAAGGCGCAGGCGCACTGCCGGACGTCCCGGTCCACTGCATCGTCGTCGATCCCGAAACGCCGGGCCGCGTCTACCTCGGAACGGATCTGGGAGTTTTCGCTTCGATTGACGGCGGCGCCCACTGGGCCGTCGAGCGCAGCGGCGTGCCCGCGGTCGTCACGGAGACGCTGGCGCTGCGCTCGGGCGATCCGTCCGAGCTCTACGCGTTCACGCACGGACGCGGCGTCTGGCGTGTCTCGCTCGAACCGTCCGAACGTCGCCGGCCCGCCAGACGCTGACGCCTCGACTGGCGACTAATACTCCCTTCCGCGACCGACCCGCCGTAAAATCGCGCGCGTCCATACCCGCACACGATGGGAGAAAGCATGATCCGCAGATTCGCGCTCACTCTGGCAGCCACGCTTTGCCTCACAGCCTCTGTCCATGCAGCCGGAATTCGCCTCGGCACGGAGGTGACGCCGACGTATCAGCTCATCGATCTGAAGATCGATCCGGAACAGAAGTCGTACTCCGGCCTCACGCGGGTCAGCCTCCGTGTCAACGAGCCGACGGAGACGATCCGGTTCCACGCCGAGGAGCTCGAGATCGCAAAGGTGCGACTCGACGGCCCGGGCGCGACGATTCCCGTGAAGATCGAGACTGCGAAGGATGTCGTCACGCTGCGCGCGGCGCGCGTTCTCGAGCCGGGCAACTACTCGCTCAGAATCGACTTCACGAACGAATTCAACACCCGCGCCGTGGGGCTCTATCGCATGGAGGCCGAAGGGCGCGGGTACGCGTTCACCCAGTTCGAGGCGATCGACGCGCGCAAGGCGTTCCCGTGCTGGGACGAGCCATCGTTCAAACAGCCGTTCCAGCTGCGCCTCACCGTCCGCGACACTGACGAGGCGGTGACGAACACACCCGAGGCTCGCGTGAGGCGTGAGAACGGCTGGAAGACGATCGAGTTCGAGCGGACCGAACCGATGCCCACGTATCTCGTCGCGATCGCCGTGGGGCCGATGGACTCGGTCGCCGTGGAAGGGCTCTCGATTCCCGGGCGGATCTACATGCCGCGCGGCCAGGCGCGTCTCGCGTCGATTGCAGCAGGGCTCGTCGCGCCGATCCTCGCCGATCAGGAACGCTGGTTCGGGATGAAGTACCCGTACAGGAAGCTCGACTTCATCGCCATCCCCGAGTACTGGCCGGGAGCGATGGAGCATCCTGGCGCGGTCACCTTCTCCGACAGACTCATGCTTCTCGACCCGGCGACGGCGAGCCCGAATGCCCGGCGGCGACTCGCGCAGGTCATCGCGCACGAACTCGCGCACATGTGGTTCGGCGATCTCGTCACGATGCAGTGGTGGGACGACCTGTGGCTCAACGAGTCGTTCGCCGACTGGTTCGGCGACAAGACGACCGCGAAGCTTTTCCCGCAGTACAAAGTCGAGCTCGCGGAGCTGCAGGGCGTGCAGCGTGTGATGTATTCCGACGCTCGCGCCGGCGCCGACGCGATCCGTAAACCGGTGACGAACGAAGCCGACCTTCTGGGCGACGTCGGCCTCGCCTACGACAAGGGCAAGTCCGTGCTCGGCATGTTCGAGCGCTGGCTCGGCCCCGAGGTGTTCCGCCGGGGAGTGAATGAATACCTGCGCGCCAACGCGTGGGGTAACGCGACGGCGTCTGATCTTTTCGCCTCGCTCTCGCGCTCGGCGGGCTTTCCCGTCGGTCCCGCGATGGCGACGTTTCTCGACCAGCCGGGGATCCCGCTCGTCGAAGCGCAGATTCTCGAAGGCGGCCGCGTGAGCCTCACGCAGCGTCGGCTCGCGAACGCCGGCACGACGTTCCCGGCGCAGACGTGGAAGATCCCGGTGGCTCTCCGTTACTCGGACGGCAAGTCCGTCGCGACGAAAAGCGTGCTCCTCGACACCGCGTCGATGGAAGTGGAGCTCGTCCCCCGTGGTCGCGTCGCGTGGGTCCTGCCTCTTGCCGACGCTACGGGCTACTACAGGTGGAGTGTCGATCACGACGCGATGCTCGCTCTCGCGAACGACGCGCAGCGCGACCTGAACGCGGCCGAGCGCGTCGCCTACCTCGGAAATCTTCGGGCGCTGCTCGACGCAGGGCTCGTTCACGGCGACGACTACTTCCGCGCGCTTCGCGCGTTCGCCTCCGATCCCGAGCCGAGAGTCGTGAGCTCCGTGGTCGACTCACTCGACGCCGCGATGATGGCGTTCGTGACCGACGACCTGTCCGGGGAGTTCTCGACCTGGGTGCGCGGCACGCTCCGCCCGGCTCTCGACAGGATCGGCCTCGAGCGTCGCGAGGGCGAGGAGGAGACGGTCTCGATCCTTCGCCCGTCGCTGGTGCGGTGGCTCGGAGCGCACGGAGCCGACCCGGAGGTCATCGCCTGGTGCGCCGAACAGACCAGGAAGTACATGAAGGACCCCGCTTCGGTCGATCCGTCCGTGTCGGGAACGGCGCTCTCGGTCACGGCTCGATACGGTGACGAGGCCCTCTTCGACGCGATGTCCGCGAGGCTTGCCGCTGCGACGACGCCCGGCGAGCGGTCGAACTACCTCGGAGCCCTGGGCGCCTTTCGCGCTCCCGCGGCGCGCGCGAAGGCGCTTCGGTTCGCGCTCGAGGGAAAGCTCAGGCCTAACGAACTGTTCGTGATTCCGTTCGGAGGCGCCGACTCTCCCGCCGGGCGAGACGAGATGTACCAGTGGCTCACCTCGAACTACGAGACGGTGGCGTCGCGCATGCCTCCGCTCTATCTCCCCTACCTCGCAGGCGTCGGCGGAGGCTGCGAAGCCGATCGTCTCGCCAGGGCTCGCGCCTTCTTCACAGATCCGAAGCGCAAGGTCGATGGGATGGAGAAGCGCCTCGAGGAGACCGAGCAGCAGGTGAACGACTGTGTCGGCCTCCGCGCAAGAGAAGGATCGCGGGTCGCCGGATATCTGCGGAATCCTGCCTGACCGATGCAGGCTACGAACGTCCGCTGACGCAGCGCAGGGGCACAGCATGCCGTGTCTTTGCCCGCGCCTGAGCGATCGTTTCAGCGCGCGACTGGCTGCGATCGGTCAATCGCCGCGATAGGGCGTCACCATCGTGACGTCCTGTGTCTGGTTGTTCGTGATCGACACGAACGCCCAGATCGGCCTGCCAGTCAGGCTCGCGATCTCGATGCGAGCGCGAAAGAACGATCCCGGCGGGAGCTGGAGATCGCTGAGCTGCAGGAAATCGGGATGGCGCGGGAAGCCGGGATAGAAGTCCTCGAGGGGATCTTCCGGCTGGCGGAGCGGAAACGTTCCCGCGCTGAGGAGTTCCCCGGACTCCTGATCGATCACCCTGATCTCGACGCCATTCTCCGGAATCGGAATCGGATCATAGACGCGAAGCGTCAGACGGTATGCGGCGGCGCCGGGCACGTTCAGGAGATGGACCGGCCCGTTCACGAGCTGGCGCACGGGAATCGGTTGAAGTTCCGCGCCCACGGTGAACACGCTTCGGGTCAGGTCTTTGACGCGCAGCTGGAACTTGAAACTCGGGGTCGCCGGCTTGCGCACGTAAAGAAGCATGCCGGATTGGCCATGCTTGTCCGACTCACCTCCGAGCACGAACGGATTCGTGGCCCCGGGAGGAAACTGCGCGGCCAGAGAGCAGACCGGGAACCGGCAGCCATTCCACGCGGGAAAGATATCGGGAGGCGGAACAGCCCCGGGGACGGGACGATAGTAGCCAACGAGGGTCTCGGTCCCTGAATTGAGCGCGGCGAATTCGTAGCCCCAGACAGAGCCCTGCGCGCCCGGAACGTCCGGTGGGGCGAGTGGAACGAGAATGGCGTCGTAATCGGCAGGCGACGGCGGAACGAGCTGCGCGTCGAGCCCGGTGCTGAGGATCGCGGCGGCGACGATGCTGTACAGGAACTGTCTCATGGTTCCGAGCCTCCTGTCGGTGTCGCGCGGGACGGGCCTCGCGGCCCGCCCCGCAACCCCGTTCAGTGTATCGGAATCAGCGGCGAAGAGGTCGAGCCCTTCGGCTTGGCTTCGTTCACCTTCAGCACCTGACCGTTGACTTCTTTGCCGTCGAGCGCCGCCATCGCGGCAGCGGCCTCGGCGTCAGGCAGTTCGACGAAGGCGAAGCCGCGCGACGGCCCGCCGTCGCCTCGTACCGCAATGTGCACCGACTCCGCCTTTCCAAACGGCGCAAACAGCTCCGTCAGCTTCGCTTCGTCGATGTCTTTTGCAAGATTGCCAATATAGATTCTCATGGTGGTTCCTTTTGCCGCACGTGCGGACAACCCTCGAGTCCGTGACCGTCTCGATGCTCGGGAATGCATGCTTGCAGCAATTCCGTCGAGAGAACGAGACACTTCCGGGAGGATGGTTTGCTAAGGGAGGTCGGGTCAGAGGATCTGACTTAGTTCAGATGGACTGAAGAGTGAGGACCGTTCCTCACGGTAATCTCACCATACGCTCATTCGAGCAGCCTGTCACTTCGGCGGGCTTCTCAGCCCTGCTCCGGAGGCTGTGAGACGATAGCCGAGGTCGCCAAACGGGCTCCAAACACCAACGAACGCAGCTATCCCCTCACGAAATCATTGTCACCGGCTTGTTGCCTGTCCGGAAAATCTGCGACGTAGACTTTCTCTTCCGGAGGAACTCTGCGATGCCGCGATACTCGTTCACGGTCAACGGCGAGAAGCGATCGGTCGACGTCGACGACGACATGCCGCTGCTCTGGGTCCTGCGCGACGTCATCGGGCTGACCGGCACGAAGTACGGATGCGGTGAAGGCACCTGCGGCTCCTGCACGGTCCTCGAGGGCGACGCCTCGGTCAGATCGTGCCAGATTCCCGCGAGCGCGGCGTCGGGCCGGAGCTTCACGACGATCGAAGGCCTTTCGAAGGACGCGTCGCATCCTTGCCAGCGCGCGTGGATCGAAGAGGACGTCTCGCAGTGCGGCTATTGTCAGCCCGGCATGATCCTCGAGATCTGCGCGCTCCTCCGGAAGGCTCCGCGGCCGACGGACGCGGAGATCGATCACGCGGTCTCCGATCACGTCTGCCGCTGCGGCTCGTA
Organism: Thermoanaerobaculia bacterium; assembly: GCA_051305935.1. Lineage (GTDB taxonomy): Bacteria > Acidobacteriota > Thermoanaerobaculia > Gp7-AA8 > Gp7-AA8 > JACPDH01. The sequence continues at coordinate 7,352 of JBPPMG010000018.1, forward strand.
TCCGCGCATTCGCAGCGCCGCGAAACTCGCCGCGAAGCTCGGAGGCGCGCGATGACGACAACGCGAAGGGACTTCCTGAAAGTCGCAGCCCTCAGCAGTGGCGCACTCGTGCTGGGCTTCCGATGCGCGAACGCGGACGACTCCCCTGCCTCGTCGCCTTTCCAACCGAATGCCTGGCTTCGAGTAGAGCCCGACGGCCGCGTCGTCCTCGTCGTCGGCAAGTCCGAGATGGGACAAGGCGTGCGCACGTCGCTCGCGATGATCCTCGCCGAAGAGCTGGACGTCGATCTCGCGTCGGTCGCGATCGAGCAGGCGTCGCCCGGCCCCGACTACCAGCGCCTCGGCACGGGCGGGAGCGGAAGCATCATGGGAAGCTGGAACGATCTCCGCACCGCGGGCGCGACGGGGCGGGCGATGCTCGTCGCCGCCGCCGCCGCGCGATGGAAGATCGCCCCCGATCGCTGCACGACCGCGAACGGGACCGTGCTCGATCCGGAAACGAATCGCAGCCTGGCGTACGGCGCACTCGCCGCCGAGGCGGCGAAGCAGCCCGTCCCCGAGTCGCCGAAGCTCAAGGCGAAGGCACAGTTCCGACTGATCGGAACGTCGCAGAAGAACGTGGACGGGCCGGACATCGTCACGGGTACGGCCGTCTACGGCATCGACGTCACGCGTCCGGGGATGCTCCACGCGACCGTCGCGCGTTCCCCCGCCTTCGGCGGCAAGCTCGCGTCGTTCGATCCCTCCGCGGCGATGAAGGTTCGCGGCGTGAAGTACTGCTTCCCGATCTCGAGCGGCGTTGCCGTCGTCGCCGACTCGACCTGGGCGGCGATCAAGGGGCGAAAGGCGCTGAAGGTCGAATGGACGAACGGACCCGATGCGTCGTTCTCGAGCGTGGCGCACATGAAGGTGCTGGAGACGAAGGCGAAGGAGCCGGGCATCACGACGCGTAAAGACGGAAAGGGACGCGACGCGATCGCGAACGCCGCGACGACGCTCGAGGCGCTTTACCTCTATCCCTTCGAAGCGCACGCCTCGGTCGAGCCGGTCAACTCCACCGCGTGGGTCCACGACGGCGTCTGCGAGATCTGGGCGCCGACGCAGACGCCCAACGGCGTGCAGGCCCAGGCCGCGCGCCTGCTCGGAATCGATCCCTCGAAAGTCACCGTGCACGTCACCCTCCTCGGCGGCGGCTTCGGCCGGCGCCTCGGATGGGAGTTCAACAACGAATCGGTCGAGATCGCGAAGCAGGCGGGCGTTCCGGTGAAGCTGACCTGGACGCGCGAGGACGACATCACCCACGGTTACTTCCAGGCCGCGTCGGCCCACATGCTGCGGGCCGGCCTCGACGCGAGCGGAAGGGTCGTGGCCTGGGAGCACCGCAAGGTCACGACGCCCCACAACGCGCGGCGCAAGCCGTCGGACGAGGACCTGAAGAATCCAGAAACGTTAGGCAGCTGGTCGTGGGGCGTCAACGACACCCCGTACGCCGTACCGTCGCTCGAAACGACCTATCTCCCCGTCATGGCCCCGGTCCCGATCGGTCCCTGGCGTTCGGTCTTCTCACCGTCGTCGGTATTCGCGCGCGAGTGCTTCATCGACGAGATCGCCGTGAAGGCGAAGAGGGACCCGCTCGCGCTCAGGCTCGAGATGCTCGGCAAGGGGGACGAGTCGATCCCGACGGAGGTCGACCTGGGCTACGCGAGGATCGACAGGAAGCGGATGCGCGCCGTCCTCGAGCTGGTCGCGAGGAAGTCGGGATGGGGCGGCGCCCCGCACGCCGGCCACGCGTTCGGTCTCGCCTGCAACGTCTTTCACACCGAGACCTACCTAGCCTACGTCGTCGAGGTCGCGCTGGCGAAATCGCGCTCTTCGTCCGAACTGCCGTTCGCGGTGCGGCGCGTGGTCTGCGCGATCGACTGTGGCCAGGTGATCAATCCCAAAGGGGTCGCGCAGCAGGTGGAGAGCGGCGTGATCTGGTCGCTCTCGAACATGAAGAGCGAGATCACGTTCGAGAAGGGGCGCGCCGAGCAGTCGAACTTCTCCGACTTCCCGGTGCTGGTGATGGCCGAGACCCCGATCATCGAGACGCATATCGTCGAGAGCGACGACCCGAGCCCCCACGGAATCGGCGAGCCCACGGTCTGTCCCCTCGCTCCTGCCGTGGCAAGTGCGCTGTCGAGGCTGGCAGGCAAGCGCGTGAGACGGCTCCCGGTGCGCGCCGAGGATCTCGGCTGACGCACCCGCGCCCCGCGAAATGAGGCGGTCGCGTCCCGTCGCTCTGTCGGCACCGCGATCCCGCCCTCCGCGGAGCGATCAATGGTGTCCGAATGGGAGAATGAAGTATTCTCCCTTTTCATCTTCCGACATCGTGAATAAGGAGCCCGTGTCCATGCCCGACACTGCCAAGGTCTTCCGTTCGGCCGGCATCGAATCGCAGGTCGCCAACCCTCTGAGTGAGCCGTGCGTGATGGTCATCTTCGGCGCCTCGGGCGACCTCACCAAGCGCCTGCTCGTGCCCGCCATGTACAACCTCGCCTGCGACGGACTCCTCTCCGACAACTCCGCCGTGCTCGGCACGGGCCGGAGCGAGATCAGCGACGAGGCGTTCCGCGAGATGATGGGCGGCGAGCAGGGACTTCGCGCCTTCCACACGCGCAAGGAGTTCGACGAGGCGCAGTGCGAGAAGCTGATCAGTCGCTTTCATTTCATGCCGGCGAACCAGGATGTCGACGACTTCCGGAAGCTCAAGCAGCGCGTGGGTGAGCTCGACGCGCAGTTCGGCGCGAAAGGGAACGTCCTCTTCTACTTCGCCATGGCGCCGAAGTTCTTCGGACCCCTCTGCGATCTGCTCTACGAGGCGGGATTCCAGGACGGCCCGGGCTGGAAGCGCATCATCGTCGAGAAGCCGTTCGGCACCGACCTGCAGTCGGCGCTCGATCTCAACAAGGCGATCCTCAACCACTGGGACGAGAGCCAGATCTTCCGCGTCGACCACTACCTCGGCAAGGAGACCGTCCAGAACCTCCTCGCCTTCCGCTTCTCCAACGGCATGTTCGAGCCTCTCTGGAACCGCAACCACATCGACAACATCCAGTTCAATGTCTGCGAGTCGGTGGACGTGCAGGGCCGCGGCGGCTACTACGACCACTCGGGCGTGCTTCGGGACATGATCCAGAACCACATGTTCCAGATGCTCGCCTACCTCTGCATGGAGGCACCGGGTTCGTTCGAGGCGGACTCGATACGGAACGAGAAGGCGAAGCTCCTCGAGTCGGTGCGCGTCTACAAAACGGAAGAGATTCCCCAGTACGTCGTTCGCGGACAGTACGGCCCCTCGCTGAACGCCGACGGCAGCGTGGAAAAGCCGGGATACAGGCAGGAGAAGGACGTCGATCCCGCGTCGAGCACCGAGACCTTCGCGGCGATCAAACTGCACATCGACAACTGGCGCTGGCAGGGCGTTCCGATCTACCTCCGTTCGGGCAAGGCGCTCTGGAAGCGCGGCACCGAGATCGTCGTCACGTTCAAGAAGGCGCCTGAGGCAATCTTCCGCGGGACGGCGGTGGAACACCTCGAGCCGAACCGACTCGTCTTTCACATCCAGCCGTTCCAGGGAATCGAGCTGCTGTTCCAGGCGAAGATCCCGGGTCCCACCGTGCAGCTCCAGAAGGTCGACATGACGTTCAGCTACGGCGACGTCTTCAAGGCTTCGCGCTACACGGGCTACGAGGTCATGCTCTATTCGTGCACGCGCGGCGACGCCACCCTCTTCTCGCGCGGCGATCTCGTGAAGGCGGCGTGGGAGATCGCACAGCCGATCATGGACTACTGGAAAGCGAATCCGGCGGGCGCGGATTTCCCTAACTACATGCGGAGCTCGTGGGGCCCGCCTGCTGCAAGCGATCTCGTCGAGCGCGACGGCCGCCAGTGGTTCGAGGTCGTGACGCCGGAAGTCCTCGAGAACCTGCCGCTATTCAAGGGGGCCGAGCAACTGCTCCTCAACTCCGTGATCATGGCGCTTCACTCCACGTCCGCCGAGCCGGGCGAGACGATCATTCAGGTCGGAGAGATCGCGAAGGAGATGTACCTCATCTGCCGCGGCGAGGCCCAGGTCGTCGACCGCGCGGGGAAAGTGCTGCAGACTCTGCGCGACGGCGACTTCTTCGGAGAGATTGGCCTCCTGATGTGCTCCTCGCGCACGGCCACTGTGAAGGCCACGACGCAGTGCGATCTCTTCTCGCTGACGAAGGCCGACTTCAGCAGGATCCTGCGCGACTACCCGCAGTTCGCCGAGACGCTCACGAAGCTCGCGAAGGAGCGTTACGACGTGTCGGTATCGTGTGAGGAGCTGATGGAGTCGAAGGGCTGACGCGTCGAGATCGCTCGCGACGGCTGCACAGCCGTGCGCATACCCGGGAACCGAGGAAACGAACGAATGGAGCTCAGAGAAATCGCTCGCGCCGACGGGATCGTCCAGCTTGCGCTGATCGGGAAGCTGGACGTCGCCGGTCTGGATGCCGTGCAGGCGCGGTTTCGCGACCTGACGACCACCACGCCACGGAACACGATCGTCGACCTGTCGGAGCTGGAGTTCATCGGCTCGATGGGAATCGGGATGCTCATCTCGTGCGCGAAGGCGATGGCGCGGCAGGACGCAAGAATGGTGCTGGCCGGTCCGCAGCCCGAAGTCGGCTCGGTGCTCCACATGACGGGAATCGACAATGTCATTCCGATTGTGGCGTCCGTCGAGGACGCGGAGGCTCTGCTCGCTCGCTAGTGTGGTGTTCCGTTCATCCCTTGCCTTTCGCACCCCGGAGGGCAGAGCGCAAGGCAAGGGATGCATGAAACACTACACTAGGGCAGGGAATCGTCGCGTGACTGGTCAACTGAGCCTGGTCGTCGAGAAGGAGCTGAGCGGTTTCAGCAGCCTGATCCCGGAGCTCGACCGGTTCATCGCGGACAATCAGCTGGAACCGAGGATCGGCTACACGCTTCGCCTCGTGGTGGAAGAGATCGTTCTCAATCTGATTCACTACTCGAAGCCGGGGCAGCGAACCAACGAGATCCGCCTGTACCTTTCCGCGAGAGCGGACGCCGTGGCGCTCGCGATCGAGGACGACGGCCGGCCGTTCGATCCGCGCAGTGCGCCGGCCGCGCCACTTCCGGCGAACCTCGCGGAAGCAGCGCCCGGCGGCATCGGGCTTCACCTCGTACGCACGATGGTCGACGAGCTCCGCTACGACTCCACCGAGCTTCGCAACCGGCTGGAAGTGCGGATTCTCCGGCCGGGTGCGGCACCAGAAACGACGTCACGGTAGCTCGCCCTCCCTTTGTCCCGCGCCGATGCGCGCCGATGGATCGATTCGACCTCGTCAGTCGAGCCTGACCGACACTTCGCCGACGCCTACCTCGACCCTGAGCCGCGACTCGCCGCTACCCTTGTGCCACTCGGTCTCTCCACCGATGAAGAAGAACGAGTTGCCCACGATCGAGGTTCCGTCGACGCTCAGTTCGCTCTCGCCGACACCGAGCTCGATCTCCGCCGAATGGAACGCGTTCGAGCTTCCGCGAATCTCCACCTCGCCCACGCCAGCTTCCAGGTCGATGTCGCCGAGAACGTCCTCGATCGAAGTCTCGCCGACACCATGCTCGATCGCCAGCGCGATCGCGCGGGGAACGCGCAACTCGAGGTTCACCGACACGCCTTTGCCAAATCGTGGATAGCCGTCCACTTCGAGCCGAAGCTCTCCGTTCTTCGAGTGGCTCTCGAGCCGGATGTCGTCGATCCGCTCGTCGCAGTTGCGCCCGTCACACTCGATCTCCATCCGCACTTCCACCTGCGTGACGTCGGCGCCGACGATCTCGAGCTCTCCGACCGGGTGGTCGAGCCGGATCAGCTTGACGCCCGCGGCATCGAAGCGGTGGCTCTGAATGTCCTCTCCGGCAAGCGCCGGCACAGCGAGCGCCAGCGTCACCAGCACGAATCCGATTGTCTTGCGCATGACGTCCTCCGAGAGTGATCTACGGAGCCAGCGACCCTGAGTTTCAGGACTCGTGGCAGAACATCTTCTCGACCCGGTGTGGCGCGGGCACTCCTGGATGTGGCGCAGGCACTCCTGCCTGCGCGCGGCGCGAAGCGCCGCCCTTTGCCTCCAACGAGTCTCTCGGAATCTCGAGTTGTCTTCTCGGCGTTCCTCGCTCCAAAGACGACCCCGACGAAGATATCCAGGATGCCCGACGCCACAGCTTGCTTCTGCATCGCGCGCACGGTGCGCAAGTCGTACCGCGGCTTTCACTCGCCTTCCACGCTGATGGCGGTCGAGAAGAGGACGTCCGCGCGATGAAAGCGCCGATCTTTCTCACCGCCGCATGGCGGAATCTCGTGATGCTCAACTACGAGGTCGATCCAGCGATCCTTCACGCACGCGTCCCGCGCGGCACGGAGCTCGACTCGTTCGACGGCCGCACCTACGTGAGCGTCGTCGGGTTCCTTTTTCTGGACACACGCGTCCTCGGCGTCCCGATCCCGTTCCACCGCGACTTCGAGGAGCTGAACCTGCGCTTCTACGTGCGGCGCGAGGCCGAAGGCGAGCTTCGCCGCGGCGTCGTATTCGTCAAGGAGATCGTCCCTCGCGCCGCGATCGCCTGGATCGCACGCAACGTCTACAACGAGAACTACGTCGCGATGCCGATGCGGCACCACGTCCGCCTCCCCGACGCGACGGGGGACGGCCGTGTCGAGTACGCGTGGCAGACCGGCTCGCGATGGAATCGCACCGCCGCGCGAATCGCGGGCGCGCCCGTTCCGATGACCACCGGGTCGCACGAGGAGTTCATCGCGGAGCACTACTGGGGATATGCGTCGCAACGCGACGGCGGCTCCGTCGAGTACCAGGTCGAGCACCCGCCGTGGCGGATCTGGAGCGCCCTCGATCCCGTGCTCGACTGCGATGCCTCGAAGCTCTACGGTGACGAGTTCCGACACGCGCTTTCTGCCGCCCCGGCCTCGTCGTTCGTCGCCGAAGGCTCGGACGTCGTTGTCAGGCAGGGACGGCGAATCGGGTAGCAGCAGGTCAGCGTGGGCGACGAGCAGAGCGCAGGCCACGGGCCATAAGAAAACGTCCTGCGCAAGCGGCGCTGGAAGATCGCCCGTACATTCACGGTGCCGTCGCTCCGATTGGCTGGCGTCTGGTGCCGCTACGCGGCACAAATGATTCTGCGCGTGCCCCCCCCGGTGCCCGGCCCTTCGGGCACGGCCACCGGGGGCTAAGCTCGGCCGTCGCTACGCGACGCGAGTCAACCTAACCGCTGCCATTCGCGCGCTCCGTTCGTCCCGGCCCTCGCCTTTCGCCTCCCCTGGCCCCCGGCCTTTGGCAATTGGTTCTGGGCCCCCCGCCTTTCGCCCTTCGCCCTTCGCCCTTCGCCCTTAGCCTTTCGCCTTTCGCCTTTCGCCTATCATCTACCGATGCGCGAATGGCACTACGTGACCGCCGACGTATTCACGGATCGCCGCTTCGGCGGGAATCCGCTCGCTGTGTTCCCGGAAGGACGAGGACTGACCGACGCGGAGATGCTGAGCATCACGCGAGAGATGAACTACTCGGAGACGGTCTTCGTTCTCCCTCCTGACGACCGGGGAAACACCTGCCGGCTGCGCATCTTCACGCCGGGCGGCGAGCTTCCCTTCGCAGGGCATCCGACGGTCGGCACGGCTATCGTCCTCGCGGAAACGGGCGCAGTCGCTCTCGACGGAGAGGTGACCCGGATCGTTTTCGAGGAAGGAGTCGGCCCGGTGCCCGTTTCGCTCCGGCGCGACGACCGCGGCCTTCTCGTCGCGGAGCTCACCGCCGCGATCGCTCCGCAACGGCTCGACGGGGCCCCGCCCATCGAGGCGATCGCCGAGGCGCTCTCCCTCGACCCGAACGACTTCGTCGGTGAGGCGGAGATCTGGACCTGCGGAAGTCCCTTCACGATGGTGCATTTGACCGATCGCGCGGCCATGGGTCGGATCCGGCTCGACCGTCGCGCGTGGCAGCGACGAATCGCGAATACCGCCGCGCCCGACCTCTACGTCATCTGCCGCGACCCGGAGACTGCTGGAGCGCAGCTGCGCGTCCGCATGTTCGCCCCGCTCCTCGGGATCGACGAGGATCCGGCGACCGGCTCCGCCGCCGCGTCGCTCGCTGGGCTCCTGGGGCGCGGCCTAACTGACGGCGAGCACTCGTGGCTTCTGGAGCAGGGGATGGAAATGGGGCGGGCGAGTTTTCTCACCGTGACCGCGAGGGTCGAGCGCGGAAGAACGATCCAGTCGCGCGTGGCAGGGCACGCGCTCGTCGTCTGCCGAGGCACGATGACGGTGAGGGAACGCTGACGTCCACGGGTGTTCAGCGAGCGGGAGGCGTCGAGGAGAGCTTACCCGTCGCGATGCCGGCGACCAACTGGCGGAGCTGGACGCGCGAGCTTTCCGCAGGGTCGGTGAAGCGGAGCCCGGTGTTGTAAATGATCACCCCGGCCTTGATCGTGCTCTTCTGCAGCCGCGTGCGCACGACCTCGCACTGAAGCGAAAGATCGAGCCCGTTCCAGCTGAAGTCGAGCTGCCCGCGCTGCCCCGCCTTCATCGGAAAAGGGTGCTCCACGCGCGCACCCTGCGTGCTCAGGTCCAGGAGTGAAACAGTCAGGCCGGAGAGCATCGCCTCGACCGGCGGAGGTCCGAGCTCGAGCCTCTGAATTCGTCGCTTCTCGTGATCACCCATAGTTCCCGTTCTTGCGCCGCGGGCCAATCTCGTGCCGGCGGGACAGAAACCGGGCCGGCAGGGGCGCTGCGCTTCCGCAATGATACGCCCGCTCGCTCCGCGCCGAGTCCAACTTACGTTGATACGACTCTCTTTCCCCGGCGTTGCGGAACAGAGCAGCTCGCGCTCCCGGGCAATCAGCCGCTTCGCGCCCGGGAGCCGCGGCTCGTCAACGCAGATCGAACAGGAGAATCTCCGCTCCATCGATGCCCGCGGAGACGGAAACCGCAGGCTCGTCAGTGAACGCGATCCCGTCGCCCTGCCCGAGAGCCTCGCCGTTGACGACCGCCGAGCCGCGCGCCATCTGCAGCCATGCGCTCCGGCCCGAGGCGAGCTCCTTTCGTGCCGTCGCCGAAGGCGCGAGCATCGCGGCGTAAAGCGAGACGTCCTGGTGGATGGTAATCGAGCCTTCGCGCCCGTCCCGCGAACCGACGAGATGAAACTCGTTCCCATCGAGCCCCTCCAGCGTCCTCTCCTCGTAGCCGGGCTCGAGCCTCGGAGCTTCCGGCAGGATCCAGATCTGGAGGAAATGGACCGGCGCGTTCTTCGACGCGTTGAACTCGCTGTGCTGCACGCCGGTACCCGCGGTCATCCGCTGCACGCTTCCGGGACGCATGACCGACCCGTTGCCCATGCTGTCGCGGTGCTGCAGGCCGCCTGAGAGAACCCACGTGACGATCTCCATGTCGCGATGACTGTGAGTGCCGAAGCCCATGCCGGGCTGGACGATGTCCTCGTTGATCACGCGCAGGTCGCTGAACCCCATGAATCGCGGGTCGTGGTAATCCGCAAACGAGAATGTGTGGTTCGTGTCGAGCCAGCCGTGGTCGAATCGACCTCTGTCGGCGGCTCTTCTCAGTTCGATCATGACTTCCTCCTGTGGACGCGCGGCCTCTCGTCCGCGCCCTGTCCCCCTGACGATTCGTCAGCCGCTGCCGCGAGTCCGAGCTTCCTGCAAAGCCGCGCGAGCGTCTCCTGCTCTCCCGCCGTCAGCGCCGACATGACGTGGGTGATCTCCGCGACATGTCCCGGGAGCGCCTCGGCGATGAGCGCGCTTCCTTCGCGCGTCAGCCGGACGCGAATCACGCGCCGATCGGCCTCGTCACGTTCGCGCACGACGAACTTCTGTGCTTCGAGGCGGTCGATCGCGGCCGTCATGTTCCCCGGGCTGCGAAGCATCTTCGTGCCCAGCTCCGCGATCGGAAGCGGCCCGAGGTGCAGGAGCGCGTCGAGAATGCCGAGCTGCGTGTGGCCGATGCCGCGTTCCGCAAGTCTGCGGCCGAGCCGCGAGACGACCGTTTCGGTCGCGCGCGCGAGCTTCACCCAGACGTCGAGCGCTCGCCTCTCGCTCTTCGGCCCCTTCCAGCGTGAGCTCATTCCGCCACGCCCGCTGCGTCCTTCGCCCGCTTGTCCGCGACAGCCTCGGTCAGCCAGAGCAGCTCTCCGATGAACCCGTCGGCGCGCTTCTCGTACGAGGCGTCCGTGGCGGTGCCGTCTTCCGCGAATGACTCGGCGACACGGCTCACCGGAAAGCCCGCCGGAATCGGATAGGCGCCGATCACGAGCGCGAGAAGCCTCAACTGCGCCTGCGCGGAGATGCCGCCGAAGTTGCCGCCCGAGACCGTCACGATTCCCACCGGCTTGCGCTTGTACTCGGCCGCCAGATAGTCGATCGCGTTTTTCAGGACACCCGGATAGCTGCCGCTGTACTCGGGCGAGACGATGACGAAGGCATCGGCTGCAGCGATCGCGCTGCCGAACCTGACCACCGAAGCCGGAGGGTCCTTCAGGAAACGGAGGCGTTCCTCGAGCATCGGCAATGCGAGCTCCTTGAGGTCGAGAATCTCCGGGTTGACGCGACCCGTGGCGCGGAGCTTGCGCTCGATGAACGTCGCGACGCGGGAGCTCATCCGCCCCTCGCGAGTGCTGCCGAGAATGATCGGAATCGTGTACATGCCCTCACGCAACGGGTCAGGGCAGACATTAATTCCAACTCAAACTATTTTACGTCGAACTAAATATGGAACGCGCTGATGTCCGGGCAAACCGCAGGGAGGGCTGGCCGACGCCCGGTTCCAATGCCGGAAGGATCGGGGATTCACTCCGCGAGCATCTGCAGGTTCCTCGCTCGCTTCGCTCGCTCGGAATGGCCGTCGGGCGCCCCGGCACCTCGCCGGTCGCCTCTTGGCTACCCCTTGAACGATGGCGGCACGAGCAGCCGGACCGCGGACGGCACGATCTCGAACGATGCGGGGATCACTCCCGCGTACTCTCCGTCGACCTGCACGTGGACGATCTCTCCGGACTGCGGCGTGGCCGTAACCCGGCTGGCGCGAAGGAAGGTCAGTCCCTTCATCTTCGACGACAGGCCGGTGAGGATCGCCAGGAAGTAGAACGGGTAGCGAAACACGGTTCGCCCTTCGAAGAGGATGACCTCGAACGTGTCGGACAGAAGGCTCGCGCCTTTCGCGAGGTCGACGTCGCCGCCGTAGTTCCGCACACGGCTGACGAGCGCGAAGCTGCAGCGCCGCGTCTCGCCGTCGATCTCGACGTCGAGCTCCTCGAGCCTCGCGCCGAGCTGGCCTAACGCGCCCGCCCAGTACGCGAGCTTGCCGATCCGGTCCTTCAACTTCAGGTCGAGCCCGTGAACGATGCGCGCGTCGAAGCCGATCCCCGCCATCATCAGGAAGAGACGCGACGAGCCGTCGGGCCGCCGGAGCCTCCCTCCGTCGATGTCGCGCGCGACGGCCGTCGCGAGGATGTCGGCCGCGCGGCCCGGGTCATTGCCGAGGCCGAGCTCGTTGGCGAGCACGCAGGCGGTCCCGCCGGGAAGGACGCCGAGCGGAATCCCGGTCCCTTCGAGCGCCTGCGCCACCTCGTTCACCGTCCCGTCGCCGCCGCAGACGAAGACGGTCTCCGCTCCGGCATCGATCTCGCGCCTCGCGACCGCTCCCGCGGTGTTAGGCCCCTCGGTCATTACCGCACGGATCTCTCCGAACGTCGGTCGCAGCGCGATCTCGATGTGCGCGATGATCCCCGGGCGCCGAAGGACCCTTCCTGCGCGCGGGTTGTAGAGCAGGACGCTCCGGCTCATCCAACGACCCGTATCAAGGCGACGCCGCCCGCTGTTCGTTCGGCGGTTTCGCGGGCTCCATCAGCGGGGCGTACCGCTTCACGATCGCGTCTCGCACCGCGGCGAGGCCGGGCCCGTAAAGATAGTAGGGCCCGCCGGACTGGACCAGTTCGAGGACCGCCGCGGAATCCGCGGGAGCGACCCGCAGCTCGATCCCGGCCTGCGTTGCCGCAGCCTTCTCGGGGAGCGTCTCTCCGATCGAGTCGCCGACGAAGAGCGCGGTCCGTACTCCACGCGTCTGGAGCGGTTCCGCGAACTCGGCCGCTGTCGGCTTCGGCCCGATCGCGATGTGCGGCGCGATCACCTCCGTCGCCCCGTTCTGCATCTTCGTTCGCCACATGGACGGGGGAAGCGGTGGAAGGCCGGTGCGCTGTGCGATGAGGACTGCCTCTGCGATGGAAGCGCGCCGCGGCCCGGGAGTGAAGAACGAATGGATGACCGTCGGCCGCTCCAGCTTCTTCGCCATCTCCAGAGCTTCGAGAATCCGCCGGCCGCCGTAACGTTCTCCGCCGACCTCGACCAGGTGGAACGGCAGCCCGTAGCTCGCGAGAAGCTTCTGCTCGTAGTCGATACGTGTCTTCTCTTCAGGGTCGCGCGGGTCGAGCAGGGCGACGACGTTTTTCACCTCGCCGCTGAGGATGTACGACAGGAACTCCCCGTCCGTCGGGTAGGGAGTGAGATAGAGACCCTCCTCGAGCTTGTAGATCGGACCGCGTTCGAATCCGATCTCCATCTTCGAGTCGAGTGTCCGCCTCGTCGCCGCGCCTCCGCCTTCGACCACTGCACCGCCACCCGTCTCCTGCTCGATGATCCGCCGGGCCACGTTCACCCGGTCGGCGCCGAGGTAGCAGTGAATGTAGTAGCGCCCCTTCTTCGCGGCGGCGATTGCCCGGAGCTTTTCGATCGACTCCGTGTTCTCGCTCACCCACGGCAGCATCGGCAGGTGGATCAACTCGATTCCGGCGGCCGCGGCGTCTTTCTTCTCCTGCGCGATCAACTGCGGTTCGAAGGGAACGACCGCGGGATGGAGCAGCGTGATGACGCCCGAGTATCCCTGGTTTCGAAGGGCGACGAGTCGCGCCGCGTCGGGGAATGGCCCGAACGTGAAGTGCGCGCCGGCGTTCTGCTCGACGGCCATGCTCCCTTTCATCGTGGAAGGGTTGATCCACTTCCAGTACGCCGTCCCGGCGGCGCCCAGCGCGACGATCACGAGCAAAGCCCGGGTGAGGAAACGGCCGCTTCGCACGAACGCCGTCATCGCGCCGTTCGCCAGGGCGAACGACACCAGCACGAGCGCGACGATGATGAGCACGACGCCGCTGGTCTCGGCGGAGTGCGGCCAGCCGTTCTGGCGGCACAGGTTCGCCCACCAACGGACGGGAAACAGCAGAAACACCGTGCCGACGGCGAATCCGATGAAGAGCCAGAAGCCAAGAAGCAGCGCGATCCGCGCCGGGATCGACCATCGCTTCTCATGCTGGGGTTTGTCGCTCAGAATTGAGATCTCCCGCAACCCGCCCCCTTCAGAACCGGTACTTCAACGAGCCTTTGACGTAGTAGCTCTGTCGCTCGACGTTGACGTTGTACTCACGATCGCGGTAGCCGATCTCGCCCCCGACGACATAGTGGTCCGCGACCTTCCAGTCGCGTCCGACCCCGATCGAGAAGCTGTCGAGCGTCGTCGTTATCTGCAGCAAGGTGTCGACTTCCGGTGCATTTCCGTAGCTCACCTTGAAGGTGAAGACGTTGTCGGTGTCGTCTCCGTAGTAGCGGCGGATCTCGAGATTCGCCGAGGCACTGGTGCCATCCTCGTCATCGACGACGTACGGCGTCAGGACATAGTAGTAGTTCCCCTTGTACTTTCCGATCGATCCCGTCCAGACGGTGACCGGGTCGTCGAAGGCGAGATAGCGCGCGCCGATCGACACCTCGAATGCGCGGGGCAGGCTCTTCCAAATCTGCGCTCCGTAACGGCGCTCGGGAAAGAGCGAGGACCCCGAGACGCCGAAATTGAGATAGGCATAGAGACCCTTGCGAATGCTCGGGTACATGTCGATCTCGTACTGTGTTCCCTCGGTGCCGAATCGGTCCGCCGCGTTCACGCGAAGAATGACGCTCCCGAACCCCTGGAACTTATGTGAGTAGTCAAGCGACGTGAGCTGCCAGTCCTCCGTGTCGTCCTCGAAGCTCTCGTACTCGTGCTCGAGCTGGACCGAGTCGGCCGGCGGGCGCGGCTCGGGCAGATCTCTGCCAGCCATGGTCGCGGCGTACGCGAGGAAGACGCAGGTCAGGAGCAGGGCTCTCGCATTCGGCATGTTCAATTCTCCTCGATCAGCTCTCGGCGATCGGCTTTCTCTCGATGTGTCCCCACTTCTGCCGCGTGAAGAGCGCGGTGAAGAACGAAATCGTGCGTCGGACCGAAAGGATCTGCCGGTAGCCGACGAACTCGATCAGCGCGCCGAGCATCATCTTTCCGAGGTCGCTCGCGCGGTCGTAGCGCTGGAAGAGCAGGTCGTCGATGATCAGGGCCATGAGCGACAGCGTGATGTTGTACAGAATCGCCAGCGTGAAGAACATCCAGAAGAACGTGACGTCGAGCACGCCGAAGTACCAGAGCACCGGGATGAGCAGATAGCCGAACACCTCGAACACCGGCCCGAGCGCCTCGAAGAAGAGGTAGTACGGATAGGCAAACATGCCGATGGAGCCGTAGAGCGGGTTGAGAAACATCTTCACGTGCATCGAAAGGCTTTCGACGAGCCCGCGCTGCCAGCGATCACGCTGACGGAGCAGCGACTTGAGATCCGAGGGGACCTGGGTCCAGCAGACGGGATCGGGAACGAAGATGGCCTTGGCCACCTTTCTGTTCTCGCGCGCGATCCGGTGGAGGCGCACCACGAGCTCCATGTCCTCGCAAACCGTCTTCGTGTTGTAGCCGCCCGCCTCGATCACCGCACGCTTGAGGAACAGCCCGAACGCGCCGGAGATGATCAGGAGCGAATTCATCTTGGCGAGCGCGGTGCGGCCCGTCAGGAAGCCGCGCACGTACTCGATGGTCTGGCACAGAACGAGGAACGTCGTCGGCGCCCGCGACTTCACGACGCGGCCGTCTTCGATCACCGCGCCGTTGAGCACGCGCACGATGCCGCCGGCTGCGACGATCCTTTCGTCTTCGACGAACGGCCGCGCGATCCGGAGCAGGGCGTCGGAGTTGAGCAGCGAGTCGGCGTCGATCGAGCAGAAGAGCGGGTAGTTCGACACGTTGATGCCGGCATTCAGCGCGTCGCTCTTCCCTCCGTTCTCCTTGTCGAGAACGATCAGGTTCGGGTGGTCGAGCGAGCGATAGACCTGATGCACCTTTTTCGTCGGCAACTGCGCACGCGTCGCGTCGGTGATCGGGAAGAGCGAAAACTCCCGCCGGAGCCGCTGGAGCGTCTCGTCGTTCGAGCCGTCGTTGATCACGATCACTTCGAACTCCGGATACCCCACCTCGAGCACCGAGTGCACGTTGTCGACGATCGTCTCCTGCTCGTTGTAGGCAGGGACGATGATCGAGATCGGGCGAAAGGTCGTTCCAGAGAGGACGTCGCCCAGCCCTCGACGCCGCGACCGGCGGTCGAAGGAAAGCAGATCGAAGAACGAAATGATCGTGAAGATCAGGTAGATCGAGTTCAGCAGAGTGAAGTAGACGAGGATCAGCAGTTCGAAGAACTGGAACATCAGGGTGCTCATGCGCTCGCCTCCCCGGGCTGGAGCGCAGCCGCGCGCGCGGCCGCGGCCTCGGCGGCACCACCCGCTCCGGCGATTCTCCGCAGTCTCGCCGTGCGGACCGGATCGAGGGTTGCCATCGCGAGCGCCGCGAGCGCGGCGTCACGTGCGTAGCGGTCATTCCCTTCGGCGGCCGCAAAGAGCACGGCGATCCCGCCTTCGCCGGCCCGTGCCAGCGCGCGCGCCGCGTTCGCACGAACCCACCACGACCCGTCGTTGAGCCGGCCACCCAGCAACTGTGTCGCGAGCTGTCTCGTATCGTCGTCGGGAGCGCCGAGCCGCCTTGCGCCGAGCATCCATTCCAGCGCACGGGCGCCGGCCGCGCGAACGAACCACGCGTCGTCCTCTAGCGAGCGAAGCACGAGAGGGAACTCCGCGGCCCCGCCGAGTTTTCCCGTGACGCGGATGCCGGTCGCGCGAAGCTCCGGCTCGCGCGATCGGGTCGCCCCGATCGCCAGGGACAACGCATCGATCGCCCCAGCGTCGCCGAGCGCCTCGAGTGCGAGCTTCTCCTCGCCCGAAGAAAGCTGCCGCGATCGGATCAAGTCGAGCAGGTCGGTCGCGGACACCGCCGCCAGACGCGCGTAGAACGAGCGCCGCCATCCCGCGCGACGCGGCAGATCCTGAAGGAACGAGTCGATCGCGACCTGCGTCGCCCGGGGACTGTGCTCGGCAAGCAGCCCTTCGCGAGCCGCGCGGCGAACGTCGCCAACAGGGTCGTTCAGCGCGAGATCCATCAGGACTGTGCGGACCTTCTCGCCGCCGCATTCGCCCAGCCCGCGCGCGCCGCCGACGCGCCGCCAGTCCCGGCGCGACTTCGTCTCTCGAATCAGATCGTCGACCGCACCCATCTCGAGGAGACAGTCGGCGATGTGCGCCGCCACCTCTCCCTTCAAGTCGAAACGCGCCCGCCGCAGGACGAGGCTGACCGCGCGGTCGCCGAATTTCGAGCGCGCGCGCGCCACCGCCGCCGAGAGCTCTTCTTCCGCCGAAACGAGGTGCGGAGCGAGGAACGTGGCCGCCCCTTCGAACCGCTCGCGGTTCAGCCGGCGCTCGCGATCACTCCAGAGGTGATGGACGAATACGATCACGGAAAGCAGGATCGCGATCGCCAGCAATACGAGCACTGCAACCGCGACGACGAAGATCCCCTGCCGGGTGAGCGTGTAGGTAGTCGAGACGAGATTGACGTCGTCCATGTCAATCCTCCATCAGCCGCGCGACTTCGCGGACAAGCGCGTCGGGCTCGAATGGAGGCTCGAAGAAGGCGTCGGCACCGAGCGCGATCGCCTGCGGCTTCATGTCCGCCTGTCCCGGGGCAAGGAACGCCACCACGCGCATTCCCGTGGCGTGCGGACGGAGCGTGCGAAGCAGTTCCATGCCGCTCGGCCTCGACAGGTTGAGATTGATGACGAGAACCCGGGGCCGGTGCGTCTCGACGAGCCTGTACACGCCGTCCCCGTCGCGCGCAGCTTCCGCGTGGTATCCAGCCTTCGCGAGCGTCGCCACGATCAGATGGGAGGTGAGAAAATTATCCTCCGCCACGACCACAGCGGCAACTGTGCCCCCTGACTCACCCATGATTGTCGTCGCTTTCTGCAAGGAAAGTTAACAGCTTTCCACGTGAGCCGCAATGCGAACCGCACACGCTCTGCGACACGGGCAGACACTCTCTATCCATCGCGAGCGATACAATTTACACTTCGCACGGATGCAACGACCCTCGCTTCCTCTCGACGAATCGACACGGCTCGATGCGCTTCGCTCACTCTCGGTGCTCGACACGCCCGCGGAGGAGCGATTCGACCGGGTCACCCGGCTCGCACAGCGGATCTTCGACGCTCCGCTGCTCACCATCGCGCTCGTCGACAGTACCCGCGTCTGGTTCAAGTCGAGCCTGGGACTCGCGTTCCCGCAGCTCGCCCGCGACATCTCGTTCACCGGGCATGCGATCCACTCCGGCGATACCTTCACCGTCGAAGACGCGCGCAAGGACGCCCGATTCGCCGACAATCCGCTCGTAACCTCCGAGCCGTTCGTTCGTTTCTACTGCGCGCATCCGCTCACGTCCGAAGATGGGAGCGCGATCGGCGCGCTCGAGATGTTCGATCAGCGGGCGCGCACCCTCGACGAGCGCGACCTCGCCGACTTCCGCGATCTCGCGCGCATCGCCGAGGCCGAGCTCCGCAAGCCCGTCTTCTCGAGGGGGCAGGAAGAGCTCCTGCGCGAGGATCACGGACAGACCTCTCCAGCGAGAATCGACCCGCTCACGAGACTCTGGAACCGCGGAGCGGTGGTCGACATCCTTCAGCGCGAGCTCTCCCACTCGCGTCGCGACGGTTCGAGCCTCGGCGTCCTGCTGATCGACGTCGACCGGCTGCGGGAGATCAACGCCAACCGCGGGCACGATGCAGGGGACGCCGCACTGCAGGAGATCGTCCGGAGGCTGCGCTCTCACCTCCGGCCCTACGACTCGATCGGACGATTCGGCGGGGAGGAGTTCCTCGCCGTGCTTCCCGGTACGGATCGTGAGGGGACGATCCTCGCGGGCGAGCGAATCCGCATCGCCGTCGAACGCGAGGAGGTCGCCCGGGGGCTCGCCGTCAGCGTCAGCCTCGGCGCGGCCGCGAGCGGACCGGCCGCATCCGATTCCGCCGCGCTCATCCGAATGGCCGAACAGGCGCTCGCACGGGCGAAGAGCATGGGCGGCAATCGCGTTGCCTGAGCCTCGAGAAGGCTCGCTCGCTCATTTCCCCCATCGTAATTTTCAATTCCTCTTTACAATCGTCGTGTTCCGGAGGAATCGATGACCGATCAGCATCCCCGCAAGATCGGGAAGTACGATGTGCTTTCCGTCCTGGGAGAGGGCGGCATGGGCGTCGTCTACAAGGCTCGCGACCCATTCATCGATCGCATCGTCGCCATCAAGACGATCAAGCTCGACACCGGATTCGCGGAAGACAACCTGCTGGCCCGGCTTCAGATGGAAGCGAAGACCGCCGGACGCCTGCAGCATCCCAACATCGTCGTCGTCTACGACTTCGGCCAGCAGGAAAGCATCACCTACCTCGTGATGGAGTACGTCGAGGGAACGAATCTCAGCAGGATCATCTCGGCGAAGACGCCGATCGCCCTCACCACGAGGCTCGACATCGCGATCCAGCTCTGCCAGGGGCTCGGCTACGCGCACGAGATCGGCGTCATCCACCGCGACATCAAGCCTTCGAACGTCTGCGTGACCGCGAAGGGCGTCCCGAAGATTCTCGACTTCGGCCTCGCCCGCCTGGACGAGACCCGCCTAACCAAGACCGGGTTCGTCAGCGGCACGATCTCGTACATGTCACCCGAGAGGATGCGCGGCGAGAGCGGACCGCCCGACGACATCTTCGCGATGGGAGCCGTGATCTACGAGCTCTTCACCTACGTCGCGGCCTTCCCGGGAAAGAGCTACCGCGACGTCGTCTCCAAGATCATGTCGAAGGACTTCCCCGTCGCTCCGTCGACGCACGTCAGCATGCCCGCGGAGCTCGACGCAATCATTCTGCAGGCCCTCGAGCGCGACAAGAAAGATCGCTACGCCTCCGCGTTCGACTTCGCGAAGAAGCTCGAGGCATTCCGAGGCTCAAAAGCTCTCGAGCGCGTTCTCTCTGGTCAGGATCTGGGAAAAACGACGGAAGAGTCGCTGGAAGCCCTCATGAAGGCTGCCAACGATAGCGCCGACCCGTACACCGATCCTGAATTCGAGGCGGCCACGGCGCAACGCCCCTCGGGAGAAATGTCCGAACAGGTGGCGAAGGCAATAAGCGGCTCGCGGCCGTCGGGCTCGGTTCACGACCTGCCAACGAACGAGAGCCCCAACGGCGGCGGCACGGCGCTTTCGGAGGAAGACTCGAAGACGGCGCAGTTCGCAAAGACCGACCCGGAAGTCGCGGTGCGATTCTCTGACCAGGATGCTCCGACCGAGATGGACCTCCAGGCGATTCGCAGGACCGACGCCCTTGCGCCGACGGAGATGAACCTCGCGCCTGTCCGTCCCCCCGAGCGCCGTCCAGAGGAGACAGGGGAGCTTCCTCCGACGGTCGCCGCGATGGATCGCCCCGCCTTCCAGCCCGCCGTCGCCGATGACGGTCCCGCCTCGTTCTATCCGGGCGAGGTCAGCCGCACGGCGGTCGCGGTCGGGGGTGCTGCCGCGCGGCGTGGTGCGCGAATCGACGAGCCCGTCCAGCCGGAGGACGAGCCGGAGCTCCAGGGCGCGGAGCCGACCGAGGCGGAAGAAGCGCTGACTCCGCGCAAGCACCCGCTGCTCGCGAATCCGTTTCCTCCCCTCGTGATGGCGCTCTTCGCGACGACACTTGCAGCCATCCTCGCGGGAAAGTTCGCGGGCAGCTTCGCGTTCCTGCTCGTCTACGCAGTCGCTGCGGTGCTCTGGACCCTCTCGATGCTCACGGCAAAGAAGTTGCCGTTGAAGACGATCTTCCTTCTGGCGGCCGGCTTCCGGCTCCTGGGCTTCGTCGCCGAACCGGTGCTGTCCACGGAGGTGTTTCGCTACCGTTGGGATGGAATCCTCTCGGCTGCCGAACAGAACCCATACCTCGTGGCGCCCGACGATCCGAGCGTCGCCGGGCTGCGCGCCGCGAGTCCCGAGCCGATCGACAACCCCACGATCCCGTCGAACCGTCCTCCGTGGGCGCAACTCCTGTTCGTGACCTGGGCATGGCTCGGCGGAAACCTCGTCTTCTGGCGGCTCATGCTGCTCGCCGCCGACATGGCGACGATCTGGATGCTGTGGAATTCGAAGACTCCACGAGCGGCCCTCGCGTGGGCGCTCTTTCCGCTTGCGGTGATCGAGGGGTTCTGGAACGGCCACCTCGAGATCGTGGGTGCGATGCTCGTGCTCGCGACGTGCCGCCTCGCGCTTGGCCAGCATGCGATTGCGGCCGGGGCCGTGCTCGGATTCGCCGGCGGAACGAGCCTGCTCCCGCTGGCGGCCCTCTCCGCGGTGATGGACGCGCTCAACCATCGCGTTCGGGCGCTGCTGCCGATGGCCGCGGTGCTGTTGGCTCCGTATGCGATCGTCGGCATCGGCGTCGCGCTGTTCGACCCGCTCACGCGCGCTGTGAGCGCTTCGCCGACCTTGCGGCTCATCCAGTCGCCGCTCGCCTCGTGGATCGACGGCCAGGGATGGGCGGTATCGCTCTCGACCTTCTGGAAGAGTGTGAGCGGCCGACTCGGCATGAACAAGTACGACGGATGGGTCGAGGTCCACTTGAACGCGCCCGCCCTGGCGACGATCATCCTCGTGCTCCTCGTGATGTTCATCCTGAAGATGGCGTCCGTCAAGTCGGCGAATGCCGAGAGCGCGTTCGCGAGCTGCATCGGCGTGCTGCTGCTCATCTCGTTCGCAGCCCAGCCCTCCTGGTGGCTTCTGGTGGTGCCGGTGGCGATCCTGTCGAGCCGGCCAGTCTGGATTCTCTTCGCCCTGTTCAGTCCGACGCTCTACCTGGCGGGCGCCAAGACGGGTGACGTGAACTGGATCGTCTACGGGGTCAGCTACATCATGCCGCTGCTCGTCTGGCTTGGCGCAAGCCTCGGCAAGGAGAAGAAGCGCTCCGCGTTCGACTACCGCGAGTCGTACCGCTGACGCTGCGCCTAACCCTTGGGGCTGGTCTCGGTGGCGGGAGGCTCGGAGGCCGGCACCTCCGCTTCGGGCTCGGGCGTCGCGGGTTCGGCCGTCGTCTCCGGCTTTGCTTGCGGCTCCGGATCTCCCGCAGGCGCGATCTCGGTTTTGTCGCTCGTCGACTTCGAGGTGCTCGAGCTCTTCCTGCCTTCCGAGCCCTTCTCCCCGGCGCCCTTCTTCGCGTCGCCGCGGATCTTCGCCGCGAGGTCGTCGCGGCGTTGGGCGGTGGCATCGTCCGGCTGTTTCGGATCGACCCGGTCGGGATCGACGAGCTCGAGCGCCAGGAGCGCGGCCTCGTTCACTGTCAACGATTTCGCGGGCTTGTCGAAGTAGTGCTTCGCCGCGGCCTCGGCGCCGAACACAGCCTCGTCGAACCGGGCAGTGTTGAGGTAGAGAACGAGAATCTCCCTGCGCGTCAGCTTCTTCTCGAGCCCGACCGCGAAAGCCATCGCCTGCGCGTTTGCAAGCAGTCCATCGCCTAACAGCGCCGACCTCACCGCGCCGCGCGTGATGCCCGAGTTGCCCGGCATGCGCCCCTTGAGCGTCGGGATCCTCTCGCGCTCCTTCGCGCCGCGCAGGGCAAGGGCAACGCTGTCGACCGAGAGCGACTCGTCATAGAAGTCCGCATCGACGAGCTCCACCACCGCGCGCCGCAGCGACGGCGCGATCTCTTCGTACGGTACCCAGGCCCACTGGACCGCGACACCTTCGTCCCTGAGCGCCGCGATCGCCGGCGTGCTGGCGGGTCTCGATTTCAGCACCGAGAAGTCGGGCCACGTGTACCAGAGCCATCCGGAAAGGGCGAGAACTGCCGCAAGGACAATCCAGTAGGCGACGCTGACGATGTCGATTCTGCTGCGTTTCGATGCCGAGCGACGTGGCCTGGCGGGCTCGAGCGCCTCGACCCCTTCGATCGCATCGACCAGGTGCGGCCCGTCCGCCGCGGACGATCGCGCCGCTCGTGAGGCGCCACCCGATGGACTCTTTCCCGCTCCTCCCGTCGGGGTCCCCGCGACACCCCCCGAGGGGATGCGGGCCGCGGGCGGGTGCGAGCCCGGCGCCGCGCCGCTCTGCGGCTGCCGCACCGCGGCGCGCTGACCGCTTGCCGGGCTCTGCGCTTCGCGCGGTGCGCCTCCTCCTACGAGCATCGTGGCGCCCACCTTGCCCGCCGAGACGGCCGCGTCGAAGATCTTTGCGACCGCGCGCAGGTCGTTGGCCATGTCCCGCGTCGACTGGTAGCGCTCATCGGGAGACTTCGCGAGACAGCCGTCGAGAATCGCCTGCAACTCCGGTGGCGCGAGCGGAAGGAACATCGAGATCGGCTGCGGTTCCGCGAAGACGATCCGGTGCATCGTGTCGATCGACGAGTCCGAGGCGAAAGGCCGTCGCTGCGTGACCGCCTCGTAGAGAATGCTCCCCAGCGAGAAAATGTCGGAGCGGTGGTCGATGTCGAGTCCCTGCACCTGCTCGGGCGACATGTACGCGGCCGTTCCCATCACGACGCCTTCCGCGGTCGTTTCCACGCCCCGCTGCTGCGTCGCCTTCTCCGTGAGCTTGGCGAGGCCGAAGTCGACGATCTTCGCGTAGCCGTCGGTCGTGATCATGATGTTGTCGGGCTTCAGGTCGCGGTGGACGATCCCGGCGCCGTGCGCTTTCGCGAGTCCGTCGCAGACCTGGCTCATGACCTCGAGCAACCGGCGGATGTCGGTTCCCCGGGCGATCATCTGGCGCATCGTCTGGCCGTCGATGAACTCCATCGCGATGTAGTGGAACGTGACGTCGCCGGCGTCCGGCGCGCCACCCGCCTGCGCTGCAGGAACCGCGACCTGCCCGATCTCGTAGATGGTGACGATGTGAGGATGGTTCAGTGCCGAGGCGGAGCGCGCCTCCTGCATGAACCGCCGCACGCGGTCGACGTGCGTGAGGAACTCGGGCGAAAGGGTCTTGAGGGCGACTTCGCGCTCGAGCGTCTCGTCGCGAGCCTTGTAAACCTGTCTCTTATACACATC
>JBPPMG010000295.1:0-10763 GCA_051305935.1 Thermoanaerobaculia bacterium
GTACCCGTTCCCGTCCGATCCGCGTCCGGCGGCCGGAATGCTTCGAGCGCGGACCATCACGACTGGAGTCCGGGATGACGGAGGAACCAGAGCCTGGTGGCGTCGATGTCACGCCGAATCTGGTTGGTGAGCTCGAGCGCCGACTGGAATCGGCGCTCCCGGCGGAGCAACTGGTGGAAGTAGACACGGACCTCGTCCTCGTAGACGTTCGAGTCGAAGTCCAGAATGTGGCTCTCGATCGTCACGGCGTAGTTCTCGTACAGTGTCGGGCGCACGCCAATGTTCGTGACGCTCTCGAAGCCGCGGGAAAACGAGTCGAATCGGCACGTCGTCACGTAAACGCCTGAGCCGGGGAAGAGGTCGTTGTACGGGGCGAGGTTCACGGTCGGGAATCCGAGCCGTCGTCCGAGGCGGCGTCCCGTGGCGACACGCCCGTCGACGAAGTAGCTTCGCCCGAGGGCGAGGCGCGCCGTGCGCAGCGCTCCCTTCGTGATCGCGCTGCGCACGATCGAGCTGGAGACCCTGATACCGCGGGTCCGGATGTCGTCGATCCGATGCGCCTCGAAACCGAGCTCCCGGCCGCGGGCCGTCAACAGCTCGAGCGTCCCTTCGCGCCCGGAGCCGAAGCAGAAGTCGCTTCCGACGTGGACTTCGCGCACGCCGAGGCGCGAAACGAGCAGATCGTCGACGAAGCGGTTCGCGCTCCATCGCGAGAACTCCGGCGTGAACGGGATCACCGCCATCGCGGTGAGACCCGAGTCCGCCAGCAGCTCCTCCTTCTGCGCGAGAGTGATGATCTGCCTCGGAACGCGGTCGGGCGCCACCACGCTCAGGGGATGGGGGTTGAACGTGACGAGCACGGAAGGCACACCGAGCGCCTCCGCCCGATCGACCACCCGGCGGATGATCTCCTGGTGGCCGACGTGCATTCCGTCGAAATTACCGATGGTGACGACCCCGCCTCGGGGCATGTCACTGTCGCGCAGGGGGTCGCTGAAGACGATCATCGTGGAGTTCCTGGCTTCGCCGTCCGCCCGAGCGGAGCGCGGCAGTGTGATCGTCAGTTCAAATGGAGCGTCGGAACCGGTTTGCCGATCTGCGACCAATCGGGCGGCGCGCTACCAAGCATTTCGCAGAACTTCGTGACGAGAATCGGATCCCACTTGCCGGCGTCGGCCTCGCGTCTCAGCGTCTCGAGCGCTGCAGTGTGAGTGAGTGGCGCCGGACGATAGGCGCGGTGGGATGTCAGCGCGTCGTACGCATCGACGATGGAGATCATCCTGACTTCGTACGGGATCTCGTCCCCCTTGAGCCCGTCGGGATAACCGCGACCATCGTAACGCTCGTGGTGGTGGCGGATGAGCTTGAGCACCGGGAGGATCGTGTGCAGCGGGCGGCAGATCTCCTCGCCGATGACCGGATGGTCGATCACGCGGATGAACTCCTCCCGCGTCAGCGGCCCGCGCTTGTTCAGGAGGGATTCCGGAACCGCGATCTTCCCGATGTCGTGCAGAAGCCCCGCGATGCGAATGAGCTCGGCGAAGCGCTCGTCGATTCCGAGGTGCCGGCTGAACATCCAGCCAAGGTCGCCCACGCGCTGCGAGTGCCCGCGGGTGTAGGCGTCCTTCGCCTCGAGTGTCAGCGCGAGAGCGCAGATGACGTCCTGGCTCTGCTCGAGGTCGGCGTGGAAGTCCTTGATGCGCAGGAGCGATCGGATGCGGGTGATCAGCTCGAGGCGATTGAGCGGGTAGCTCAGGAAGTCGTCCGCGCCCGCGACGATCGCGCGCTGGCGCAACTCGGTGTTCTTGTGCGCAGTCAGGACGATCACCGGCAGGAACTGATGCTTCGGATTCCTCCGGAGAATCAGCAGCGTATCCTCGCCTCCCTGCAGCGGCATCACGAGGTCGAGCAGCACGAGATCGATCGGTTCCTTCTCGAGGATCTCGATCGCCTCGCGACCGTTCTCGGCGTGAAGCACGGCCAGCCCCACTTCGCCGAGCGTCGCGGAGAGGAGCTCCCTGTTCATCCTGCTGTCATCGACGCAGAGGATGCGAGGAACCCCCGCCGTTCGCTTGATCGAAGCCGGACGGGCCGGCGCAGCGTACGGCTCCTCGCGGATCGCCTCGTCGAATGCCTTCGCGAGCTGCGGTTCGAATGCTCCCGCCGCGGCTTCCTCGAGAAGCGTTGTGAGGGCTTCGCCCTGGTTCGTGACGTTGCCGGAGTGGCGAATCTCGTCGAACCGGTTCGCGATACCGACGATCTGCGCTTCGATCGGAATGGCGTCACCCTTCAGCCCGTCGGGATATCCGGCGCCGTCCCATCGCTCGTGGTGCCAGAGCACCATGGGGATGAACTGCGCGAACGTCTTCATCGGGCTCAGGATCGACGCGCCCATGCGCGAGTGTTCGGCGACCAGCTTCTCTTCTTCCGGTGTGAGCTCTGCCTTGTCGAGCAACTCCTCGGCCACGCCGATCATCCCGAGGTCGTGAAGCAGGGCACCCTTGATCACGGTTTCGCGATCTTCGGCGCTCATCGCGAGCCTGTCGCACAGCTGCGACGCGTACGACGCGGTTCGATGGATGTGCCCGCCGCTCTGCGGATCCTTGTTCTCGAGCGCCGAAGTCAGCGTAACCAGAATGTTCTCGGAGGAATCGAGCTCCTTGCGAAGGTTGCGTATCTTGAGCAGCGACTGAATGCGCGTGCGAAGCTCTTCACGATTGATCGGCTTGTTCAGAAAGTCGTCCGCGCCGTTCTCGAGCGCGCGGATCTTGTCCTCGGTTCCCGTGAGCGCCGTGAGCATGACCACCGGAACACGGCGTCCCGCGAGCGTGGCCTTGATGCGGGCGCACGCTTCGTAGCCGTCCATGTTCGGCATCATCACGTCGAGGACGCAAAGATCGGGATTCCGCTGCGAGAAAAGGCCGACGGCTTCGCGACCGTCGCGCGCCACGATCACGTCATATCCCCACTGCCAGAGATACTCCTCGAGCAGTTGGAGATTCTGTTCGTTGTCGTCGGCGGCGAGTATGACTTCGCGTTCCGGCGCCCCTGTCATTCGTTCCTCCGGTGATTCGGACTCCATTATATCGACTCCGTCTCCGACGCCTAGTGAAGAGGCGAGGCGGGCAAAGAGGGGACTTCCGGCCAGGCGCGGCTGAATAACTCGATTGTTCAAGGTGTTCCCGCTGACGAAATGGGCTACTACGCCGAGGCAACGCAGCAGTTCCGCAGCGAGCTCGCTCGTGCGATTCCGCGGGAGGAGATCAAGCAGCTTCACCAGAAGCGGCCGTGGCTGCACTTCCTCGTGACCGCCGCGCTCGTCTCCGTGCTGGCGGGATCGACCTTCGCGATCGTCTCGCTCGACGCCTGGTACCAGTGGCTTCCGTTTGCCGCGCTCTCCGGGCTCGCGATCTTCAACTTCACCGTGCTGCTTCACGAGGTCGTGCATCGCGCGGTCGTTCGCGACTCGTCGCCGGCGATCTACCGTCTGCTCGGAGTCCTCTACGCGGCGCCGAGCGGGATCTCCGCGACGCAGTTCAACCGCTGGCACCTCGACCACCACGAAGGCCTCGGGTCCGACACCGAAGATCCGAAGCGTCACTATCTGTCGCCGAAGACCAACGCCCGGTGGCTCAAGGTGCTCTACTTCACCCCCGCTCTCTTCGCGATCTACTTTCGTGCGGCGCGCCGCGAGTCGGCGAGTTACCCTCCCGAGCTTCGCAAGCGGATCGCCATCGAGCGCAATCTGACAATCCTCGGTCACCTTTCGCTTCTGGCGGTGATTGGAACTCTCGCAGGCTGGCCGATCGCGCTCAAGGCGTACGTCATTCCGTACTTCGGTTTCTTCCCGGTCGCCTTCGCGCTCAATCGAATCGGCCAGCATTACGACATCGATCCTTCCGATCCGGCGAACTGGTCGACTCTGGTGAAGGGTTCGCTCTTCTGGGATGCGGCGTTCCTCTGGTCGAACTACCACCTCGAGCACCACTACTTCCCGAGTGTCCCCTTTTACAATCTCGCGAAGCTGCAGCGTGCGCTGTTGCCGTTCTACGAGAGCCGCGGCATGCGCGCTCACGGTTACGGGGACCTGGTCTGGAGCTATATCGTACTGAACCGGAAGCCGCACTCGAACTGGGACCGGGGGATCGAAGGCGAGCCTGCGACGGCGAACGGCTGAGGCGGGCTGACCGCGCCCGGCAGAGACCTGCGCTGAATGCGAAAAGGGCGCGCCTTGCGGCGCGCCCTTTCGTGTCTATCGGGATTCAGTGTTTCAGGCGATCTGACCGAGAGACTTCTCGATGCGCTTCAGGCCCTCGGTCGCTTCGTCGAGCGAGAGGTTCAGCGCGGGACGGAAGCGGATCGAGCGGTGGCCGGACGAAAGGACGAGGAGCTCGTTCTCTTCCATCGCGTTGATCGCCTTGTCGCGGACGTCGCCGCTCGGCAGGTCGAACGCGCAGAACAGGCCGCGGCCACGGACGTTCGTCACCATGTCGGGGAACTTCTGCTGGAACCGCTCGAGGCCGGCGACGAACTGCGCGCCGACCTTCGCCGTGTTCTCGACCAGCTTTTCCTCCTCGATGATCTCGAAGTAGCGCTGCGCGCGGACCATGTCGGTCAGATTGCCGCCCCAGGTCGAGTTGATGCGCGAAGAGACGACGAAGACGTTGTCCGGGATGTCGAAGATCCGGTCGTTCGAGACGAAGCCGCACGTCTGGGTCTTCTTTCCGAACGCAAAGATGTCGGGCTGGACGCCAAAGTGCTCGAACGCCCACATCTTTCCGGTGAGGCCGACTCCCGTCTGAACTTCGTCGAAAATCAGGAGCATGTCGTTCTCGTCGCAGAGCTGACGGACTTTCTTGAAGAACTCGCCGCGGAAGTGGTTGTCGCCACCTTCACCCTGGATCGGCTCCATGATGAACGCGGCGATGTCGTCGTGCCGCTCCATGAGGAACTGCTTGGCCTGTTCGATCGCCTCGTCCTCGGCGTGAGCCACCGCCTCTAGCGACGCAGCGTTCGCGGGGAAGTGCATCTTCGGGCTCGACACGCGCGGCCAGTCGAATTTCGGGAAGTACTGAGTCTTCCTTGGGTCGGCGGTGTTCGTGAGCGAGAGCGTGTAGCCGGTCCGGCCGTGGAAGCACTCCTTCAGATGCATGATCTGATGGCCCTTCTCGAAGTCGTAGCCCTTCCGGAAGTTCTTGCGGACCTTCCAGTCGAACGCCGTCTTGAGCGCGTTCTCGATGCCGACCGAGCCCCCCTCGACGAAGAACATGTGCTTGCGGAACGCCTCGGGCACGTTGCGCGAGAACGTCTCGACGAACTCCGCCATCTGCGTGGTGTAGATGTCGGAGTTGGCCGGCTTGTTCAGCGCCGCCTCGACGAGCCGCTCACGGAACTCGGCGTTGTCGATGCGCGGATGGTTGTAGCCGATCGGGCACGAAGCGAAGTTCGAGAAGAAGTCGAGGAGCATGCGCCCCTTCTTCGCGTCGTGAACCCAGGATCCCTTCGACTTCTCGAGATCCATGACGATGTCGTAGCCGTCGGCGAGCATGTGGCGACCCAGGACGCCATGGACTTCCTTCGGTTCGACGTGGAGTTTCTGGTCAACTGCGGTGGGAGACATCGTGCACCTCTGACTTGCTTGAGTTTTTTCTTCGTTCGTTCGAACGGTGGTTGGGCGTGGTTGCAGCTGCCGCGTTGTCTAATGCCGGAGCCTCGTCGGCGTATTTCCCCGTGGGTCCTGGGGTGATGCCACTGCGGAGAGTCGAAAGCGTGCCGGTTTCGCGACCGCCTTCGGCGCGATAGAATCGCGCTCGGCAGGCGTAGGGTATCACTACTCATTCGCCCCAAGGAGAGTCGAGATGAAGGAAATTGTCATTCTATCGGGGGCCCGGACGCCGATTGGCTCGTTCCAGGGCGCCCTCGCGTCATTAGCCGCGCCGAGGCTCGGCGCCGTTGCCATCCAGGGCGCGCTCGAGCGCGCCGGGGTTCGCCCTGACCAGATCGAGAACGTGACCATGGGCAGCGTGCTTCAGGGCGGGCTCGGCCAGGCTCCTGCGCGCCAGGCCGCAATCGCAGCGGGGATTCCCGTCAGCGCCGGCGCAGTCACCGTCAACAAGGTCTGCAGCTCAGGCCTCAAGTCCGTGATGTATACCGCCAACGACATCCGTTGTGGCGAGTACGAAGTGGGCGTGGCGGGCGGCATGGAGTCGATGACCAACGCGCCCTACATGCTCGCCCTGGCGCGGAGCGGGTACCGGATGGGCCATGGCAAGATCGTCGATCTGATGATCCACGACGGGCTCTGGGACCCGTACGGCGACAAGCACATGGGAAACTGCGCCGAGACGTGCGTCGACAAGTATGGCTTCACGCGTGAGGCGCAGGACGCCTTCGCGAAGACTTCGTACGAGCGCGCTCAGGCTGCGGTGAACGAAGGCAGGTTTACGGCGGAGATTGCGCCCGTCGTGATCGAAGGGAAGAAGGGGGCGACGACGGTCGCTCAGGACGAGGAGCCGTTCGCCTCGCCGCTCGACAAGATGGGCAAGCTTCGCCCGGCCTTCAAGCCCGACGGGTCGGTCACTGCCGCGAACGCCTCGAAAATCAGCGATGGCGCTGCGGCGCTCGTCGTCAGCTCCTCGGAATGGGCGGAGAAGAATGGAATCAAGCCGCTCGCGCGCATCGTCGCGCACGCGACGATGTCCCAGGAGCCGGAATGGTTCACGACGGCCCCGGGAGGAGCGATTGCAAAAGTGCTCGAGAAAGCCGGGCTCACGATCGCGGACATCGATCTAGTGGAAGTCAACGAGGCGTTCGCTGCCGTCGCGATGGCGACAATGAAGGACGCGAACATTCCGCACGAGAAGATCAACGTCAACGGCGGGGCAGTCGCGCTCGGGCATCCGGTCGGCTCGAGCGGGGCGCGAATTCTCGTGACGCTGCTTCACGCGCTCAAGGCACGCGGGCTTCGCCGCGGCCTCGTCGCGATCTGCAATGGCGGCGGCGAAGCGACGTCGATGATCGTAGAGCTCGTCTGATCGCAATTTGATGCTGGCGAGGCCGTGCGGCGTTTTCAGCGTCGCGCGGCCCCGGCGGCGCACCGCAATCTCTTGGACAAGCGCAGTTCGGAATCGGGCATTCTGCCCAGGGGGTGACGCTCGTGATCAACAAGGTGGTGGCGTCCGCGGACGAGGCGACTCGCGACATCGGCGACGACATGACGCTCGTCGTCGGCGGTTTCGGTCTCTGCGGCATTCCGGAGAACCTCATCGAGGCTCTCGTTCGCAAGGGCGTTCGAGGCCTCACCTGCGTTTCGAATAATGCCGGGGTCGACGACTGGGGGCTCGGGCTTCTTCTTCGCACGAGGCAGATCAGGAAGATGGTCTCGTCATATGTCGGCGAGAACGCGGAATTCGAACGGCAATACCTCTCGGGAGAGCTCGAGGTCGAGTTCTCCCCGCAGGGGACGCTCGCAGAGCGGATGCGCGCTGGCGGCGCCGGGATTCCCGCGTTCTTCACTCCCGCGGGTTATGGCACGGTGGTCGCCGAAGGCAAGGAAACGCGGGAGTTCGAAGGTCGCCACTACGTCATGGAGCGAGGGATCGTCGGCGATTTTTCGCTCGTCGCCGCCTGGAAGGGCGACCGGCTCGGCAATCTCGTCTATCGCAAGACCGCGCGTAACTTCAACCCGATGGCCGCGACTGCCGGACGGGTCTGCATCGCCGAGGTGGAAGAACTCGTCGAAGTCGGAACGCTCGAGCCTGAGAATGTCCACACGCCGGGCGTTTTCGTTCACCGGATCGTCGTGGCACCGCGACAGAAGCGGATCGAGCAGCGCACGGTGCGCAAGTAGGGAGGATGGAACGATGCCGCTGAATCGGGAACAGATCGTCCGGCGTGCCGCTCGCGAATTGCGCGACGGCTTCTACGTGAACCTGGGCATCGGCATGCCGACGCTCGTCGCGAACAACATCCCGGAGGGGGTCGAGGTGGTCCTCCAGTCGGAGAACGGAATCCTGGGCCTCGGGCCGTTTCCTCCCGACAGCGAGGTCGACGCCGATCTCATCAACGCGGGCAAACAGACCGTGACCGTGCTGCCCGGGGCTTCGTTCTTCTCGTCGTCCGAGTCGTTCGCGATGATCCGCGGCGGGAAGATCGATCTCTCGATCCTCGGGGCGATGCAGGTCTCCGAGACTGGCGATATCGCCAACTGGATGATTCCAGGCCAGATGGTCAAAGGGATGGGAGGGGCGATGGATCTCGTCGCTTCCGCGAAACGGCTCATCGTCACGATGGAGCACGTTTCGAAGAAGGGAGAGAAGAAGATCCTGAAGGCGTGCTCGCTTCCGCTCACCGGCGTCGGATGCGTCGATCGCATCATCACGGACTACTGTGTGATGGACGTGACGGATCGGGGATTGAAGCTTGTCGAGCTCGCTCCCGGGGTCAGCGCGGACGAGGTGCAGTCCCTCACCGAGCCGACGCTGATCATCGAAGGCGACATCGGAACCGTTCCGGTCGACTGAGCGGAGGGTCGTTGGACGGGCGGCGGTGGAGAGCTCAGGCCTTCGCTTCGCTCGGCTCGGGCTTCCGCCACATGTCGAGCAGGAGCAGGCCGATTCCAACGCAGATCGCCGAGTCTGCGACGTTGAACGCGGGCCAGTGGTACGACTTTCCGCCGACTAGGACGAAGAAGTCGAGGAAGTCGATCACGTAACCGAGCCTGAACCGGTCGAGCAGGTTGCCTACCGCTCCGCCGAGAATCAGGTGCAGCCCGAGCTGAAGGCGCAGTTCGGTCAGCGGCGACCGGAACGCGATGTACGCGACGGCGAAGAAGATCGCGATCGCGCCGCCGTTGAGCAGGAACGGCACGATCGAGTTCGCGCTGTTGGCCCCCAAGCCGAACGCCGCGCCGGTATTGCGCACGTAGACGAGGTGAAAGAAACCCTCGATGATCGGCCGCGAGTCGTAGAGCGAGAAGTTGCGGACCACGAGAAGTTTCGTGAACCAGTCGGCGATGATGATCGCCGCGGAAAGCGACAGTAAGGCAGTTCGGCGCAAGAAGTCCTCGTCAGGCGGGCTGGTGAGCAGCCGCGCTCCTCTCCTCGATCAGCTTGTCCAGCTCGAGCCGGAGGCGTCCGAGGATCTCGTCGTAGGTGAACTGCCCGATCGTCGTCGTGCCCTTCTTCAGGTTGACGAAACTCGGCGCGCACCACATCCCCAGATCGGCATCGTCCGTCTCGCCGGGTCCGTTCACGCGGCAGCCCATGACCGCGATCGTGATGCGGTGTTCCTTCGCGTATTCCGTCATCTCCCGGACGTTGAGGGCCAGGTCGATGAACGCCTCGTTCTCCACGCGTGAGCACGAAGGACAGGAAATGATGTTCAGTCCCGTCTGCTCGAACTTCGGCACCGAACGGAAGCGGCCGTTCGCGATGTCGTCGAGAATCTGCCGGCCGACCGTGACCTCTTCACCCTTGCGCTCGAACGGGAGCGTGAGAGAGACACGGATCGTGTCTCCGATCCCTCGGCTGATCAACTGCTCGAATGCGATCCGGGTCTTGATGATCCCGTCCGGCGGCATCCCGGCCTCGGTGACCCCGAGGTGGAGAGGGACGTCGGGGCGCGCCTCGGAGAAGCGCACGTTCGCCTCGATCACCTTGTTCGGGTCCGAGTCCTTCAGGGAGACGACGTAGCGGTGAAAGCCCATGTCGTCGAGCATCTGGCAGTGCTCGACCGCGGACTCGACCATCGGCGTGATCGAGTCGTCCTTGTCGAACTTCGAGAGCTTCTCCGGGTCGACCGACCCGCAGTTCACGCCGATCCGGATCGCGCAGCCATGCTCGCGGGCCACGTCGACCAGGAAACGTACCTTCTCGGTCACCGGCTTGCCGCGCTCGAGGTGATAGAGGTGGCCGGGGTTGTAGCGAAGCTTCTGGACGAGCGGCGCGACCTTCTCGGCGAGACGGTAGTTTTCCTGAAGGTCGACGACGAGATTCGCCTTCGTTTGCGGGCGGAGCCAGGCGAGGGCCTCGACGTCCTTTACGGTGTCGATTGCGATGCGGATCAGGTCCGCCCCCGCCTCCTCCAGGAGGCGTATCTGACGAAGGGTCGCCTCGAGGTCCTGGGTCCGGGTCGCGGTCATCGACTGGACGGCAATCCCGTGGCCGGCTCCGAGGGAGATCGAGCCGACTGGGACTTCGCGGGTTTTGCGCTGCTGCATGGGCTCTCCTGTGGCCTACGGTAACGAATGGAGGGTCAAAAGATTCCGGTCGATTTCGGGTGGGAGAGCAGATTCTGGAATACGCCCCGGGCCTCCTAGGTTAGCGCGGATCCCTGCACCACCCGGGCCAGTCCCGAGACGCGAAAAATGGAGCGAGGGGAAATATTTAGTAGCAGCGGCGAGTTTAAAAATTTTCGCCGCACCCGGGAGTAGCCCGGCAAGCACGGCAGCAGTTGACGCGTTTGCCGGACTCGTTCCGAAGTGGTTCTTTGAAAACTGAATAGGGGAAGTAGAGAAGAGATTTCTTTGAGGTCAGCCCGCGCGGTTGCCGGAAGGCAGCGGCGTGGATGACTGAGTAAAGAGCAGTACGAATAACGCTAGAAGAAACTAGCTTAAGGCATTGAACTCGAAATAGTCCCGCAAGGGACGCCAGAAAAAACTGGAGAGTTTGATCCTGGCTCAGAATGAACGCTGGCGGCGTGCTTTACACATGCAAGTCGAGCGAGGCCAGGTAGCAATACCTGAGTCGAGCGGCGCACGGGTG
>JBPPMG010000086.1:0-4345 GCA_051305935.1 Thermoanaerobaculia bacterium
GGCGAGAGGCGAGAGGCGATAAGCAGGCCGGGACACGGAACCGTGATGCAACGGCGGGCGCGCGCCCGGGGCCGTTCGAGAGTTTTGCACAATCCGATTTAACGCAAAGGCGTCTGATGTCGTCCCGAAGGGACGGCGGAAAGTAGCCGGTGGCAAGCGGCGAAGCCGCGCCGCCACCGGTGGCGATTCCCGCAACGATCACGCGCCCCGGAGGGGCGCCGGAATCGCGCCTCGAACCACTCTTCCGGCGCCCCTCCGGGGCGCAACCTCTAAATCGCAACTTCTCCCGGTGGCGGCGCTTCGCTTGCCACCGGCTACTCTCCGCCATCCCGCTTCGCGGGATGGAAGGCCGACCGCCGGTAGACTCGCAATCGGGTCTTCTGCACGTCCTCAAATTGGGCACCACTCCCGTTCACGGATGGACTGACAATTACGATCGAGGCCGCGGCCGAAACGCGCAACTTAGCGGGAACCTCCGTGAACGTGAACGCGCCGGCGCCCGGCCTTTTCCCTCCTCCGCGTGATTCCGCTCCGCAACCCGAACCATCACCGCCTGCTCATCGCCTCTCGCCTTTCGCCTCTCGCCTATAAACCAAACGGGCGAAGCCTTGCGGCTTCGCCCGTTCGAATAACCGAGATCGTCGATCAATAGAACGTCGAGATCATTTCCTTGAACGTCGGGTTGTTCTTCACCTTGATCGCTTTCTGGTGGATGACTTCCATCTCGTCGTCGAGCGACGAGGTGATGACGTCGTAGAGGACGCCCGAGGTGACCTTGTCCTTCTCGCGGGTGTAGCTGAGCGCCGCGGAGCGGTCGGTCGGATCGTGGTCCGCGGGGAGATACGCCAGCTTCGCGCGGATCTCCTTGAACTGATCGTCGCCGCGCCAGGTGACGCAGGGCGAGATGATGTTCAGGAACGAGAAGCCCTTGTGCTGGATCGCCTTCCTGGTCAGCTCGACGACGAGCTTGATGTCGCCGCTGAACGCGCGGGCGACCCAGGTCGCGCCGAACGAGATCGCGAGCTCGCACGGATCGACCGCGTGGTCGGGATTCCCGTACGTCGTCGACTTCGTCTTGTCGCCGATCGGCGTCGTCGGCGCGGCCTGGCCCTTCGTGAGGCCGTAGATCTCGTTGTCCATCATGATGTAGGTGAGATCGATGTTGCGCCGCGCCGTGTGCATGAAGTGATTGCCGCCGATGGCGATGCCGTCGCCGTCGCCGCCGACCGCGATCACGGTGAACTCGGGGCTCGACGCCTTGACGCCCGTCGCCAGAGGCAGCGCGCGGCCGTGAAGGCTGTTGATTCCGTACGTCTCGACATAGCCGGGAAGGCGCGACGAGCATCCGATGCCCGACACCATCACGGTGTTCGCGGGAACGAGCTGCAGCTCGGCCATCGCCTTGTACAGCGCGTTGAGCACGCCAAAGTCGCCGCAACCGGGGCACCACACGGGCTTGAGATCCGACTTGTAGTCGTTCGCCTTGTAGATCGTCTCGCTCATGCCATCACCTCCGCCGGCTCGCTAGCCGGCTCGAGAACCTTCATCAGCTCGGTCTCGATCTCCGTCACGGTCATCGGGCGGCCACCCGACATCTTGAACACGTGCGTCCGGCCGGCTGGCAGGTCTGTGAACGTCCGGAGGTACTTGTAGAACTGCGCCATGTAGTTCTGCTCGACGATCAGGATCTGATCGCACGAGGCGATGAACTGCTCGAGCTCGTTCTTCGGGAACGGCAGCAGCACTTGCGGGATGAAGGCCGACACAGCCTGCCCGCGTGCAGCCGCGCGCTTCACGACCTCTTCGGCCGGGCCTTTCATGGAACCCCAGGTCACGATGCCGACGCTCGCCTTCTCCGGACCGTACCGACGGAAGAAATGGTACTTGCTGCGGATTCCCCAGAGTTTGCGGAACCGCTTCGCATTCATCTGCTCGTGCATCAGGTAGCCCGCGTTCGGGCTGCCGTACTCGTCGTGCTCGAGACCGTTGGTCTGATAGATGCCGCCCGCGATGCCGGGGTTGCTCATCGGGGAGACGCCGCTCGGCGTCTCGCGATAGCGCTGGTAGTCGACGAGCTCGTCGGCGTTCGGCAGCCGGCGCTCGCGAACCTCGTGAACGAGCGAGACCTCGTCGAGCGTCTCGATTCGCTGAGCGATCAGCTGGTCGGACAGAATGATGACCGGGATCTGGAACTCCTCGGAGATGTTGAATGCCTCGACCATGCAGTGGAACGAGTCTTCGACGTCGGTGGGCGCGATGACGACGCGCGGCGTGTCGCCGTGACCGCCGTAAACCGCGTGGAAGAGGTCGCTCTGCTCGCTCTTGGTCGGGATACCCGTGGAGGGCCCGCCGCGCTGGACGTTGTAGATGACCGACGGGATCTCGGCGATCGCCGACAGACCGAGCAGCTCGGACATGAGCGAGAGTCCCGGCCCGGAGGTCGCGGTCATCGACTTCTTGCCGGCGAACGAGGCGCCGATCACGGCGCCGTAGGCCGCGAGCTCGTCTTCGGTCTGAAGCATGCGCCCGCCGACGCGAGGCAGCCAGTCGCCAAGGAAGTGAAGCACTTCGGAGGACGGGGTGATCGGGTAACCGGCGAAGAACTTGCAGCCGGCGTACATCGCGCCGACGGCGGTCGCCTCGTTGCCCGACATGAGAAGCTTCGGCGTGGAGGGCTCGTACTCGAGCTTCTTCGCGTCGATCCTCGTCTGGAGATCGGCGATTCCCGAGGCGAGCTTGGTGACGTCGAGCGTC
Source organism: Thermoanaerobaculia bacterium (assembly GCA_051305935.1). Classification (GTDB taxonomy): domain Bacteria; phylum Acidobacteriota; class Thermoanaerobaculia; order Gp7-AA8; family Gp7-AA8; genus JACPDH01. The sequence goes on from JBPPMG010000086.1 coordinate 2,755, forward strand.
GCGCCGGCCTCGAGTGCGGCAAGGTTCGAGGCGACCACGTCATCGCCCTTCTTCTTGAATTTGCGCTCGATCGTCGCGCGCAGCGGCGCGACCGGAAGGTGGAACAGCCCGCAGAGCATGCCGAGCGCCACGATGTTCTTCGACGCGCCGGTGCCTGACGCCGCTTTGGCCATCTCGATGAAAGGAACGGGGATGATCGCCATCTGCTCGCCGCGCTTGAACTCCGCGGGAACCGGGTCGGTCGCCTCGTGGAAGATGATCGCGTCCTGGGCCGGAACGATCTCCGACTGGAAACGCGCAAAACCGGACCAGCTGAAGATGACCATCACGTCGACGGCATCTCCCTGTGAATAGATCGGATCCGGGCTGAGCCGAACCGCGCTCGATGATTCGCCGCCGCGAATCTGTGGGCCGTACGCGTCTGTCTTCATCGCGTTCAGCCCTTCGCGCGCGCCTGCGCGCGCCAGCATGTCGCCCATCGTGACGACGCCGTCGCCCCCTGCGCCTACCAGGGAAAGCGTGAAGTCCCGTGTCATAGACTCCTCCTCCGAGGGTGATTCCCCGTCGCCCGGGAGTCTCTCCCAGGCCCGAACAATCATCGATGTGGGGCGTCACGAGGGGTTGTGTCGATCGTCACAAGGAGGGGATGGTGCGGGGAAAACAACTTCGAATGCAGTATGCAGAACGCAGAACGATGAATGTAGAAACGTGTCGTTCCGGAACGGCCCCTTCCAACTGGACTTCGTGTCGGGAGCAGAACTCGCTCGGGCGGCGCCTTCTACACTCTTCGTTCAGCATTCAGCATTCATCATTCAGTGTGTTCCCCTGAAGAACGCCGGAGGAAACTCGTCCTACCACCCCTCCCTCTCCCGCAACCTCTTGACATGCCCGACGTGGTGGCGTCCGTGCCAGGCGTAGAGACCGCAGAACTTCTCGATCGAGTGGACCCCGCTCTCAGGATGAATTGCAACGCGCTCGAACTGCACATCCTTCAACGAGCGAAGGAACATCGTCCATCGCGCATGGAGCGCGTCGAGCAGAGAGAGCGAGATCTCTACGTCCGCGTCCCGTCCGTCGGCCAGTTCCGCCCACTCCGCCTCTTCGTATGCCTTGATCCGCGGACCGTCCTCGGTCGCCGCGAGCTTGCAGCGGATGTAGGCATTCATGTGGCTGTCGGCGAGATGGTGGACGACCTGCCGCACCGTCCAGCCCCCGTCGCGATACGGGGTCGCGAGCTGCGCAGAATCGAGGCCGGCGACCGCCCGCCGAAGCTCGCCCGGAAGCGCCTCGATCGCTGCGAGCCATCCCTCGCGGGTGGCGACATCGATCGTCGTCGGAGGCTCGAACTTCCCGGTTGGGTAGCGTTCGTCGGTCATACGCGTCTTTCCTCGATGCAGGATTATAGCCGGAGGCCAGCCGATCGAGGTGACCGGCGCGATCGTCGATTCGACGACGAAAACCGAAATGAAGAATGGAGCATGAAGAATGGAGAAACCGAACGCGCGGCCGCCACTCCTTCATTCTTAACTCCTCATTCGACATTCTTCATTTCGGTTTCTGAACCGCTCAGCAGCCTGCTCACTCCCCCGCC
>JBPPMG010000120.1:0-14425 GCA_051305935.1 Thermoanaerobaculia bacterium
GCGGAATCGGGCAGACCCTGTTTGCGGCTCCCGGCCTGATTCCCGGCATCGGCGCGGCGTCAGACTGCGCGGTCGATCCCGCGCTCACCCTCACCCATTCGCCGGCCACAGTGGGAACCGGGGATGTCGTGACCTTCGTTTCCACGGTCACGAACCTCGGGCCGTTCAATCCGACCTCCGGCACGGTCTCTGTGACGATCACGATCGATCCTGGGCTCACGTTCAGCGGCGGCGCGAGCGGCACGGGGTGGAGTTGCGCGGCACCCGTCGGACAGAGCGTCACCTGCACGCGCTCCGACGCGCTCGCTGCGCAGACCAGCTTCCCCCCGATTACTTTCAACGCCACGGTGATTGCCGCCGGTCCTGCCACGCTCAGCGGCAACTCGGCGACGGTCAGTAACGCCGGCGACGTCAACACCGCGAACAACACCGCCACCGACATCGTCGGCGTCAAGGCGCCGACACTCGCGCGCTTCCGCTCGTTCGAGGCCGTTCGCGCGGGCAAGACCGTCCACCTGAACTGGCGGACGAGCTACGAGTCGGACAACCTCGGATTCCGCGTCCATCGAGAAGTCGATGGAGAACGTGAGCTGCTGACGAAGTCCGTGATTGCCGGCTCCGCGCTCTTCGTGCGTTCGCGCGAGATGGCATCGGGTCGCAACTACTCATGGGTAGATCGCGATGCTGTCGACGGAACCAGCGTGTCGTACTGGCTCGAAGACATCGGCCTCGACGGAGTGCGCCAATGGACCGGCCCGGCCTTCCCACGCTCCGACGACAGGGCTTCAGCCCGAAGCAGCATGACCGAGGCGAACTCCCCGTCTCTCGGCGAGTTGGGAGATATAGAGAACCCGACTCCCGCACTTCATAAGGTCCAGCCGGGCCTGGGAATCGAGTTGTCTGCGACCGCCGAGACGCTGGCGACCGCCGAACTCATCGCACGTCCGCCGGCATGGACGGCTCCGGCGGAACCTGGAGCGAAACTCCTCGTTGCCGAGGACGGCTGGTACCGGGTCACGAGAGCCGAGCTGATCAGCGCCGGATTCGATCCGGGAACCAACCCATCCACGCTGCGAATGCTCGTCGACGGAGTTGAAATGCCGATCGTCGTGCGCGACGGCTCGGACGGGATCTTCGATCCGTCGGACTCGATCGCGTTCTACGGCATCGCGCGTGAGTACCCGTACGATGCCCATCACCCGTACTGGCTCGTCGGCGGTAAGATCGCCGGCCAGAGGATCACGACCATCGAGTCTCCGGCACTTCCCTCGGCCCCGTCGAGCTTCTCGTTCTCGATTGAGCGAAGGGACCGGACAGTCTTCTTCTCGGCGCTGACGAACAACGGCGACGCGGAGAACTTCTTCGGAGACGTGATCACTCCTGACCCGGTCTCGGTCGACTTCACCGTCCAGAATCTCGACGTCGCGGCCGGTGGAAGCTCTCCGCTTCGGATCGGGCTTCAGGGCGCCACCGAGGCGATCCCTCACGACGTGGCCGTTCGGGTGAACGGAAACTACACCGGGTCCATCGCATTCTTCGGACAACAGGCCGTCATCGAACAGTTCGACGTGCCGAACGCGTGGCTACACGAAGGCATCAACCAGGTGACGCTGGTCGCGAACGGCGGAGACGACGATGTGAGCGTGGTCGACTTCATCCAACTGACCTACCCTCACCTTTACCGTCTCGACTTGGGCGCACTCCGAATGACGGCGCCGTCCGATTCACGCGTTGCCATTCCAGGCCTCGCCGACGAGTCACTTCGCGTGATCGACGTGAGCGATCCACAGAAGCCGCTCGAGCTCCGGGTCGAGTTCGTGCCCGTCGGACCCCAGCAGACGGCATTCGTCAACGTGCCGGGCCCCAAGGCGCGAAGGCTCCTCGCGTTCACGCCAGCGCGCGTGTCGGCGCCGGCCGCCATCGTCCGCAACGCACCTTCCAACCTCCGGGCGACGGCGGCAGGTGCGGACCTGGTCATCATCGCTCATCCATCGCTCCTGGCGAGCATGCAGCCGCTCCGCTCGCTCAGGCAGTCGCAGGGGCTGGTGACTCAGCTGGTCGACGCCACCGACATCTACGACGAGTTCGCCTTCGGGCAGAAGACGCCGTATTCGATCCGCAGCTTCCTGCAGAACAGCCGGGTCGTCTGGAAGAAGAAACCCCGTTTCGTTCTGCTCGTCGGCGATGCATCGTTCGATCCCAAGCAGTACCTCGGCATGGGCGACTACGATCTGGTTCCGACGAAACTCATCCCTACCACGTACCTGAAAACCGACTCCGACGACTGGTACGTCGACGCCAACTCCGACGGCCTTCCCGAGCTCGCGATCGGACGACTCCCCGCCAGGACTCCAGCCGAGGCCGCGACGATGGTGTCGAAGATCGTGGCGCGCGAGGCCGCGCTCGCACAGAACCCGACGTGGGCGAGCAGCGCCCTGCTCGTCGCGGGACAGAACGACGGATTCGACTTCGAGACTGCGACGTCGAGCCTCGGGACTCAGCTTTCGCCCGGCATGTCGTCCCAGACCGTCTTCGAAGGAACACTCGGATCGAACACGAGAAGCACGATCGTCTCGATGTTCAACGCCGGGCAGCTACTCGTGAACTACACAGGCCACGGTTCCCAGGATGTCTGGAGCAAGAACGCGATCTTCGGCGGCGTAGACGCCGCGACGCTGACCAACGGTTCGAAACTCCCCGTCGTGGTCGCGATGACATGCCTGAACGGCCTCTTCGACGACCTCTACGCGGAGAGCCTGGCAGAGACCCTGCTGAAGGCGCCTAACGGCGGCGCGGCGGCGGTATGGGCTTCTTCCGCGCTGACGGATGCCGGGCCGCAGGTGCTGATGAACCATGAGCTCTTCCGCCAACTCTTCCAGGGTCCGCCGATCACCCTCGGAGAAGCGGTGATGAAGGCGAAAGCGGCCGTTTCCGATCCGGACGTCCGGCGGAGCTGGATTCTGTTCGGCGATCCGTCGATGCGACTCAAATGACCGCCTGAGCGTCTACAGAATCACTCAGATGGAAACGAGGCCGCGACGAGATACGTCGCGGCCTCGCTGTTGAGGGGCTCGTGGGTCCAATCAGCTCGCCGAGTGCCGAATCCACTCGACCGTGGCGCGAAGCCCGTCGGTGAGGCAAACGGGATCGGGCAGGGAAGCGATCCGACGGAGCTTCGCTCCATCGAGGACGCTTCGCAACTGTTCGCCCGCTTTCGCCGCGGCATGCACTGATGGGAAGGCGCCACCCACGACGTCGCACATCGCGTCGAACAGCTCCACGACGTTCGTTTCGATTCCGGTGCCTACGTTGAAGGCGCCGGAGAGCTCGGAGTCCGACGCCGCCATGTTCGCGCGGACCACGTCCTCGACGAAGACGTAGTCGCGCGTCTGCATGCCGGTTCCGTTGATCGTCACCGTCTCGCCGGCCAGCATCTTCCCGGCGAAGATCGCCACGACACCCGCTTCGCCATGCTTCTTCTGGCGCGGGCCGTAGACGTTGCCGTAGCGCAGCGCGACGGCGCGGATGCCGTGGACCTGCCGATAAAAGCCAAGGTAGTGCTCGACCGAGAGTTTCGCGCAGCCGTACGGCGACATCGGCGCGAAAGGGTGGTCTTCGTTTTGCGGAACGAAGACAGGCTCGCCGTAGGCAGCGCCTCCGCTCGAGGCGAAAATCACAGACCTGACGCCCGCCTTCACCACCTGCTCGAGCAGCCGCAGCGACGCGATGATGTTCTGCTCCGCGTCGAACACCGGGTCGGCCACCGAGCGCCGCACGTCCATCTGCGCAGCGTGGTGGTTGAGCAGGTCCACCCCCGGCTTCACGACCTCAGCGACGACCGCAGGATCAGTGACGGACCCCACGACGAGCCGCGCCTTCGGATTGACGTTGCTCCGCTCCCCCGTCGAGAGATCGTCAACGACCGTGACATCCCATCCACGCGCGACGTAACCGTCGACGATGTGCGACGCGATAAACCCGGCTCCGCCGGTTACGACGATGTGCATGGTTGGCAACTCCTCCTGGTCGATTCCGCGGGGACTCTCAACTCGCCAGATCTTAACCGACTCCGCGCGTCAGAGATCCAGTGCTACGGGAAGTGCGTTGGGTTCTCACAACTCCAGCCGATCGATCCACTCACCCAGTCAGCGCCTCGCAGTCGCGCCCAAGCATGTCCGCAATCTCGGGGAGTTCTTCGTAACGCTTTGAGTACCGCAGCACTCTTACGATTCCCGTTGATACGAGCCGTTCGAGTGAGCGGAATTCCCTGGCGAGCAGTTCCCTGCTGTGGATGTTGCCCCGAAACACCGACTCGGCCAGAAGGAGCATGGCGTCCTTCAACGACGGTACCTGGATAGAAGGAGGACTGCCTGCCGGGCACGAAGCAAGGATGAAGAGGCGTGTCAGCCTTGTCGTCGGAGGCGCTGCTGGTTCGGAGATCGCGACAGTGCATTTTTCCGTAGAGTCCATCACTTCGTTGGGATCGGCAGTCGGAAAAATCTCGCCGAACGAGTCGGGCCAGAGTCGGAAGCCGCTGTGCCCTGGAGTCACGAATGGAGCGTCTTCGCGCCACTCGACAAGCGCACCGTCGTCGGCAAGAAGGTCGCCTCCTCGCAGATGAGACAGGTACGCCGCCAGTGTTGACTTCCCGGCGCCCGAGGGTCCCGCAAAGGCGAGAGATGATCCATCAAGTCCGATCACCGCCGCGTGCAGAACCAGTTCACCAGTCAGTGCAAGGGCGATAGGAAAGACGTTATTGATCAGCGTGTGCCGCAGTGCATCGAGGGGTGTATCCGATGGACCCTCATACGAAATCGAGTGCTGATCCGGCAAAATAAGAAACCTGAGCCCACCCGGGAGAGCCACGAGCACATCAGCACGATCGCGCCAACCCCCGAGGCTCCCCGTGGAGTCGTCACTCTCAGCCGGATAAGTCCAGTCTGGACTCGCCACATTTCGTAGATTGGTACCAAGCACGACCCAGTCGGGATCTATGGCTTCGTTCGCGAGCGGGAGGAATGAGATTTCGAACGGGAATCGTACTGGCTTGGCAAAGAGGAGACGGGGGGTATGCACGCTGTCGTAAAATCGCTAGCCCATTCTCATGGTCATGAAGCCGTCCGCCTTGCTACCTGTTCCTGCCTGGGTCAGCTTCGAGACATTGCCAAGAGCCACGAGGTGCGGCCGTGAATATCTCAGGCGACCATTCTCCTCCGCTCGACTGGCCGACACCTCGAACTCCCTCGACGTGTCATTCGGCATCGCGAACAATCTCCGTTCGAGTTAGTGTCAACTCGTTTCCTGTTTGTACCTAATTAATATGGTAACACACTCGGTTCGGCGGGATGGCCCTAGGCGACCTCCGCAAACAGGCGATTAAACCATGCGCTGATCGCCACGGCTTCCCACAATTGCCATTGCCACGGAGTCGCGACACCACGCCCCCGCAACGTGGCGAGGCATCTCCTCAACTCCGCATCAAGCACCGTTGCGTCCACCCAACGATCCAAGACACTAAGTTGCGGATGACTGTCGATCACAACCTGGAGCTCCCGATCGAAGGCGCCACCAAATTCCGCCTTGGTCGATCGTGTCCTGATGGCTTCGGGAAGAATCCCCCGCATGGCTTCCCGGACAACGTATCGCTGAATCCGCAACTTGCTTCTTTGTTCCTGCGGGATGCTGATCGCAAATTGGGCGAGCCTTCGATCGAGGAACGGGAAAGCGAGTTCGATTCCCGTTCGCGCAGCGCTTCGTTCTCCTCCTTCCAATGCAAACTGGAGCCACGGCGCCATGGCTGCGTCGTACGTAGCAAACCTCGTGATTGTCCTCACCCCGTTTGTCACACGCGGCGACTCGGCCTCTCTAGACGCCAGAGCTATCAAGTCATGGCCGATCCACGGAGCCGAAAGTAGCCTGGCCGGTCGAAATCGCCGCAATATCGGCCGTACTGCAGGGCCAATCCATGATCGCGCGAGCAGGTCGCGTCCTCCCAGACAGAGATCAACGAGGTTGAAGTCTCGCGACCAGCGCCGAACTTCGCCGGACGCGAGCGCCTCCATCGCCGCGGCGCGATTCCAAGCGGAGTCAAACAGATCGTCGCCACCCACACCCGAGAGCAGGGTTCGGATCCCGAGGGACTTGGCCAGCCGGTACCCGCCGGTGTGCATCGCTCCATTCGGTTCATCTGGCACGTCACGAATGCGATCAATCTCTTCATAGAGCTCGTTACGCGTGCGGGGCGACGGGTTGATCCGATGCGACACAACGCCGGCGTGTCGAGCTACCAGGTCGATGTACTCGGACTCGTCGCAGTCGCATCCGGGAAACACGAGAGAGAAGGCTTCGATGGAGCGACCAAGCATCGCGGCAGTGCAGACGATCGACGACGAGTCCAGGCCCCCACTAAGCTCAGCTCCGCAGAGCTCACCCTCGGGAAGCCGGGCCGCTAGGCTTTCGCGAAAGAGCTCGAGAAAATGCTCGGCGTACTCGCGGTCGGTGCGATAGCGAAGCGTGGATGCGAGATCGTAGTCGAAGTACCGGCGCACCAATGTCGAGCGATCGGACGCTGCCAAGACGTTTGCAGGCGGCACGCGCATGACTCCGCGATATACCGTCTCGTCCCGATCGTGCATTGTCGCCACGAGGTACTGTGCAACCTTGCGGTCGTTCACGATTTGTCGAAACGACGGTAGCGAAAAGAAAGCGCTCACTTCTGACGCGAAGTAGATCGTCGAGCCGTCGTCGTAGTAGCAGAGAGGACGGACACCGCTTACGTCGCGCGCGAGCAACAGCGTTCGTTCTCTCGGGTCCCAGACTGCGAGGGCGAAATCGCCGAGGAGATCGGGAAGGATGCGTTCACCGAAGCGAGCGAAGAGCGCGGCAAGGAGGTGGCCGTCGCGCGAGTAGTCCCCGGCTCGAGCACCGAGGCGGCCAAGCAGCACGCTCCGGTTATCGATGCGACCGTCGAACACCACGCGTGGAGTGTTTGCGGGCTCAGACACCGGCGGGTCGAGTCGCGCAAACGGCGTCGGTCTCATCCGGAGCGTCGCCAGGCCGGTCGAGCCCTCAATCTGGTACTCGATTCCGGCTTCGGCGCGATGCCCCATCGAGCTTGCGAATCGCTCGAGAAGCCCGCGATCACAAGGGCGCCCGTCGCGATGGTAGATTCCGGCGATTCCTGCCATGAGATGAATGGACGCTTGCGAGCCGCAATCAGCGATCGCCGCTCTCCCAGTCGAGGAGAATCTCTCGGTTGTCGTGGAGCATCTCGACGCGAATGCCGATCAGGTCGCTCTCCCGGCGATCGCCGCTGCTGTCATACAAGTCGACCACGTTTGTTTCGGCGCTCTTCACCGCGCGTATTTCTCGGCCAAAGTGGCGATGCGGTCGAGCGCCGCGCGAAAGCTCCCGAATCGCGCCTCCAGTGCGCTTGCGATTTCTTCGTTCGCACGCACGCCGTCCATCAGCGCAAGGATCGCTCGGTCCCGCTCTCCCTCGTCCGACAGCGCCGGTACGAAGGTCGCCTTTGCTGTGCGGAGCCGTCTCTCGGGGATGAGCATGCCGTGAAACGTGGATTGGTCAAGCTCTACCCGTTGAGTTCCGTCTCGCCCGGAGATTCTCGTCTGCCATCGCCAGGTGAAGTCCTCAGCGCCGGGGGTCGCGCTCAGGCGAAGCTCGACGGTGTCACCCTCGTGAAGCTCGACCGCTTCCGGCCACGGGAAGAAGGGGCATCCGTAGATCAGCTCCGGCGCACCCGGCCGGTTCGAGAGAGTGACTCCAGGCGCCAGCTCGGCATCGAACCAGACAGCGACACCGTGCGCATCCGCGTCACGGTCGACAGGGAGCAACACCGTGGCCGTGAGATCGCGTTTCTCGAAGGTCAGGTAGTCGATGGCCGCCACGCGGCGCCGCGAGCTGACGATTGACTCCGGGGTGATCCGACCCTTCGTCCACGAGTTGCCGAGGATCGAGCGCATCGGAGTGAGGTTGACTGCGTCGTCAGCCGAGGGCAGCATCATGTGCCGGTCGTGTAGAGCCGCGTCGGAAACCACCGCAGCCCACAACTCGTCGCGCATTCCGATGAGATGCCCGTCGGGTCGAAGAAACCGGCGCCGTGCATCGAGGATCGCGTCCAGATGCCCGTCGAACCAGGGGAGCACGCCGCGCAGATCCGAGACCACGACGTCGGCGAGATCGTCGAGGACCGCCTTCTGGCCCGTTGACTGGATGAACGTGATTCGATCGGAGACTCCGCTTGCCGCCGCGTTGCGCCGCGCGAGCTCAATGATGTCGTCAGGCTCGATCGCGTAGACCTTCCCCGCACCAAACTTGCACGCGAGGAGCGATAAGATCCCCGACCCCGCGCCGAGGTCGACCACGGTGCATCCCGGCGTGACGCGCTGCTTGAGGGCCGCGGTGAACGCGTCCATCCGGACACGGTCACGGATCATCGCGGCGTGCCCTTCGATCGAGTACATGCGTCGATGTTAGCGCACCACGGGAAACTGCGGAGTTCTGTCTCGAGGCGACGCGCCTTGCGTCTAGATCGGAGGATCCGAGGGCGTGAGCTCGTGAAGGATCTGCTTGTCTACCATCTCCTGCAGCACGAGGAGCAGGTCGCGCTCGCAGACTTCGGGTTCCACCTCGAAATTGCGCACGATCTCGTTACGGATCTCGCTTACGCGCACAGGCTTCTGCACGAGACTCCAGATCGCCGGGCCTGTGCCTTCGAGGCTGTAGTACTGCCCCGCCCCGAGCTCCAGGATTACGACTTCGTCTCCAAGCCGCGTCGAGACCTGCGAGTCGCTCACGCATACGACGCTGTCGAGGGTCAACGTGGAACTCATTCGCTGATGCTAGCACGCAATGCGCACCAGCAAACCCGCGTTGCGCCTCTGCCAGCCTGCCTGGTCGAGCGCCCTTGCTACCCGCACGCCCGCTCCCCCGCCAACCCCGCCACGACGGCCAGACGCTCGCGGACCAGGCCGTCCTCACCGGCGAGTGCGGCTTCGCTCAGCGTCACCACCGCGTCCTCGAGCGCGGCGGGAGCCATCGGAGCCAGATCTCCGATGAAGATCTTCGGATGCCGGGTCTTCACGAGCGTCTCGTGGTCGTGCCCGAGCTCTTCGTACAACTTTTCCCCCGGTCGGACGCCCGTGTAGACGATCTCGATGTCTTCGCCGGGCACCAGTCCCGACAGGCGGATCATCTCGTTTGCGAGGTCGACGATTTTCACCGGCTCGCCCATGTCGAGGACAAATATCTCTCCCCCTTTGCCCATCGCCCCGGCCTGCAGCACGAGTTGGCTCGCTTCGGGGATGGTCATGAAGAAACGCACCATCTCGGGATCGGTCACGGTGACGGGGCCGCCTTTTCGGATCTGCTCGCGGAAGATCGGGATCACAGAGCCGGTCGAGCCCAGCACGTTGCCGAAGCGGACGACGACGAAACGTGTCTTCGGGTGCTCGCGGAAGAGGTCCTGCACGACGAGCTCGGCCACGCGCTTCGAGGCGCCCATGACCGAAGTTGGCCTAACCGCCTTGTCGGTAGAGATGAGCACGAACGCGTCGGCGCCGAACTCTCCCGCGAGGTCCCCCGTCGTCTGCGTCGCGAGAACGTTGTTCTTGATCGCCTCGCACGGATTGAGCTCCATGAGCGGAACGTGTTTGTGGGCCGCCGCATGCACGACGACCGCAGGGTGCCAGGTCTCGAAAATCGCCCGCATCCTCTGTTCGTCGCCCGCGTCCGCGACGAGCGCCTCCACCGCGAGATCGGGGTTCGCCTCCCGGATCTCCCGATCGATCTCGAAGAGGACGAACTCCGCGCGTTCGACCAGCAGGAGTCGAGACGGGGCCAGAGCTGCAACCTGGCGCGCGAGCTCGGAGCCGATCGACCCGCCGGCCCCGGTCACCATCACCACACGTCCGGAGAGGAGCTGGCGGATTTCTGCCGTGTCGAGCTCGACCTGTTCGCGTCCGAGGAGATCTTCGATCTCTACGTTGCGGAGACGGCTGATTCCGACACGGCCCTGCAGAATCTCGTAGAGCCCAGGGATGATCTGCACCCGCACCGGAATCGCCTCGCACGCGGCGACGATGCGGCGAATCTGCTGCCTCGGCGCCTGCGCGATCGAGATCACGACATGGTCGATTCCCATCTCGCGGACGAGCCGGGGCAGATCGTCGGTGGTCCCGACGACACGAATGCCGAGGATGCGGGAGCCGGCCTTCGCCGGATCGTCGTCCACGAAGCCACGAACATCCAGCCCGAGGTCGCCGCGGCGCTCGATCTCGCGGGCGACCATCACCCCCGCTTCACCGGCCCCGATGAGTAGGACGGGCTTCGGCTCGGCGATCTCCGCGCCATCCGCCCGAAGCCGCCGCTGCGCGTTCTCCCACTGAGTCCGGCGCGCGATGCGAAGGACGAGAATCCCCGCCGCGGCAAGAATCGCATCGACGAGTGCGACCGAGAGCGGCACGCGCCAGGCGTGGTACTCGTCGGGCAGGAGCGCGCGGAGGAGGATCACGGGGACAGCTGCAGAGGCAATCGCGATGACGAAGGATCGCGCCTCGCGAAGTCCCACGTAACGCCAGACGAACGCGTAGACGCCGGCGAGGTAGAGCGCGACGAACTGCAGCAGCACGACGTAAGGCAGCTGCGTTACGAGAAAGCGTCGCTCGTCGGCGGGGATTGCGAACTCGAATCGGAAAAGATACGCGGCGACAAACGCCGCGACCAGCACGCCAAGATCGAGAGCGAACTGAATCTGGAGCGTCATGAGGCGACGCATCAGCGGATTCGCGGCGCTGGATTCGTTCTCGGCGGCAGCCATCGTCGGGATTATCGTGGATCGTCGTCGAAAGCGCGAATAGCTTCGAGTTGCAGGCAAGGCGTCCCGCCTTGCCCGCTTCGCGCGAAACGTTCGATCAGCGTTGCGCGGCAAAGGCCGGAGGCCTTCGCTACGACCTTCGCCACGTAGGCAAGGCGTCCCGCCTTGCCCGCTTCGCGCGAAACGTTCGATCAGCGTGGCTCGGCGAAGGCCAGAGGCCTTCGCTACAAGCTTCGCTCCGACCTTGCTGCAGTCACTCTGATTGAACGCTCATTCAGCGGGTGTTACATTGATTCCGAACTGGCGCCCTTCGAGTGCCACCCACTCAAAACCTGGCAGGAGTCGCGAGGCCCTTCATGACCTGGCAGTACAACCCCAGAGTCGCCATCGTCCGCGGGCTGCGCACACCGTTCGCGAAGGCCGGGACGACCTACGCCAAGCTCGACGCGCTCGAGCTCGGCAAGATTGTCGTCTCCGAGCTTCTCCAGCGTACCGAGCTCGACCCGAAGGAAGTGGGCGAGGTCATCTATGGGACCGTCATCCCTTCCGTCAAGGCCGCGAACATCGCGCGCGAGATCGTCCTCGGCGTCGGCCTCCCCCGCTCGATCCCCGGATTCACCGTCTCACGCGCCTGCGCGTCGTCGAACACGGCGCTCACGTGCGGCGCGGACATGATCGCTCTCGGCCAGGCCGACACGGTCGTGGTCGGCGGTGCGGAATCGCTCTCGACCGTGCCGATCCTCTTCTCACGACGCTTCGCCGAGGTGCTCGTCGCGGCGAGCAAGCAGAAGACGATGAGCGGCAAGCTGGGAATGTTCCGTAAGTTGCGGCCGAAGGATCTCGCCCCCGATGCGCCAGCGCTGGCCGAGTCGGTCACCGGCCTAACCATGGGCGAGTCGGCCGAGATCATGGCGAAGGAAAACGGGATCACGCGCGAGGCACAGGACAGGTTCGCGCTGCAGAGCCACGTCCGCGCCGCGAAGGCGATTGCCGACGGATGGTTCGACGACGAGGTGATGTCGTTCCCGGTGCCGCCCGATTACGAAAACGTCGCCGACACCGACAATCTCGTGCGCTCCGACACGACGTACGAAGCCCTGGCGCAACTGAAACCAGTCTTCGATCGCAAGTTCGGTACGATCACCGCCGGCAACGCGTCGGGCCTGACCGACGGAGCTTCGGCGATCCTGCTCATGTCCGAGGACAAGGCGAAGGAACGCGGCTTCAAGCCGATCGGGTTCCTTCGGAGCTACGCGTACGCGGCGCTCGATCCGTTCGACCAACTCCTCCAGGGACCGGTGTTCGCGATTCCGCTCGCGCTCGACCGCGCGAAACTGAAACTGAAGGACATCGATGTCGTCGAGATGCACGAGGCGTTTGCCGCGCAGGTGCTGTCGAACATTGCCTGGCTCGGATCGAAGACGATCGCGGAGACAAAGCTCGGCCGAAGCGAGCCGGTCGGCGAGCTCGATCCGGAGGCGATCAATCCGACGGGAGGCTCGATCGCGATCGGCCACCCGTTCGGTGCGACAGGGGCGCGCATCATCACCTCGGTCTGCAACCACCTGCAGCGAACTGGAAAGCAGTACGGCCTGATCTCCGTCTGCGCGGCCGGTGGCCAGGGCTCGGCGGTGATCGTCGAGAGGGAGTAGTCACGTGCTTCCGCTCGAGGGAATCCGCGTTCTCGACTTCACTCGCCACCTTCCCGGGCCTTATGCGACCGACATCCTCTGCCGCCTCGGGGCGCAGGTGCTCAAGATCGAGCCGCCCGACGGCGACCCGACGCGCTGGATACCGCCGATCGTGGGCGACGCGGGCTCGCTCTTCCACCTCGTCAACGCGGGGAAGGAGAGCGTCGTCGTCGACCTGAAGTCGGACGTTGGCCGCTCGTTCGCGCAGAGGCTCGCAGCCGTCTCCGATGTCGTCGCGGAGAGCTATCGACCGGAGGCTGCCGCGGAGCTCGGGATCGACGCCGAAACGCTGCTCGCGATCAATCCGCGACTCGTCTACTGCTCGGTGAGCGGCTACGGCAGCGGCGATCCGCGGAGCGGGCACGATCTGAACTTCGTCGCAATCGCCGGACTGCTCGACCTGCAGCGCGACCGCGAAGGACGCCCAGTCCTACCGTCGACCCAGATCGGCGACATGGCGGGCGCTCTGTTCGCCGCTCTGTCGGTTCTCGCCGCCCTGTTCGAGCGCGAGAGGACTGGACGAGGAAAGCGGATCGCCGTTTCGATGTCGGACGCGACCCGCGCCGTGATGCCGACGGCCGAGGCGCTCTATCGGGGAACGCATTCGTCGCCCTCGTCGTTCTTCCTGACCGGCGCGCTTCCGGAATACAACGTCTACGAGACCGCGGACGGCAAGCACCTCGCGGCCGCGCCGCTGGAGCCGAAGTTCTGGGCCACGTTCTGCAACGCCATCGGCGCGTCCCAATTAGTCGGCCGGCAGTACGACGTCGACGCTCGTGCGGAGGTGTTCTCGACGATCCGCCGCGCGATCGCTTCGAGGACGCGGAGCGAATGGGAGACGGTGTTCGCCGATCTCGATGCGTGCGTCACCCCGGTGCTGACCATCGAGGAGTCGCATCAGCGCTTCGGGGATCCGGTCGCGCAGAATCCCCTTCAGTCGAACTTTCCCGCGTCGCGCGGCGAGACGCCGCGGTTAGGCGAGCACTTCGCGCGCGCGGCGTCGGCTGCCGGACTCGATCGAGCGGAGGCCGAAGCGCTGCAGAAAAGCGGGCACTTCGAGGCGAAGCGCAAACTCCAGAAGTTCATCGCGAACTCGATCCTGCGGCTGCGGCAGAAGAGCCTGCTCCGGGGGAAGTAAGAGCGCTCAGGTGGAGTGCGAAAGCGGAGCTTTCGCGATTCCTCGGCGGAGGCGAGAGCTTCTGCCCTCTACCGTGAGTACGTCGGCGGATGTGCGCCCCACGAACGACCGTGAAAGCTTCGCTTTCTCACTCCACATGAGCTCTCAGCCGTGGTCGACCAGCTCCTTCAGCATCTCGTCCTGCAGGCGGTACATCTCCCACACACCGGCGCGATAGTCGTTGAACAGGAACGAGAACGCGTAGACCTTCCCGCTTTTCCCTCGGACGTAGCCGGAAAGTCCGACGACACCGGAGATGTAGCCGGTCTTGGCGTAAACCTGGCGTGCGTAGGGCGCCGTGCCGAGTCGGTTTCGCAGGCGCGAGTCCGGCTCCCCCGAGTAGGGCATCGAGCTCAGGAAGTCGTGCAGGTGAGGCCGCGTCCACGCGTAGCGGAGGAGCGCGGTGAACGCCTCTGCTGACGTACGGTTGTGCCGCGACATGCCGGAACCGTCGACCATCGAGAACTGACCGGGCTTCACGCCGACCTTCGCTGCGAGCCATTCATCGACCGCAAGAGCCCCGGCCTGCCAGGAGCCGGCACCCTTCACCTCGGCACCAATCGTCTTCAACAGTTGCTCCGCGTAGTGGTTCTGGCTCTTCTTGTTGACGACGAACATGACCACAGAAAGAGGCGTCTTGTACTCGGTGACGACCTTCCAGTCACTGCGCCCGTCCTCGACCACGAATCGCGGCGCCCCCGAGACCAGCACACCCTTCTGCGCCAG
>JBPPMG010000250.1:0-2990 GCA_051305935.1 Thermoanaerobaculia bacterium
CGAAGCTCCGGTGGCGTCGACGTTTCAAGGGAAAGGGGTGTTCCCCGAATCGCATCCGCTCTCGCTCTGGCCGGGATACGGCGCCTCGGCGCCGTCGTTCGCGCGTGACGTTGCGGGCGATTGCGACGTGACTCTCGCGATCGGCTGCCGGTTCGGCGAAGTGGCGACCGGAAGTTACGGCGCGCCACCTCCAGGACGGCTGATCCACATCGACATCGATCCCGAGGTGCCAGGGCGGAACTATCCCGCGGAAGTCGCGATCGTGTGCGACGCGGCCGCCGCCGTCACCTCGCTTCTCGAGCGTCTCGAGCGGCGCAGCGCGGACGCGGCGCTTCGCCGGAGGATCGCGGAGGGACGCGAGAGCGCCGCGCGCGAGATCGAGGCGCCGTCGAAAGACGGCGTATCCCCCGGCCGGCTCCTCCGCGCCCTCCAGGAGCGGTTCGGTCCCGAGGCGATCTTCACCTCGGACAGTGGGAACGGGACCTTCATCGCCGTTGAAGCGTTGCGGCTCGACCGGCCGGGCAAGCTGCTCGCTCCGGTGGATTACTCCTGCATGGGGTACTCGGTGCCCGCGGCGATCGGGGCGAAACTCGCCATGCCGAGCGCTCCGGTGATCGCCCTGGTGGGTGACGGCGCCTTTCTCATGACGGGGCTCGAACTGCTGACCGCCGCGAGCCTGCGCGTTCCGGCGGCGTTCTTCATCCTGCGCGACCGCGAGCTCGCGCAAATCGCGCAGTTCCAGAGTGTCGCGTTCGGCAGAAAGAGCGAAAGCGTCCTCCCGGATTACGACCTCCAGGCGATCTGCCGGGGGGCGGGGGTGGAGTGCGTGCATCTGAGCTCGGACGGGGCGATCTCCGGGGTCCTCGACCAGGTCGAGGCGATCACGAAGGGGGGCGATCCGGTCGCGGTCGACGTCGCCATCGACTATTCGCGGAAGACCTTCTTCACTCGCGGGGTGGTGCGCACCAACCTCGGTCGGTTGCCGTGGCCGGACCGGTTGCGGTTCGTGGGCAGGGCAATCGCAAGGAAGTTCTAGGGAGGGAGCCGAGGGCGGATGCGCACCGCTGTTTTCAATCACTCGTTTGTGACAGCTTTGCTCGCTCTGATTCTCGCGGCCGGATGCAGCGCCATCTCGCGCGTGACTCCAGCCGACCTGGCGCTGACGGGCGGGCGCGTCTTTACTGGCGATCCCTCGACCCCCTGGGCCTCGGCGCTCGCCGTGTCGGGAGAAGACATCGTCGCGGTCGGAACCGACGATGAGATTCGGAGATACATCGGGCCGGCGACGCGATCGATCGCGCTCACGGGACGGGTTGTCGTCCCGGGAATCAACGATTCGCTCGTAAGTCTTCAGTGGGAGCCGCCTGGCGCCACCATCGAGATTCCGCCGGACGCATCCGTGGAGGAGCTGCTGAATCTCGTTCGCGATTCCGCTGGGCGTGCGCCGAAGGGTTCCTGGATTCGCGGAGAATTGCCCGCTTCGCTTTTCGACGCGATCCTCGGTCGGACGCATCTCGACATCGCGGCGCCGCTCCGCCCGGTTCGCCTCGACCTGGGAGCGAACGCTGCACTTGTCAACTCCGCGGCTCTCCTGGAATGGGGCATCTCCGAGGGCGACGAAGATCCATCCGGGGGACGCTACGGCCGCACGGTGACCGGGGCTCTCGATGGGTGGGTGTTCGGTGCTCCGCTGCGAGCCGCGGCACACCGCGCGGCGGAGAAAATCTCCGATGAGGTCATTCTGCGCGCGATTCGCGGTCTCGAGCAGAGGGCTCTCCGACTGGGAGTGACTTCCGTACAGGTGGTTTCCGAGCTTCCGTCCGACAGGCTCGAGCGATTGCTGGGCGAGGCCGGCGCGGTCATTCGATGGCGCGTGATCGAGTCGGAGGTGCCCGACGGAGGCGACGCAGCCTGGAGCGCCTCGAGGGTGGTTCTCGACGGGAGTCCGGTGGAGCGTGGCTCGGCTCTCTCCCGGCCGTACGCGGACGAGCCGGAAGAGACGGGTGCTCTTGCGCTGACCCGCGAAGAGATCGAAACGATCGTGCGCCACGCCGCGGACGGCACGGAACAGCTTCTCGTGCAGGCAAGCGGCGATGCCGCGGTGGCAGCTCTTCTGAGCGCGATGGAGGATGTCGACGATGCCGACTGGCCGGCGCGGCGGCTGCGCCTCGAGCAGAGCGATCTGTTGAGCGACGAGCAGATCGAGGCGGTCGCGCGGCTCGGAATCGTCGTCGTACAGAGCCCTTCTCACTTTCCGGACGCACGCATCGCCGAGACGCGTTTCGGTACTGAGCGGATGGGAGGAGTCGGCAGGCTGCGATCGCTGCTCGAGAGCGACATATCGCTCGCTTTGGGTTCCGGCGGCTCGGTCGATCCGTGGCGCAACGTGATGCTCGCCGCGATGCACCCGGCCAATTCGCAGGAGGCGCTGACTCGTGAAGAGGCGATCGCCGCGCATACCCGCGGCTCCGCCTTCGCCGAGTTCGAGCAGGCCCGGAAGGGAACGATCGCCCCGGGAATGGCGGCGGACTTCGCGGTCCTCTCGCCGGACGTCTTTACCGTCGCGCCGGAGGCCTTGACGAAGACCACGAGTGAACTTACGGTCGTGGGAGGGGAGATCGTGTGGGAAGAGGGAGGATCGAGCGAATAGGACAGATAGGACCTATAGGACAGATAGGACGAATAGGACCGATCGGGTTACCCGTCCAGCACGGTCTCGCGCCCGACGCGATCGTCGCTGACGATCCAGACGAACGGAACCCTGGTCGATCAATCCTGGGCGGAGTTCCTCGGCAAGCACCCCGAGGTACCTGCAGTTCATCCCGATCGTCGAGCGTGTGACCGAGGAGCTGCTACCGCTTGCGAACGTGGGGTGGAGCGAGCGGCCGGGGGGCGCTCGACCTCTCTATCGGCAGGAAGGGGCGCTCGTGACCGAACGGAGCGTGAGGCCCGAGCAGTTCGGCCGCTTCCTGATCGCGATCTTCGACGAG
>JBPPMG010000291.1:0-3723 GCA_051305935.1 Thermoanaerobaculia bacterium
CGCGCGAGAGACCTTGCCGACGGTCTCGTGACCGACGTTGCCCGCGCCTTTCTCGAGCTTCGCGGCGCGCTTGAGCAGCACGGAAGCCGGCGGGGATTTGAGGATGAAGGTGAACGTCCGGTCTTTGTAGACCGTGATCTCCACCGGGATGATCAGACCATTCTGCTCGCGCGTCGCGTCGTTGAACTGCTTCACGAACGCGGCGATGTTGACGCCGTGTGAACCCAGCGCGGGGCCGACCGGCGGCGCCGGCGTGGCCTGGCCCGCCGGGCACTGCAGCTTGATCTTGCCTGTGATTTCCTTCGCCATGATTGCTCGCTTGCGGTGAAGGCCCGGTCAGACGAGCAGCAGCTGCTGCTCTCCCGGGCCGTGAGGATCGGAGTCCTCTGAACGGCAGCCGTTCAGATCTTCTCGACCTCCCAGTACTCCAGCTCGACGGGGGTCGGACGTCCGAAGATCGTGACGACGACCTTGACCGTCCCCTTCTCCGGGTTGACTTCCTCGACCACACCGTCGAAGCCGTCGAACGCCCCGGACTTGATCTTGACCATGTCGCCTTTGTGCAGGCCGATCGTGACCTGCGGCCGCGACTCCGAGTCCGACATGCGCGCGAGGATCGCCTGCACTTCGGCGTCGGAAAGCGGCGTGGGCATCCCCATCGGTCCGAGGAACTCGCGCAGTCCGTCGATCTCGCGCAGCGTGTTGCGCGCCTTGAGCACGCGATCGTCCGTCGCGTCGTCGAGGTCCGCCTGGACCATCAAGTAGCCCGGGTAGAGCTTCTTGTTCACGACGCGCTTCTTGCCGTTCTTGAGGTCGGTGACGCGCTCGAAAGGCACGAGCACCTGCGGCACGAGGTCCGTGACGCCCGACATCTTGAGTCGCGCGAGCGAGTTCTTCGCGATCGTGTCTTCACGACCGGATTGGCAACGGATGAAGAACCACTTCATGGCAGGTACCTCATGAGTTGCCTCCCAGCAGGATCCACGTGACGACGCGACCGAGCCACCAATCCGCGGTGGCGAGGTACGCCATCAAGAACACGACGCAGACCATGACGACGATCGACGACGTCACGGCTTCGTTCATCGTCGGCCAGGTGACCTTGCGCAGCTC
The DNA here is from genome assembly GCA_051305935.1 of Thermoanaerobaculia bacterium. Classification (GTDB taxonomy): domain Bacteria; phylum Acidobacteriota; class Thermoanaerobaculia; order Gp7-AA8; family Gp7-AA8; genus JACPDH01. Next base: position 1,114 of record JBPPMG010000291.1, read on the forward strand.
GCCTTCCGTCTCGATGAGGAGCTCGGCGACTTTCGGCCGGTTCAGGTAGCGATTCAGCAACCAGAGGCCGAGGCCGCAGGCGACGACCGAGACGAGCAGCGCCGGCGTCACCTTCCACGAGAGGATCGGGACCAGCCAGCCGCCACGCTGCTCACCTTCGACGATCGTCGCGCCGAGCCACTTCGCGAACAGCCAGGACTCGCCCGACCGGCCGAAGTACTGCTCGAGGGCGTCGTCCATCGAGCTGCAGCCGTAGACGACCAAGAACGCGAGCGCCCAAAACGCGGATGTGCGCGCGATGCGTCCTTGCTCGGGTTTGTAGCTCATCTCGGTGGTGTCCTGGGGGAAGCTCCGCGGGGGCGGAGCGTGGTGTGCGTGCCGTCGTTCGTCGTGCTCGTCGCGCGTGTCGTGCGCGTCGCATGCGTCGCACGTGTCGTGCGCGATGTGCAGAGCGCGCGGAGCGTGCTCGTCAGAGTTTTTTCTCTTTGTGCCCGACGTGCTTGCGACAGAACGGGCAGTACTTCTTCTTCTCGAGCTTGTACGCGGCCTTCAGACGCTTGTGCGTCGTGTAGTTCCGGTTCGAGCACGCGGTGCACTCGAGGAAGATGTAGCGTTCCTTGATCTTCATGGTCGGTTCGTCGCCCGTTGCGGAGAGACGGCTGAATCGGTCGTCAGGTGCAGAGCGGGCGGGTTGGACTGCAGGGCGTAGCTCGGGCGCAACCACGGAACGAACGGCGCGCGTCCGTTCCGTGCGCAGAGGCATAGCGGGAGCACGCTCTCGTGAGCGCGCTCCCGCTGTCGATCACTTGATGATCTTCGTGACGACGCCGGCGCCGACCGTGCGGCCACCTTCGCGGATCGCGAAGCGCAGCTGCTCGTCCATGGCGACGGGCGTCAGGAGTTCGACTTCCATCTTCACGTTGTCACCGGGCATGCACATCTCGGCGCCGCCGAGGAGCTTGGCCGTGCCGGTCACGTCCGTGGTGCGGAAGTAGAACTGCGGGCGGTAACCCGAGAAGAACGGCGTGTGACGGCCGCCCTCTTCCTTGGAGAGGATGTACACCTCGCACTCGAAGTGCGTGTGCGGCGTGATCGAGCCCGGCTTCGCGATGACTTGGCCGCGTTCGATGTCCGTGCGCTCGAGACCGCGCAGGAGGAGTCCGACGTTGTCGCCCGCTTGACCTTCGTCGAGCGTCTTCTGGAACATTTCGACGCCAGTGCAGACCGACTTCATGATCTCGGGGCGCAGACCGACGATCTCGACGTTGTCGCCCGTCTTGACGCGGCCGCGGTCGATACGACCGGTGGCGACCGTGCCACGGCCGGAGATCGAGAACACGTCTTCGACGCACATGAGAAACGGCTTGTCGACGATCCGCTCGGGCGTCGGGATCCACGTGTCGAGCGCTTTGAGCAGCGCGTCGATCGGCGCGTTCGCCGCGTCGTCGACACCGTTCGACTCGAGCGCGAGCTTCGCCTGACCGCGGATGATCGGCGTCTCGTCGCCCGGGAACTTGTACTTGCTGAGCAGCTCGCGGACTTCCATCTCGACGAGCTCGAGCAGCTCGGCGTCGTCGACGAGGTCGACCTTGTTCAGGAAGACCACGATGTAGGGCACGTTGACCTGGCGGGCGAGCAGCACGTGCTCGCGCGTCTGCGGCATCGGACCATCGGCGGCCGACACGACCAGGATCGCGCCGTCCATCTGCGCGGCGCCGGTGATCATGTTCTTGATGAAGTCGGCGTGGCCCGGGCAGTCGACGTGTGCGTAGTGGCGCACGTCCGACTCGTATTCCGTGTGCGACGCGGCGATCGTCACCGTCTTGTCCGTCGAGCGCACGGTGCCGCCCTTCGTGATCTCGGCGTACGACTTCACCTTCGTCTTGAAGCGGTGCGACGAGCGCGCCGCGATCGCGGCGGTGAGCGTGCTCTTGCCGTGGTCGATGTGGCCGATGGTGCCGACGTTCACGTGCGGCTTGGTCCGCTGGAAGGTTTCCTTTGCCATGACTTCTCTCTAGAGGGTGTTGTCGAGCCCAGCCCCCGCTCGCGCGGGTCCGCTCTACGTGGTTGTCGTTGTGTTGAGGTCGAGTTGGAGTTCGAGGTCCGAGCGGCGCAGTCGCCACCGGAGGACGGCGCGCGCTGCGGGCGCGGCCGTCGTGATCGTTTGAGTTGAAAGGAACCTGTCGAGCGCTCGCGCGGGCGAGCGGGTGAGTCGAGCTGGAGCTGCTGCTGGGGCTTGAACCCAGGACCTCTTCCTTACCAAGGAAGTGCTCTACCACTGAGCTACAGCAGCGCGATCCGCGCCTGAGCTCGGATCTGAGCGTCGCATCCGTCGAGCTTCCGAGCTTCACCCGCGCGTCGCGCGGCGCGCGCGCAGTCGAAACTGGAGCGGGCGAAGGGAATCGAACCCTCGTGTGCAGCTTGGAAGGCTGCCGTTCTACCATTGAACTACGCCCGCATGAGCTGGGCGCGGCCGCGCAGCGCGAGTGCGCGCGCGGGCGACACGAGACCTGCGATCGGCGCGCTCAGCGGGGACGACTCACAGAAGTGAGTCTCTCGGTCGAGCGAGCTTCAAACTGGGTCCCGTGCACGCGGTGGAGTCCGGCGTGG
>JBPPMG010000293.1:0-5081 GCA_051305935.1 Thermoanaerobaculia bacterium
GCGGCGCCTACGCCCGCGAGAACACCGATCGGGGGAAGCAGCGCATTCCGCTGCCGGGCGCTGACGTAAAAGACGACCATCACGATGATTCCGCAGAGCGCAAGTGCGGCGAGGAACGCGGTGAATCGCGCTGGGCGGAGCAGAAGGGCGATCAAGGCGAGGAGAAAGACGAACCCGAACGGAACCCAGCGGGTCCGTCCGAGGAGGCGGTCCTTCCGTTCGATGGTCGAGAGATCCCAGGCGTCGAAGCTGTGAACCGAGCCGGCCGCCTTCCTGGCCGTCACCATCGCCGCGGCGGCAGGAAAAGTCGAGGCCCAACGGAAAGCGCGTGAGGTCCAGAAGCGATTTGCCTCCCGTGGTTGAGCGGTCTCGGTTCCGAGCGAGCGTCCAGCGACGATCCGATACGACACATGGAGCGCGTCGGGCTCGCGAAGACACGTCTCGAGGTCCGTGACCACCCGTGGGGCGACGGCGCTGTAACCCGACGCGGCCGGATTCATGCCCTCATAGAACACCGTGCCGGGGTTCATCAGGACCCATTGCCCGGTCAGTGCGGCATTGGCGAGGAAGGCCGCGCCGATCGGAACGAGGAATGCGAGCGCGTAGGCGAGGAGCGCGCGACGGCGTTGCGGCGCGAACTCGAAAAGGACCCAGACTCCGGCTACCACGGCTACGAGCAGGTTGCTGGGGCGGGTGATGACCGCCAGCCCGGCGGCGAGTCCCGCCGCGGCCGCGAGGCGTGCGCCCTTATCGCCCGGCCAGGCTGCACACGCGATGAGGAGCGAGATCCAGAGGAAGACCGCGCTCTCCGGCTCGAACTCCGATGCGTTGAGCAGCGCCGCACGGTTGAGGAAGAGAAGTACGGCGGCTGCAGTCGCCGCGAATGCGCCCGAGCGGCGCCAGAGCATCCAGGCCACTGCGGTGATGCCGATCGAGACGAGAACGACCTGGACGGCGCGGATCTGGGGATACTCGAGACCGAGACCTCGGAACGCAACGACGACCCAGAAGTACCCGGCGCTCAGGTCCGCGAGACGCGCTGCGGGAACCTCGCCGGCCAGAAGGCGGTCGGCGAAGAAGAGATACTTTGCGAAGAACCCCTGGTCGGTGAGTCGGGCGAGCAGCAGGATGCGCCACGCCGTGGCGCCTGCGATTGCGAGAAGAGCGAGCGTGGCCGGCAGCGCGGTCCGTCGTGAGAGAGAGTCGGTGCGATTCATACGGCCCGCGGAATCAGTTCAGGTCGGGATCGCCGTCGCGGCGGAAGGGACCGAGAAACTCCATCGTCTCGAGGCGCTTTTCGATCAGGGCGCCGACGCGTTCGCATCGAACGAGAAGCTCATCGAGCTCGAGCAACTCCTGTTTCTCGGACACCTCCACGTTGAGCGACATCACGAGAGCGTTGACGAGCGATTCGAGGCTGGCCGTCCCGATCTCCGGAACGCCCATCTCTCCCGGAATCAGCTCGACATAGCGCTGCGCGAGCTCGCCGAGCCATTGTCGCTGTCCCCACGCTTCCACCGGCGAGGGAGAACTCTCCGGGCGCGCGAGCACGGTCGCGACGCGGTAAGGGGAGGGAGCAAGCTCGGATACGATCTCGAATCGTCCCTGGCCGCCGAGGAGGAGGTTGTAGCGGCCGTCGTCGAGTCGGACCACGTGCTCGATGAATCCGGCTGTTCCTATCCGGTGGACGGGGGGTGCGCCGTAGTAGTCGCCTTCCCATCCGGGCTCGAGCAGGATCATTCCGATGCGTCCATCCGAGGCGATGGCATCACGGACCATCGCGCGATAACGCTCCTCGAAAATGTGAAGCGGCAGCCGCGTGCCCGGAAAGAAGACGAGGCTGGGAAGGGGAAAAATCTTCAGCTCGAACGGACCCTCTGGAAGCTCGGCAGCCACGAGGACAGTGTACATGTGTGGACCGGAGTTCCAAGTCCGGGCCGCGCGACAGTCGCGGAAGTCTCGGGGGAGTTGCTATGACGGAAGGGACGCCGACTCCTCCCATGGCTACCGCCATCCTGATGGCACGAGCCGCGGCTGGAAAGTCGCGGCCACGCTCGCTTACTAGTGCAGGACCTTCATCAGAACGGGTGCGAGGGCTTTCAGGAGCTCCTCCACCTGGAACGGCTTCGGAAGAAACTGGTTGGCGCCGCAGTCGCTCGCCATCTCGCGCGCTTCCTCCGAGTCGTCCGCCGTCATCATGATGATGAACGGCTTCTCGCCATCGAGCTCCCGGATGTGCTGGCAGATCCGGAACCCGCCGAGCTGTGGAAGAATGAGGTCGAGCAGCACGGCGTCGTAGGGATCGCCTCTGAGCAGATCGAGAGCGGCCTCTCCCGTGGGGGCTTCATCGACCTTCCATGCCGTGCGCCGGAGCGAAGCGACGAGCAGCCGCCGGATGTGAGGATCGTCCTCGACCAGAAGCAGTCGCGGAGCGTGCGGTTCCATCGTTTCCTCCCCATTGCCGACGCTGCGAAATCGGTGCCCTTCCGTTCCCGGCCGATCAAATCTCGCGCGCGAGCCGTTCGACCTGCTTCGCCCCGGCACGGGTGCGCGTGGTGAAGAGCTCGAGAAGAGGCGAGGCGATCCCGGCGGCGTTCCCCGCGGCGACGAGCCCCGGCCGGCGGAGCGCAGCGGCCGCCAGACGACTCCATCGCAGCCGCGCGGCGAAAAGCTCGCGATGAGCGCGGGCGTACGCCGACAGCAGCGTCATCCGGTCGGCTCCGCCCAGGATCGCGAGCGCGAACGGGGCGGCCAGAGCCGCCGACTGGATCGCCATCGCCATGCCGTTGCCGGTCAGCGGATCGATCAGACCGGCCGAGTCACCGATCAGGATCGCACCTTCGTGGACGGGCTCCTTCGCGCGGAAGATCACGGGGTCCGACGAGAGAAACTCATCCTGAAGAGGTTCGGCGGCAGCGAAGAGCGCATGCAGGGAGGTCGACGAAGCAGCGAGATTCTCGGTGAAGCGCGGCCATCCTCCCTTCAGACTCGAGATCTCGCTCTGATGAACGAGGCCGCAGAGATTCGAACGCGAGCCTTCGATCGGCTGCGCTCCGAGGTACCCGCCGGCAAAGGGATGCAACTCGATCACGTCGGGCGCGGTCAGTCCCGCGGCATAGTGCCGCTTGAATCCGATATGGCGCTGGCGGCGATCGCTGGTGAACTTCCTGCCGAGGTTGAGGTCGAGCCGTCCCCAGCGACCCCAGGCGCCAACCGTCAGCTTCGCCTCGATCCTCAGCGGCTCGCCGCCACGCGGACGAACCACGACCGCGTGTCCCGCGTTCGAGCGCTCCAGCGATTCAACGACGCACTCCTCGGCGGCGAACGCACCGGCGGCTGTGGCGTTGCGCAGCAGGATCTCGTCGAGTTTCATCCGCGAGATCCCGTACGCAGGCTGCGGCAGCGGACTCTCGGTCACGCGGCGCGGAGTGACGAGCAGGGCGCGGGTGATCCTCGCCGGCGTGCACCGCGCGATCGCATCCATTGCCCCGATGCGCTCGAGGATGGGGAAGGCATCCCAGGAGAGGAACTCGCCGCAGACCTTGTCCCGCGGAAACGAATCACGCTCGAGGACGACGACGCTCACCCCGTGCCGCGCCGCCATGGACGCGAGCGTCGCGCCGGCTGGCCCGCCGCCGATGATCAGGAGGTCGCATCGGTGGGGTATCTTCGCGCTCATTTCCACAGGATCAGGCCGAATCGGAAGGAAAGCATCCGGAAAACCTCGAAGCGTCGGGCATGGGTTCTGGCGGCGATGTCCCGCACCTCCTCGAGGGTATACCCCTGACGCACCGAAGCGGGGGCATCGAAGCGGGTGATCGGGCTCCAGAGCGGCGTCGCTGCAACGGCGCTGACGAAAGCCAGGGGGAGGCAGTGGCGGCGCGTATCGGTGAGTGCGACGGCGAGACGGGAGACCCGAAGCGATTCGTCGAGGATCCGGCGATTCTCATCCGGGTCGAAATGATGAAAGAAATGCGACGACGTGACGAGGTCGACCGATCGGTCGAGAAGCGGGATGCGGAATGCGTCGGCCGCGACGAGGGCTACCTGTTCACCTTTGGCGCGCGCGACCGCGTGGTGGCCGAGCTTGAGATCCAGGCCGATCCGGCGATGCGTGGCGGGGAGGGATCGCAGGAGGTCGGCCGTGCCCGAACCGAGGTCCGCGACGGTGAGATCTCTGCGCGTGGAGACCCGCTCGACCAGGGACCGATACGCCAGCGTGCCGCCGAGCCAGCGGTTGATTCCTCGGAGGTCATCGAGGGACCTGAGGACGTCGGGGGTCAGCTCGCTCTCGTGGTCGAGATGTTCGTGGACCGCGATGCGGCGGGGAGTCAGCATCAGACCCGTCGCAGAACGAGAGCGGAGTTCTTCGAACCGAATGCAATCGTGTTGCAGACCGCCGCGTCCACCCGCGCGCGCCGGCCGATCTCGGCGACGTAGTCGAGGTCGCACTCTGGATCGCTCACCTCGAGGTTGATCGTCGGAGGGAGGATGCCGTCGCGGAAGGAGATCAGGGTCGCTGCGAGACCGGCGGCTCCACAGGCTCCCTGGGGATGGCCGATCATCGACTTGGTCGCCGACCCAGGGAGACCCTCCGCGTGCGGGCCGAATGCCCTCCGCACGGCGCGGGTCTCGATCCGGTCGTTCAACTCGGTCGACGTGCCGTGGTAGTTGAGGTAGTGGATATCGGGAGGGGAGAGCTCGGCCTGCTCGATCGCGAGTCGCATCGCCCGCGCCGGCTCCTCGCCCGATTCCTCGAGGCGCACCCGATGATGCGCGTCGCACGTCGAGCCGTATCCTGCCACCTCGGCGTAGATCCTCGCCCCGCGGGCTCGAGCGTGCTCCTCGCGCTCGAGGACGAACATCCAGGATCCCTCCGAGAGAACGAATCCGTCGCGGTCGCGCGAGAACGGGCGGGAGGCCGTTTCCGGAGCGTCGTTTCGCCCCGAGGAGATGATCCGCATCATGCAGAACCCCGTCATCACTCCCTCGGTGATCGTAGCGTCGGCACCTCCGGTGACGATCACGTCGGCGGTGCCGAGACGGAGGTTCTGCCAGGCGTAGCCGATCGCGTCGGTCGA
>JBPPMG010000298.1:0-8812 GCA_051305935.1 Thermoanaerobaculia bacterium
CCGTTCGCCCTTCGCCTCTCGCCGCATCAGGGCGGCGCTTCGCGCCGCGCGCAGGCAGGAGTGCCTGCGCCAAATTTCTTTTCGCGATATTGCTGCTTCCAGCCATACTCGTTCACGCTGGACCCCTCGACACCTTCGACGACGTGCAGGGTTGGCGCGCGCTGCCAGCCGAGGGCGTCGATCTTCGAATTGCGAACGACTCCGGCGCGATGCGACTCGACTTCGACTTCCAGGGACGCGGCGGGTATGCGATCGCGCGTCGCGACGCACCCGTCGACCTGCCCGACAACTTCGAGCTCGCGTTCCGCATCCGCGCCGAAGCGCCCGTCAACACGCTCGAGATCAAGCTGGTCGGCGAGTCGGGCGACAACGTCTGGTGGACCACGAAGCGCGACTGGGACTTCCCGCGCGAGTGGCGCCGGCTCTCGATCAAGAAGCGGCAGTTCGAGTTTGCCTGGGGGCCCATCGGCCAGTCGCCGCTTCCGAAGCGCATCTCCGCGATCGAGATCGTCGTCACCGCCGGAACCGGGGGCAAGGGATCGGTCTGGATCGACGACCTTGGCCTTTCGACGCTTCCTCCCCCGCCTGCGACACCTCCCCCTGCACTCGGGCCCTGGTCGGCCGACTCCTCCGGACCGCAAACGGTGGAGCTCGATCTCGGCGTGCGCCACGAGTTAGGCGCCATGATCCTGGACTGGGGGGAGGCCTTCGCCTCGCGCTACGCCGTCTCGGCATCGATCGACGGAGAGCAGTGGGATACCGTCGCACGCGTCGAGGGGAGCAACGGCGGACGCGACTACGTGTACATGCCCGACACCGACGCGCGCTGGCTCCGGCTGTCGCTGGAGGCCGGCCCGGCCTCCGGCTACGAGCTCCGGCGCATGGAGCCGAAGTCCGCCGACTGGAGCCGTTCTCCGAACGACTTCTTTGCCGGCATCGCGCGCGACTCGCGGCGGGGCGACTGGCCCCGCTATCTTCTCGGCGAGCAGTCGTACTGGACGATCACCGGTTCGAACGGAGGGGAACAGGAAGCGCTCGTCAGCGAGGACGGAAGCGTCGAGCTCGGCGACGCGCGGGTCTCGCTCGAGCCGTTCGTCCGCATGGGCGACCGCACGCTCTCCTGGGCCGAGGTGACGACGACGCAGTCGCTCGTCGACGGCTCTCTCCCGATACCGAAGGTCACGTGGCAAGCCGACGGCGTGAGGCTGAAGATCACGGCCTTCGTCACGCCGGACGACTTGCTCCGCGTCCGCTACGAGCTCGCCGCTCCGGCCAATGCGCGACTCTACCTCGCGATCCGGCCACTGCAGGTCAACCCCTCCTGGCAGTTCCTCAAGCGCATCGGAGGGGTCTCGAGGATCTCCCGCCTCGCGTGGGACGGCAAGCGCCTCGCCATCGGATCGACGCCCCCATTGACGCTGCTCCCGCGCACGCAGCCATCGCGGTTCGGTGCGCTCGCCTTCCATGGCGGAAGCGTCGCCGACGCAATACACACCGGCTTGCTGCCGAATTGCGAGTCTCTGGACGATGCGACCGGCTGGGCTTCCGGCATCTTCGAGTTCGTCGCGCACGACGTGACGATCGACGTGCCGCTAGCGTCGGCCGTTCCCGCGAAGGAGTGGACGCTCGATGAGGTCGCCGCCGGCTGGCGGTCGGCACTCGGCAATGTCGTCATCGACGTCCCCGACCTTCGCATCGCAGCCTCGATTCGCGCGAATCTCGGGTGGATTCTCGTGAATCGCGACGGCCCGTCGATCCAGCCCGGCGCGCGTTCGTACGACCGTTCCTGGATCCGCGACGGCTCGCTGACTTCCGTCGCGTTGCTCCGGCTGGGCCACGAGGCAGAGGTTCGCGAGTTCATCGAGTGGTACGCCGCGCACCAGTACCCAAACGGCGCGATTCCCTGCTGCGTCAGCGCGACCGGCGCCGACCCTGTCCCCGAGCACGACAGCCACGGCCAGTTCATCTTCCTCGTCGCGGAGTACGTCCGTTATACGAAGGACCGCGCGTTCGCCGCGCGCTTGTGGCCGCGGATCGAGAAGACCGTCGCCTACATCGACTCGCTGCGCCACCAGCGGATGACCGATGAGTACCGGGCGCCCGACAAGCGCGTCTTCTTCGGCCTCGTCCCCGAGTCGATCAGCCACGAGGGCTACTCCGCGAAGGCGATGCACTCGTACTGGGACGACCTGTTCATCCTGCGAGGCCTCGAGGACGCGGTGTACCTCGCGCACGAGGCGGGTCGTCCCGAAGACGCCACGCGAATCGGGGTGATCCGCAATGCCTTCCGCGGCGATTTCAAGGCGTCGATCGAGCTCGCGATGAAGCAGCACGGCATCGACTACATCCCCGGCTGCGCGGAGCTCGGCGACTTCGACGCCACATCGACGACGGTGTTCCTCGCGCCCGGTGCGGTTACGGGGCTCGATCCGAAGCTGCTCGTGCGAACCTTCGACAAGTACTGGACGAACTTCCTCGCCCGGCGGGACGGCGGGCTCGCGTGGGAGAACTACACGCCGTACGAGTTGCGCGTCGTCGGGGCGTTCGTGAGGCTCGGCCGGCGCGACCGCGCTCTCGATGCGCTCGATTTCTTCTTCCGCGACCAGCGGCCGCCGGGGTGGCGTCACTGGGCCGAGGTCGTCTGGCGAGAGAAGAGGCGGGGTGCGTTCATCGGCGACATGCCTCATGGATGGGTAGCCTCCGACTTCATCCGCTCGGCGCTCGACCTCCTCGCCTACGAGCGCGAGAGCGATCGCACGCTCGTCCTCGCCGCGGGCATCCCGCCGTCGTGGCTCGACGGGAAGCATGGCGTGCGCGTCGAGCGACTGCGAACACCTTACGGACAGCTCAGCTACACGATGGCGAAACAGGGCGCCGCTGCCCTCGTCCGCATCGAACGGGGCATCACCATACCGCCAGGTGGAATTGCGATCGTCTCCCCATTCGACGGGAGCGAGACAATCGTCCTTTCCGTGCCGGCGGAGGTAGTGATCCGCCCGACTCAAGCCAGGGAGAACTGATGAACACTCCATCGAGTCAATCGGCCTACGGACACTTCGCAGAGGGCGGCCGTGAGTTCGTCGTCACCGACCCGCGCCCTCCGCGCCCGTGGACGAACATCATCGCGAACCCGCGAATCGGGCTGGCCGTGAGTCAGAGCGGGAGCGGCTTCACCTGGATCGACAACTCCCAGCTCGCCGTCGTCAACTGGTGGCAGCAGGACTTCGCGCAGGACACGAGCGGCAAGTTCATCTACGCGCGCGATCGAGAGTCGGGAGCCACATGGTCGCTCTCCCCCGCACCGGTCTGGACGCCTAACGAAAGGTACGAGTGCCGGCACGGAATTGGCTATACGACGTTTGCGCAACGCTTCGACAGCATCGCCAGCGAATGGACCATGTTCGTCCACGCGAACGAGACGGTCGAGCTGTGGATCGTCCGACTCCGCAATCACGACACACGCCGGCGTACTATCGATCTCACCGGCTACCTCGAGTGGTGCTGCGGCGTCACTCCGGCTCCTCGTCGCGAGTTTCACAAACTCTTCATCGAATCGGACTTCTCGGCCGTCGATCGCGCAGTCTACGGCTGGAACCACATGTGGGACGTCGGCTCGAAGCGGTGGGGACACTGGAACACCGACTTCCCCTACGTCACCGCGTTCGGAACGACCGAGCCGATTCGCACGGCTGAAGGGGAGAAGTCGGCGTTCCTCGGAAGGAACGGGACGCTCCGCGCCCCGGCGGCGCTCGGTGAGACGACGTGGCGCGGGCTCTTCGGCAGGCATCAGGACCCGATCGCCGCGATGCGGGTGGAGGTCACGCTCGAGCCGGGCGAGGAGAAAGCGATCGGTTTCGCGATCGCGATCGACCGGACGCGCGACACTTCGCGTGCGCTCCTGAAGAAATGGCTCGACGTCGGCGCCATGGAAGGTGCTCTCGAAGAGGCTAAGAGCGCGTGGATCTCCCGACTCTCGGCGCACAGGATCGAAACCCCCGACGAGCGCTTCAACGTCTTCGTCAATGACTGGGCGCGCTATCAGGCGATCTCCGCGCGGATCTGGGGCCGCGCGGGGTATTACCAGCAGAGCGGCGCGTACGGATTTCGCGACCAGCTTCAGGACTCGCAGGTCTGGCTCACGATCGATCCCGCGGTATGCCGTGAGCAGATCAACCTCCATGCGAGGCACCAGTTCGCCGATGGGTCGGTCTACCACTGGTGGCACCCGCTCTCGGAGCTCGGCCACGTCACGAAGATGACGGACGACCTGCTCTGGATGTCGTTCGTCGCCCCGAACTACATGCGCGAGACGGGCGACCTGTCGATTCTCGATGACATGACCCCGTTTCTCGACGAGGAAACGCCCGCACCGTTCGAGGAGCACGTTCGCCGCGCCTTCGAGCGTGTCTTCCTGCGCAGCTCGCGCCGCGGGCTTCCGTACATCGGAGCCGGAGACTGGAACGACGGGCTCTCCGCCGCGGGCCTCGAGGAGAAAGGCGAGTCGATCTGGCTCGCGCAGTTCCTCGCAGGAATCCTCGGCGAATGGGCCGAGATCCACCGGCGCACGGGACGCGCCAGGTTCGCCGCGGAGTACGCCGCGAAGCGCACGGAGCTCGTTGCGGCAATCAACGACTACGGCTGGGACGGCGCCTGGTACTGGCGCGCCACTCTCGACGATGGCACGAAGATCGGGAGCGCGTCGAACTCGCACGGACGGATTTACCTGAATGCGCAGACGTGGGCCATCCTGAACGACGTCGCGACGCCCGAGCGGGCGAAGGCTTGCATGAAGGCGGTGCGTGAGAATCTCGTGAGCGACGCCGGCGCGCTGCTCCTGAGCCCGGCGTACGCCGTGCCCGACGAACGGATCGGATACATCACCCGCTACGCGCCCGGGCTGCGCGAGAACGGCGGCGTCTACACGCATGCCGCGACCTGGGCGATCGCCGCGGCCTGCAAGGTCAAAGACGAAGCGCTCGTCGCGACGCTGCTCCACGCGATCGACCCGACGAACAAGGACCCCGAGCGCTACTGGGCAGAGCCGTACGTGCTACCCGGAAACGTCGACGGCCCCGAGTCGCCCTGGTACGGCCGCGCCGGATGGACGTGGTACACCGGCTCGGCGTCGTGGCTCCATCGCATCGTCGCCGAGTGGGTCATGGGAGTGCGTCCCGAGTGGGAAGGCCTTCGCGTCGACCCGTGCCTGCCGACCGGTTGGAATCGCGCGCGCGTCGTGCGAACGTGGCGCGCAGCGAGCTACGAGATTTCGATCGAGCGCGGCGCGACGCCGGGAGTCACGCTCGATGGGAAGCCGATCGACGGAAACCTGCTCCCCGTGCCGACCGCCGGGAACAAGCACGTAGTCGTCGCGCGCGTGGCGTCGTTGGAGTGAGAGATGAACCGGCGAGGCGCTCTGCGACACGGGACCACGCCCGGCGTCAGGTCATCGAAAGGCCCGGAGGCGGCGCGTAGCGCCGAAGGATCGGTAGCCCCCGACTTCAGTCGGGGGTGCATGTCGAAGAGCGAACCAAGCGCCGCATAGCGGCGCGGGAAATCGTGAATCGCTCGCGAACCGCGGCCCCAGGATCCTGCGGCGCTACGCGGCGCGGTGAGTTGTGTCGCGCTCCTTCCCCACAGGTGAAGCCGGGGGCTACCGATCCGTCGCCGCTGACGCGGCGTATTCAGTAGATGCCTCGCTGCACTCGGAATGACGAAGGGATCCACCACCGCGTCGCCTCTACACGAGGCCATTGTTCCGCACCACATCCGCGTACCACCTCCCGCTCCGCTTGACCGTCCTGCGCTGGGTCGCGTAATCAACATGCACGATACCGAACCGCTTCGAATATCCCTCGCTCCATTCGAAGTTGTCGAGCAGCGACCAGGCGAAGTAGCCACGAACTTCGGCGCCCTGCTCGATCGCTTCGTGTACCGCGCGCAGGTGGCTGCGCAGATAGGCGACGCGCAACGGGTCGTCGATGCCTTCGTCAGGGGCGGTCGGAGGGTCGTAGAACGCCGCGCCGTTCTCGGTGACGTAGAGCGGAACCTTCGTGTACTCCTTCGCGACGCGCAGGAGAATGTCCGTCAAGCCCTGGGGGAAGACCTCCCAGCCCATCTCCGTGTACGCGGCCGCCGGGTTCTTCACGCGGCTCGCGCGCTCGACGGCGACGCCCGGATCGTTCTTCGTCCATCCTCGGCTGTAGTAGTTGATTCCGAGAAAATCGATCGGCTCGGTGATCGTAGCGAAATCGCTCGCCGAGTGCTGCGGCCATGCGTCGCCGAACAGCTCGCCCATGTCGCTCGGGTACGAGCCGCGGAAAAGAGGATCGAGATACTGGCGGTTCATGAACGCGTCCGCGCGGACGGTCGCGGCCTCGTCTTCATCGGAGGACGACACTGCGTACTTCGGCTCGAGGTTCAGAACGATGCCGATCTGCTTCTTCCCATCGGCGCGATATGCGCGAACCGCTTCGCCATGTGCGCGGAGGATGTTGTGCGTCGCGATGGGCGCTTCGAAGTTGCTGCGGTGCCCCGGCGCGAGCCCTCCGTGGAGATAGCCGCCCGAGGCGATGACCCACGGCTCGTTGATCGTGACCCACATCGCGACGCGGTCATCGAGCTCGCGGTACATCGCCGACGCGTAGTCGGCGAACCACGATGCGACGTCGCGATTCAGCCAACCGCCTCGATCACCAAGCGCTGCGGGGAGATCCCAGTGATAGAGCGTTGCCATCGGCTGGATTCCGGCGGCGATGAGCTCATCGAGGAGCCTACGGTAGAAATCGAGCCCTTTCTGGTTGATCGCACCGGTGCCATCGGGCATGACGCGCCCCCAGGCAATGCTGAAGCGATAGCTGCCGAGGCCGAGCTCGCGCATGAGCGCGACGTCGTCCTTGCACAGGCGGTAGTGGTCGCAGGCGACATCGCCGTTGTCGCCGTTCTTCACCAGCCCCGGAGTGTGGCTGAAGCGGTGCCAGATGCTCGGTCCAGCACCATCTGCAAGTGGCGAGCCTTCGATTTGATACGCGGCCGTCGCCGCGCCCCAGAGGAAGTCGGAAGGGAATGCGTGATTGGTCGTCATGGCGTCGTGGGCTGAAGCGATTTCGGATTTCGGATTCGAAGGCGCTGATCCCAGAAGATGGCAGCAGATCCAGCACCCCTATGGGGTGCAATTCTACTTGATGCGACGCTTCCCCCGGCTGAAGCCGGGGGCTACCGATCTCGCGTCGCTACGCGACGCCATAAGCCGGCAGATGCACATGGCATGCGGCAGTTTTTCTTACTCATCGCCTTTTGCCTCTCGCCTCTCGCCTCAAGAAAAAATCGCGGCCCTTTCGGACCGCGATGATTGTTGCCTGCTTTGGCCTAGGACCTTTGACCGATGACCTGCTTCTGCCTGCCTTCTCGCCTTTACCTAATCGCTCAAATTGCGGATCACCGTCGGAATATCGAGGTCAGCGCCGAAATCATTCGACGCCATGGGCCCGAATCCCGAGGAGCCGCCGGCGCCTTTGAGCGGGTTTCGAAAAAAGGGCGGATCGTAGATCTCGCCTTCGGCTCCGACCTGGTCGGACGCCGCGGCCGCGAGCGGCTGCTCCTGCGGTCTCTCGACGCGCGGACGCGTCGGCTCGGCAATCGTCACGGGCTCGGCCATCGGACGACGCGTCATCCGCTCGCCACGGGTGTTGAGGAGCCCGACCGTCGCGTTGTCGAACCCGGTGGCGATGACCGTGACCTTGATCTCGTCCCGCATCTTCGGGTCGATGACGGCGCCGAAGATGATGTTCGCGTCCTCGTCGGCCGCTTCCTGGATGATCGACGCCGCCTCGTTCACCTCGAAGAGAGTCATGTCGCTGCCGCCGGTGATGTTGATCAGCACGCCGCGCGCGCCCTCGATCGACGCCTCCTCGAGCAGCGGCGAGCTGATCGCCCGCTGCGCCGCCTCAACCGCGCGATGCTCGCCCGTCGACATGCCGGTGCCCATGAGCGCCATGCCCATGCCGTGCATGATCGTCTTCACGTCGGCGAAATCGAGGTTGATCTCACCCGGAACGGTGATCAGGTCTGAAATGCCCTGCACCGCCTGGCGCAGGATATCGTCGGCGATGCGGAACGAGTCGCCGAGCGAGGTGGCGCGCTCGACGAAATTCAGCAGCCGCTCGTTCGGAATCGTGATGAGCGTGTCGACCGAATCGCGGAGAAGGCGGATACCCTGGTCGGCCTGCGATCGCCGCTTCTTCCCTTCGAAGTTGAACGGCTTCGTGACGACCGCTACCGTGAGCGCGCCGAGCTCCGCGGCCAGCGAAGCGATGATCGGCGCGGCTCCCGTGCCGGTCCCGCCTCCCATGCCACTCGTGATGAAGATCATGTCGGCGCCCTGCATCGCCTCGAGGATCATCTCGGTATCTTCGAGCGCGGCATTCTTGCCGACGTCGGGATTGGCACCGGCGCCCAGCCCCTTCGTCAGCTTCGAGCCGAGCTGCAGCTTCACCGGCGCCAGCGAGGTCTTCATCGCCTGCAGATCCGTGTTCGCGACGATGAACTCCACGCCCTTGATTCCGGCCTGGATCATCCGGTTCACCGCGTTGCCGCCCCCACCGCCCACGCCGATGACCTTGATCTTCGCGGGCAGCTCGTCGTCCATCTGAATCCGGAGCTGATCTCCGTCGCCAGGTTCGTCAAAAAGAATCATGTCGCCTCCAGGAACTGCTATTTGCTGATCTCGTTTTGCTCGTCTGCTCAATTCGGGGCTCCGTTTTGGGGAGTTGTTGGTTTTTAGTTTTTAGTTGTTAGTTGTTAGTTGTTAGACAGG
>JBPPMG010000309.1:0-2527 GCA_051305935.1 Thermoanaerobaculia bacterium
CGTCCCTCCTGTCACGCGGATTCCCGCCATCGATCAGTCGACGTCCCTGCCGAGCACCGCATGAAAGTAGGTGAAGACGTCTTTGGTCGCCACGAAGATCTTCACCGGATCGCGTGTCGACGTCAGCTCGAGCATTGCCCCCTGATTGTTGATCGCCGTGACTTTGTAAAGCTGCTGGTCCTCACCGATGAGCCGGTCACCGAGCCGCGGCGTGTAGGCAATCATCGGGTTCGTGACCTCGCGATCCTCGGCGAGGATTCTCACGAGATCGTCGAGCACGGTCCGAAGCCGCTGGACATCGGCAGGAAGAATGCGCGAGTTGGAGAAACCGATCTCCACCGGCGTACCGTCTTCACGGTAGCGGCGGAGGTAGCTTCGTTCCTTCGCGATCGCCAGGCTCAGGTCGTTGTGATCGAGAGCATCGATCTGCGCCGGAGTCAGGAGATCGAGATACACGTCCACGGAGCCTGGCGGCACGCGGACTCGTTTTCGCAGCCGCGCGCCTCCGGCCTCGATGTGGACGACTACGAGTCCGCCTTCGAAGAAAGAGATCCGTTGAAGCGAAGCGGCGGATTTCGAGACGTAATCGAGGAGGGGTCGCGGCAGCCGTCCGTCGACGAGCTGGGAACCGATCGCCGGCGCCGCGCCGTTGAGCTCGGCAGAGTTGTACCTCCGCGCGTCGATCCGTCCCTCGTCCGGCGTCGGAATCGAGATCGCAGTGCCGAGCTCGGTAGGCACGGGACCGGCAGTCTGAGCCGAGCTCGGAGTCGCGGACGACGCTGCGGC
Source organism: Thermoanaerobaculia bacterium (assembly GCA_051305935.1). Classification (GTDB taxonomy): domain Bacteria; phylum Acidobacteriota; class Thermoanaerobaculia; order Gp7-AA8; family Gp7-AA8; genus JACPDH01. Next base: position 787 of record JBPPMG010000309.1, read on the forward strand.
GACCGCCGCGATCGCGGCAGCCAGCGCGAATTTTCTGATTCGACGGGCCGTCATTCGTTCCGGTCTTGCTCACTAAGATAATCCACCGCGGCGCGGCGCGCAAAAGTAGGCGCTTCTCAGGTGGAGATCCCCCGGGCGAACACCGCCTGTCTCGCGGCGCGGAGGGCGGCTCCCACCCAGGGGCCGGGAGGCACTCCGAGGCCGTCGCTCACGGCTTCGTCCGGTGCGCCGCCAGCCCGGTTGACTGCGGAGACGTCGTCAGACACGCGAGCCTGCTCGCGTGTCTGTATTTCCAGTATCTCGCCAATCCGTCAATCGATTTTGACACCGCGCGAACGGTCCCGCTGCGCGTCTACGCCCGCGCAGCCCGTGCACGTGGAGCGGTTTGTCCCGCGACCGGCGCAGCATCCCCGCGCTGGCGTGAGACTCGCTCCGGCCGCGGGCGATGGAGCCCGCCCCGTTCTACCGTCCGCGGAACCCACGCACGACGCCGCTGTGGAAACTCGCCGAGACTCACTACGAGCGGCTCCGCCGCGAGTGGGAGGAGCCCTTCGAGGCGCGATTCGGGTTCTGGCGAGGCCTCGCCGACGAGGCGGTCGCGCGCTACCTCGACTGCGGGATCCCGGAGATGGGGTTCGCCCGTCTGCGCTGCGATACCTGCCGTGTGCCCGTCGTGCGGAGCGAAGCGCGGAGTGATCTTCGGGGCGTTCCTGCGTGAGGAGGTGGTCGAACCCGTTGGGCATGTGCAATGGGTATTCACCATTCCGAAAATCCTCCGAGGCTACTTCCTGCGAAACCGTGAGCTGTTAGGCGATCTCTCGCGCGCCGCGTGGGAGACGGTCCGCGCGTTGATGGCCGAGGCGGCGGGCGACCCCGGCGTCCGGCCCGGCAGGGTCGTGGTGCCGCAGACCTTCGGGAGCTCGGTCAACACTCACTCGCACGTGCATGCGATCGCGTCGCGCGGCGGGTGGACCAGAGACGGGACGTGGGTTCCGATCCCGTACGTCGACGCGGGTGCGGCGGCGCGGCTGTTCCGTCACACGGTACTGCGGCTGCTCCTGGACGCGGAGTTGATCGACGAGGATCGCGTCGCGATGATCCTCGGCTGGTGTCATACGAGCGGCTTCTCGGTTCACAACAAGGTCGAGGTTCAGGCAGACGACGGCGACGGCCTCGAACGGCTCGCGCGCTACCTCGCTCGGCCGCCTGTGAGTGTGCAACGGATGGAAGGGGACCGCGAGACGGGCGAGGTGCTCTACCGGACAGGTCGCGGGCACGCCGAGGAGCGTGGGAGTCAGGAGGGGCGGGCGGAAGATGCCGGCGATGATGTCGAGCGGATCGACGAGTTGGAGTTTCTGGCGCGCGTGATCACCCAGTTGCCGGAGCCGCGCAAGCATTCGATCCGCTACTACGGGTACTACGCCGCGGTCGTGAGGGCCAGACGACGGCGCGCAGCGGCCGAGGCCGAGGTGTCCGTGACAGCGGCCGGAATTGATGCCGAGGGAAACGATGCATCGGAAGCTCGCGGCAAGGCTGGCGGCGTGCGCCCGGCGGTCGCCGCCTATACCGCGGTTGCCTCCGAGCCCGACACGGCCGAACGTAAGCAGCTTCGGAAGAGCTGGGCCGCGCTGATCCGCCGCGTCTACGAGGTCGATCCGCTCCGCTGCCCGTGCGGGGCGACGATGTGGATCGTCGCGGTCATCACCGAGCGGAGCGTCATCACGAAGATCCTCGCGCACCT
>JBPPMG010000312.1:0-2319 GCA_051305935.1 Thermoanaerobaculia bacterium
GCGTACGCGAACGAGTGGCTGCCGTCGCGCTTCAGTCTCGGGATTCTCCGTCTTGCGGCATTCGCGATCTCGAGAAGCCTCGAGCTTCGGCGACCGAAGTCCGGGGCTCAACTGAACAGGCATCGCCAGCAGCATCCGCTCGAAGCCAATCTGGCGAGCGTCGCCTTCTGGATCATTCCCAACCTGCACGTCACCCTGCTTGCCGTACGTGCCGCCGACGGGAAATGGTTCGTGGGGCCCCTCGCCTTCGTCGCGCTTCTCGTGCTGATACCGATGGCGTGGTTCCTCATGGTGCTCGCTTTCTCACCATTTGCTGCAGTCGCTTCGCGACTGACGGGCCGATCGAGTCACGACGTGCAGACCGTACTCACACCGACCGTGATGCTGCTGCTTTCGATCGGTTCGATCGCGGGCGGGTGGCCGAGCGCTCCGCTCGGCTGGTTCTGGATCGGATTGACCGTCCTCGAACTGGCGGCTTCTCTCGTCTGCGTTCTGCTGCGCGAGCCGTTCGCGGCTCTCGAAGCCCGCCTGCCGCCGGAGACACCGTGAGAGCGACGATCCTCGTGTTTGCTGCGCTCGCTCCGTTCGTCGCGATCGGAATCTGGCCGGTGTCCTGGCTGCTCGCCCTGGGCGTCCTTTTTCTGTCCCACATGCTGATCCTCTATCCAACACTGCGGGCGCGCGCGCAGTGGCTCGGGCCCGTCTTCACGCGGTTCGAGACTTCGAGCCCCGAGGTGTGGCTGACGATCGACGACGGGCCGACGCCTGACACCGCGGAGATTCTGGACGTTCTCAGGCGCCACGCAACGAAGGCGACGTTCTTCGTGAAGGGAGCGCTCGCCGAGGACGACCCCGCGATGACGCGACGGATTCATGAGGCCGGTCACGAGATCGCAAATCACTCGCACACGCACCCGAGTGCGACGTTCTGGTGCCTTCCCCCGGCGGCGATCCAGAGAGAGATCGAGGGCTGCAATCGCGTGATCGAATCGATCACCGGTACGAGGCCGGATCGCTTCCGCGCTCCCGTCGGAATGAAGAATCCCTTCGTGCACCCGATTCTCCAACGACTCGGCATGCCACTCGTCGCATGGACATCCCGGGGATTCGACGGCGTCGACGGCTTCTCGCCCGAGACGGTCGCGGATCGCATCCTCGCCGATGCGTCGCCGGGCGCGATTATCCTCATGCACCAGGGTGTGAAGGGAAACGACGGCGCGTTTGCAAGCGCTCGATGCCTCGACCTCGTCCTGTCAGGCCTTGCAAACAGAGGCCTTGCACCGGTGATCCCTTCGACGGATCATCTGGTCACGGGCAGCGGAAGGTGAGCAGGTAGTTGTTGAACGGAGATCGGCCCCACAGCGGCACGATCTCCTCCTCGAAACCTCGCCGCCGGAACTCTTCGACGATCGCGGCCCTGGTCGGGAAGTTCAGGCGCTCGCCCCGGAGCCAGCCGATCGACGTCGCGACGGTCTCCTCGAGCCACGTCAGGCGGTAGCGCCAGGATCCATCGCGGATGCAGTCGCGGATGACCACGACGTCGCCCGGGCGCGCATAGTCCGCCGCATTCGCAATGATCCGGCGCTGCGCGTCGTCGTCGAAGTAGTGCAGGAGATCCAACATCGCAACGCTGCCGCGGAACTCGATCCGGTTCCTCGCGTCACCCTGTCTCAACGAGAGACCGTGAATGCCCGACACAACTTTCTGCCCGGCCTCGATCTTGCGCGGATCGAAGTCGATCCCGACGACGTCGTGTTCAAGTCCGCTTTCACGAAGAAACAGACCGAGCAGTCCGATCCCGCACCCGAGGTCGAGGATCGGGCCGCTCGCGGCCGCGAGACGCTCACGAACGGCGGGATAGACGGGATCGACGCGCAGTTTGCCGAGAACGTAACCCTGGAGGAACCGGGAGTCGAAACGGCGCGCAATCCGGTCGGCGACCTCCCGGCACGTCGTGGCTTCAGTAGACGTCATAGTCACCGAGGGTGTAGTACATCTCGCCCTCTCGAGGGGTCGAGCGCTCGTAGAACAGACGCACCTCGAGGTGATGATCGCGCGCCGCAACGGCGAAGCCTTCTTCGACGAGGAGTCGCGAGATCGGGTTGCGGGGCGAGCCCCAGCCGACGACTGGCCGGCCGAGCCGTCCAAGCGCGTCGACGAGCCGCACGACGTTGCCGCGGGAGAACGAGCCGCCTGTTTCCATGAGGTAGACGATTCCGTCGTCGGCCTCCCGCACCAGCGCTGCAATCTTCGCGCGACCGAACAGGCCTCGGATGACCACCGCGCCGTAGCGATGAACGGGATGATCGAGGTAACGCC
>JBPPMG010000348.1:0-4545 GCA_051305935.1 Thermoanaerobaculia bacterium
CGCGACGCACCTCTCAGGGTTCTACCAACTGGCAACGGGGCAGGATCCCGGGGGTGAAGAGTTACTTTGTAGAACCCTGAGAGGCCCTTCGCTTCGCTCAGGGCGACAATTGTCACTGAAGGACCTCTCAGGGTTCTGTCAACGCGCAACGGGGCCGGATTTCGCGGCTGAAGACTTACTTTGTAGAAGCCTGAGAGGCCCTTCGCTTCGCTCAGGGCGACACTGGCACGAGCTCCGCTTCCCTTCCTCAATCCCTCACGAAGTGGCAGTTGTAGCCCCACGGGTTCTTCCGCAGGTAGTCCTGGTGGTCGTCCTCGGCGTCGTACCAGGCGGTGACCGGCACGATCTGCGTCGCGAGAGGGCGCGGCCATTTGCCCGACGCGTCGACCTCGCCCTTGACTCGCTCGGCCGTCACGCGCTGCTCGTCGCTGTGGAAGAAAATCGCCGACCGATACTGCGTTCCGACATCGTTCATCTGCCGGTTGAGCTGGGTCGGGTCGTGCATCCGGAAAAAGAATTGCAGGATCTCGTCGTAGGAGATCACCGAGGGATCGAAGACGATCCTCACCGCCTCGGCATGGCCCGTCGTTCCGTGCTTCACATCGTTGTACGTCGGGGCGTCGAGCGCGCCGCCGGTGTACCCGACGGTCGTTTCGACGACCCCGGGAAGCGCGCGGATCAGCTCCTCGACTCCCCAGAAGCAGCCTCCGGCAAGCGTGGCAGTCTCTCGGTTTGTGTCTGACATCGGTCTGTCCTCCCGGCCGGCGCGCGCTTTGGAAGCGGGACGACCGCCTTGGGAAACCGGGAGAGGGGCCCCGATCGTTCCCGGCCGTCTTGAAGATAGCAGCGATGGGCCGTCGGGGGGCGCCCGAGCCATCCCGCCCCCCCGAATCCCCTACATTGATACAATGCGCGCCCGGCTCCGGGCCGGAACGCACTGAATGGACGTCTGGTACATTCTCCTCTCGCTCGTTTTCGTGGCGGCCAACGGCTACTTCGTCGCCGCCGAGTTCGCCATCGTCAAGGTGCGCGCGACGCAGCTCGCCGAGCTCGAAGCGAAGGGCTCGAAAGCGGCGACGATGGGGCGGCTGCTGACGCGCGAGCTCGACGCCTACCTCTCCGCGACGCAGCTCGGCATCACGCTCTCCTCCCTCGCCCTCGGATGGATCGGCGAGCCGGCGTTCGCGCACCTGATCGAGCCGCTGTTCCGTGCTTACGGGTCGGTCGCCCCCGCGCTCGCCCACTCGATCTCGGTCACGATCGCCTTCGTGATCATCTCGATCCTGCACATCGTCTTCGGCGAGCTCGTTCCGAAGTCGCTCGCGATCCAGAAGCCGATCGTCACGACGCTCTGGATCGCCCACCTGCTCCGCTTCTTCTACATCGTGATGTTCCCGGTGATCTGGCTGCTCAACGGCACGGCCCGTTTCATCCTGAAGTCGATCGGCGTCGCTCCGGCATCCGAGCACGACCTCGCCCACTCCACCGAGGAGCTGAAGATGATCCTCGCCGACTCCGAGAAGGCGGGCATCCTCTCGCAGCCGAAGAAGGAGATCATCGAAGGGGTCTTCCAGTTCTCGAAGCGGACGGCGAAGCAGATCATGGTGCCGCGCACCGACGTGATCGTGCTGTCGACGACGAACACCATCGAACAGAACCTCGAGATCATCCGGAGCTCGCGCCACACGCGCTATCCCCTCTGCGAGGGGAACCTCGACCGCACGGTCGGCCTGATCCACGTGAAGGACCTTTTCCTAGCACAGCTCCGCGGCCCCGGGCGCAGCCTCGGCGACCTGCGCCGCGACATTCTCTTCGTCCCCGAGAACACGACCGTCGAGGGGCTGCTCGACCAGTTCCTCGAACACAAGACGCACATGGCCCTGATTCTCGACGAGTACGGCGGAGCCTCGGGGATCGTGTCGATGGAGAACATCACCGAGGAGCTCTTCGGGCAGATCCAGGACGAGTTCGACCGTGAGCGGCTCGAGGTCGAGCCTCTCGGAGACGGACGCTATCGCGTTCGGGGCGACTACCTGATCGAGGACCTCGCGGGACGGCTTCACGTCGACGTCGGTGAGCCGGCGGAGGAAACGGTCGGAGGCTTCGTTGCCGCGAACCTTGGCCGCGAGGTGCAGCCGGGCGACCGCTGCACGCTCGGCCCGCTCCAGATCGAAGTGCTCGAGGGGGAGCGATACCGAGTGCGGTGGGTTCTCGTGATCGCCCCTTCGCTCCTGCCGGCCGACGATGCGTCTGCCGATGATTGACTCTGCCGGCCGCGCAGACTGCTGGTAGACTCTCGCCACAGACGGGAATCGAGACGCTGATGTCCATCCAGGGAAGCCTGAAGACGATGCCGGTGCCGGAACTGCTGATGTGGATCAGCCAGTACCAGAAGACCGGAACGCTCGAGGTCGCGACGGGCGATCACCTCGAGCAAATCGCGTTCGACGGCGGCTTCCTGATCTACTCGTCGTCCACGGATGTCGCGCGCTCCTTCGGACACATTCTCATCGCGCGTGGGATGCTGAGCGAAACCCAGCACACACAGGCGCGACAGATCCGCGAGGATCAGAGCATCGCGCTCGCGAAGGTCCTGAAGGATCTCCAGATTCTCCCCGAGGAGGAGATCCTGAGCATGCTCCGGAAGAAGGCCGAGGCGGAGATCTTCGACCTCTTCAAGAGCGTGTCGGGCGAGTTCCGCTTTCTCGACGACGAGATGCCGGAGCTCGACCTGCTCCCGATGCGCGTCGACGTCTCGAAGGCGCTGCTGCGCATCACGCAGCAGATGGACGAGACGGGCGACTACGACTTCGACCACTCCGGCATCCGGCTCGACATCCCGCAAGGCTGAGGCGGGGTCGCGGAAGCAGGAGCGCCCGCGCCACCTCCCCCCACCTTCGTGTCGCTCAGTTCCTGACCGGTCGCCGCCTAACCGGCTGGAAGACGGTCGCGCTCCAGATCTCGAGAGAGTAATCCGACAGCAGGTAGGCCTTGCCGCCGGTGACCACGGAGGCGCGGACCGCGGCCGCGGCGCTTCCCGGCAGCGGCTCTTCGCTCCAACTCGCCGCGGCGTTGATCCGGAACAGGAGAGGGCTGAACGCGCGGCCGGTGATGAGCGCGCAGTTGCCGGTCACGTGGATCTGCTGGTCGACGTATCCGACGCGCCCCGACGGATCGCTGACGTACGGATCCAGCAGCGTCCCGAAGTCTGCGAGTTGCGTGTCGGTGTAGGCGTAGAGTCGCTGGCCCAGGACGTACACGGCGCCGCGTGACGCGTCCCGCGCGATCGCGACGGGGTTGCCGGTCGAAGCGCGCTGGGCGAGCTGCGCGGGATGGAACGGGTCGGTGACGTCGTAGACGCGAATCTCGCTCGGCACGTTGAACGCGGCCCAGGCCCGGGTGCCTTCGGCGGTCGCCGTCGACGCGCCGCCCGTGAGCGTCGCACTCTTCACCAGCGTGGAGCGCGGATCGAGAACGAGCGTCTTCAGCTCGCACGCGCCGCTGAGACACCCGGCTTCGATCGAGACCCAGAGCGCGCCGGCGACAGCGCGCATGGCGACCATCCGCTGGTCGGCGCTCTCGTCCACCTGGTAGGTCGACGCGACGACGCCCGCGGCCGAGTAGCCGGTCACGGCGCCGCTCGTCGCGAGCACGTAGAGCGAAGTTCCGATCGGCGCGATGTCGACGATGGAGCCGCTCAGCGGCACGTTGCGCGACGGTCCCGGCATCCCCGAGCTGTCGAGCGGCACGATGTCGACGGAGCGCGAGTCGAAGAGATGGAGCAGCCTGTCGCCCGCCGCGGCATCGCGGTAGTAGCGGTTCGCGGCGCCCGCGGCCAGGAGCGTCGGCGCCTTCGATGGCGTCGCAGACTGAACCGTCGAAAGTCCCTCTGCGGTCGCGACGACTGCTGACGTCGATCCGCCAGACGCGTGCGTCGTCGCGCCCGTCGTGTCGAGCGAGACTTCCCGCCTCAACGTCTTCGTGCCAGCGTCCCAGTGCTGCAGTGCCGACTCCGTCAGGATGAAGAGCGCGCTGCCCGACATCTGCACGTCGCGCGCGAGAATCGAATTCGTTCCGGGGTAGATGCTCACCGAGCCGCCGCTTCCGAAGTTCACGACCGAGATGCCCCTGAAGGTCACGCCCGCGACGAGGCCGGTGCCCGATACGCCGAGACCGCTCGTCGTTGCCCCTTCGATCGTCGCGACCGCTGGCGCGGCCGTGAGCACGCCGCCCGGGTAGTAGCGGATCGTCGTCGTTCCGTTCTCGTTGAACTCCGCGAAGGCGATGTCGGTCGCGCCACGTTCGACGGTGACCGGTTTCGCGCCGCCGAGCTCGAGTTTCGTCGCGACGCCCTGCGCCTGCGAAAAATCGAGACTCCAGGCGGTCTGGTCGGCAAGCACCGCGACACCGCCGGCGCCGTTGAGCGTCGCTGCGCTGACCGTCGTCGACAGCGTTACCGCCGAGAGCTCGACGGGCGGATTCGGCCCGACGTCCCACAGCCGCACCCGCGTGCCGGAAGTCGTCAGCACGCGCGTGCCACTTCCG
>JBPPMG010000373.1:0-2188 GCA_051305935.1 Thermoanaerobaculia bacterium
GAAGGACCGATTCGCGATCCTTTCTGCGAGCGAGGAGGATCAGAACAGACCGATCGCCCAGATCAACCCGCCGCAGGACAGCACGTACGCGGCGTTCTACCTCCCCTGGATCCGCGTGCTCGCGCCGCACACGCCGAACGGTCACGTCCTCATTCCTCCGACGGGACACCTCGCGGGCATCTACGCGCGCGTCGACGTGGAGCGCGGCGTCCACAAGGCGCCGGCAAACGAAGTCGTCCGCGGGATCATCAATCGCGACCTGAGCGGCGACGATAAGCCGCTGCGCGCGATCCTGAGCAAACAGCAGCAGGACATGCTGAACCCGAAGGGCGTCAACGTGATCCGCGACTTCCGGCCGGATGGCCGCGGCATCCGCGTATGGGGCGCCCGCACGATGAGCTCGGATCCGATGTGGAAGTACATCAACGTGCGGAGGCTCTTCATCTTCATCGAGCAGTCGATCGACCGCGGAACTCAGTGGGCCGTGTTCGAACCGAACTACGAGCAGACGTGGACCGCAATCCGCCTGTCGATCACGGCCTTCCTGCGGACCGTCTGGCGCAACGGCGCGCTCGCGGGCGTGACGCAGGACGAGGCGTTCTTCGTCAAGTGCGACCGGACGACGATGAGCCAGGACGACTGGGACAACGGCCGCCTGATCTGTCTCATCGGCGTCGCGCCGGTCAAACCGGCCGAGTTCGTGATCTTCCGGATCTCGCAGAAGACCGTCGAGGCCGAGCAGTAATCGAGGAGGAGAATCATGCCTGACACCGCGTCGCGACAGGATCCGCTGAGCTCATTCAACTTCATCATCGACATCCAGGGCATCCGCGCCGGGTTCGCCGAGGTGGGCGGACTCAGCACCGAAACCGACGTCATCGAGTACCGCGAAGGAACGGAGGACATCACCGTTCGAAAGATCCCCGGAAAGCGGAAGTACGCCAACATCAGCCTCAAGCGCGGCTACGCGGTCGACGGGAAAGATCTGTGGGAGTGGCGCAAGAGCGTGCTCGAGGGGCGGACCCAACGCCTTTCGGGAACGATCACGTTGCTGGACGAAGGGCGCAAGCCGGCGCTCGTGTGGCGTTTCTTCGAAGCGTGGCCAAGCAAGTGGGCCGGTCCGGCGTTCAACGCGAAGAACAACGACATCGCGATCGAGGAGCTCGAGCTCGCTCACGAGGGCCTCGAGCTCGAGTAAACGCCGATGCGCATCTACCGCACGCCGGGGATTCACTACGAGCAGCAGGACGCCGGTCCGCCGGTGATCAATCCGCTCCGGACCGACGTGGCCGGGTTCGTCGGCCTCGCCGCGCGAGGGCCGCTGCACCGTCCGGTCCGCGTCCAGAGCACGACGCAGTTCCGTACGGTCTTCGGAGGGCCGATCCCTCAGGCGTACCTCGCGTATGCGGTCGAAGGCTTCTTCTCCAACGGCGGCGCGACGTGCTGGGTCGTGCGGGCAGCCGATCCGGAGAGAGCGCGGTCAGCCTCGCTCGGCATCGTCGACGAATACGAACGGCCGCTCCTGACGCTGAAGGCGGGAAGCCCGGGGACGTGGGGCGACGGAATCCTGGCCCGCTGGATCGCGCGCGGCTCGGACGTCATCTCGCTCACCCTCCACTATCCCGATGGGACCGAGGAGTTGATCCGAAGTCCGCTGGAAACGGTCGACCGTCCCTCGACACAGCGTCTTTCGGACACGCCGCCGGCCGACGCGATCGCTCCGCTCGTCCTGCTGAGCACGGAGAGCTCGACGAAACAGGCGAAGTTGACCGAAGGGATGGCGTGGCTGAGCGGCGGCGCCGACGGGCTGGATACCCTCGACGCCCGCCATTTCACCGGCGAGGACGCGCCGATCGGCAAGCGGTGGGGGCTCGCCGCCCTGGCGGAGGTCGACGAGGTCTCAATCGTCGCGCTCCCGGATGCGATGCCGAAGCTCCGCGTGCTGCCGAAGACGCAGCTTCCGTCGCAGCCGGACTGCAGCGTGCTCGAGCGGCCGCCGGAGCCGCCGCGCCCGCGTCCGCAGCCGGAGCCGGAGTTCCCGCCGTCGCTCGACCCGGAGGCGCTGCAGGAAGCGCTCGTCCGTCACTGCGAGAAGACGCCGTATCGCATCGCGGTCCTCGATCCGCGCGACAACCTTCTGCCGGAGCAGGTGATCGAGGCGGTGTCGCTGTTCCGGAACACGAAATTC
>JBPPMG010000400.1:0-8204 GCA_051305935.1 Thermoanaerobaculia bacterium
CACCCCCGAAGCATTCGCCGAGTCGACGATGTCGTCCATCATGCTGCGAGCGTTGAACTCCTTCCCTGTGTAGCCGTACTCCAACCCGGGGAACTTCGAGATGCGGTCGGCCGCCAGGATCATGACCTTGCGGCCGTCGAGCCCCGAGAGCCCCTGGATGACGGCGGTGATCGCGAACACCTTGCGCCGCTGCCGGTCGTACGCGCGCTGCGCCGCCCAGCCCTTTTCCATTGTGGTCGTCGCCGCGGCGTCGTTCTGCCACCCGCGGGCGCTCATCGACGCACCGTCTCCCGCGGACAACCGCGCGCGCATCGCCTGTTCCGAGCTCTCCGCATCGGCGACGTCGAGCCGCAGTTTGCTCTCCTCCCCGAACTTGTCGATCGCGGCGAGGAGCGCGGAGCGGTCCTGCGTCATGGGGAGGAGCTTCTCCAGGCTGGTGTCGAAGAAGTAGACGGTCGCGGTGTCTCCGTCCCGCATCGATTCCGTGACGAAGGAGCGGAGTCCGGCGAAGAACTCCTGCCGGGGAATCGTCTCGCGGAGGTTGAGCCGATCGAAGAAGAAGACGAGATGACGTTTCTCCGGCGGCCTGGCCACGACCTCCGGGAGGGCTTCCGCGGTTAGTGGAGTAGCCTCGGGGGCCGCTTCGCGGTACTCCGCGAAGTTCGTGATCGGCTGCGGCTTGCCCCTCTCGTAGATGACGAAGTCGCTCGCGGTAAGGCCGGAGATCAGCTTGCCGGCTTTGTCGTGAACGACGACGTCGATGTTGATGATCCTGACGTCCAGGGTGGCTCCGAAGTTGGTCTTCTCCTGGGACTGAATGTGAGGTGCCGCGAGGAGAAAGAGCATCGCGACCATTGAACCGACACGCATCGACTGCCTCCTGCGGATGACTCCGATGCAGAATCGCCTGCTTAACGCGTGCCACATTCAAAACGCGGAATCGTGAGCAAACCCGAGTTTCGTGTCCGGTCGATATCTCAATCGGGTGACAGACGTGTCAGCTTGTGGAGACGGAGGTGGCAAGACACTGAGGCAGCGGCTGCGCCATCTGTGCGTGACTCGTTTCCGGCGCCTGATGGGCCCGGCTAGTCCTCGCGGGCCACGACGCCGCGTCAGCGGCGAAGGACCGGTAGCCCACAGCTTCAGCTGTGGGAACGAGCGCGGCCCAATGCACCGCGCCGTGTAGCGGCGCAGGATCCTGGCACAGCGTGACGGGAGCGACGCGCGGATTCCGGCGGCGCTACGCGGCGCCTTGGTCGTTCTTCGGCATCAGCCCCCGACTTCAGTCGGGGGCTACCGATCCTACGGCGCTCCGCGCCGTTTCCCCGCTCGGAATGATGGCGTTGCCGCGAAGCCGTGTCAGGCCTACGGCCAGCGTCCGCCGCCCGTTCCACCGCGCGAGCCCGGCGGGCGGTTCTGCCATGCCGGCGTGTTGGGATTCTTCGCCGGCGCGCTCTTCGCGACCTTCTTCAGGTCGAGCGCGATCTCGGCGTAGCCGGCATCGTTGTCGAGCTCGTCGATGACGGCGACGAGCGCTCGGCTGGAGGTGTCGCGCACGACGATGTCGAGCGTGTACGCATAGGCTCCCGCCCTCGCCTTCTCGACGTCCTTTGCCGGGATGTGAAACGTCTGCTGCTTCTCGGAAACCTCGCTCACGTCGCCGTCGGGGCTGGCCGCCACCGACATGACGCGGAACTTGCCGTCGAGCCCTTTCGCGCCGGGGATCGTAGTCAGCTGCGCGATCGGGATCCGGATCTCGACCGGGACCGTGTAAGTCGTGAGCCCCTTCTTCTTCACCGCGCCCTGAGTGACCGAGATCTGAATCACCGAGGGGCCGACGCCGAAGAGGACCTTGGAGATCATCCGGTCGCGCGCGAGCTCCTTGTCCGACTTGTCGACGACGGCGCTGCGCGCGAGCACCTCGAGACCGGGGCGATTCACTTTCACCTTGATCGACCGCGTGCGGTCGTCGCCTGATGGGCGGTAGGCGAGCGAGTAGTAGTTGTCGAGGTGCTGCGCGGCGCTGTCGAGCGCGCGCGCGGAGAGCTTTCCGCCGAGCGCGGCAGTGCCGCCGGTACGCGTGGCGATGCTGTCGATCGTCTCCGCCTGGTTCATCAGTTGTTCGTAGGGGTTGGCGATCGGTCCGCCTGCGGCCGTTCCACTCGCCGCGTCGAACGAGCCGGCCCCGTCCGCCAATGCGTCCCGGTCGAGTCCTCGGGGAAACACGCCGTACACCGTGACTCCGGACGCGTTGGCTTCGTCGACGACGCTGTCGATCATCTTGCGCGCGTTGAATTCGGTCGACGCGTAACCGTATTCGAGTCCGGGGAGTTTGGAGAAGCGTTCGGTTGCAAGGATCATCACCCGCTTTCCGTCGAGGCCGGAAAGCGACTGCAGCACGCCGTTGATCGCGTACGTCTTGCGTTGCTGCAGGTCGAACGCGCGTTGGGCTGCGAAGCGACGGTCGGCCTCGATCATCTGCGCGGCGTTCTCATCGCCTCCCCATGCCTGCTCCCGGAACTGGAGTTCGGAGCGTTCGATGTCGGTGTAGTCGAGCTGAAGTCTCGCCTCGTCCGCCAGCCGGTCGATCGCGTTGAGAAGCGTGGCGCGGTCGGGGGTCATCGAAAGGCGTGTCTCGAGCCTCCTTCCCCAGACGAAAATCGCGCCTTCGTCGCCCTCGCGCATCGAGTCGTCGACGAAGGCGCGCAGGCCGCGGAAGAACTCCTCGCGGTTGATCTTTTCCCGGAGATTGAGCCGGTCGACGAAGAAGGCGATGTAGCGCTTCTGCGGAGGACGCGTCGCGACCGCCGGCACGGTGACCGGATCCTCGGCGACATCGGCAAAGGTCTCGCGGTACTCGGCGAAGTTGGTGATCGCCTTCGCTTTGCCGTTCTCGTAGAGAACAAAGTCGGCGGCGGTCAGACCCGGAACGGGATTCCCCGCCTTGTCGCGAACGACGACATCGATATTGAAGATCTTCACCTCGAGCGATTCGCCGAAGTTGTCGGGTTGCGATTGCGCGGAGGCAAGGAACGGAAAGGTGGCGAGGATCAGCGCGAAGACAACGGTTCGTTGCATTGAATGGCTCAGTCCGGCAGCATTCCGTTTCAAATCGCCGGTGCGCCGCCCCACATACGAGTAGACGCGAGTAAACCACGAAACGTTGCAGGGAGTGAGGTGGAGTGCGAAGGCGCCAGCTTTCGCGCCGGTGCGAAGCACCGGATGGGTCGAGCGGTCGGCGTAGGGGCGACGCGGTGCGTCGCCCGTTTCGTCCACGTAGCGACGAGGAACGGGCGACCCACCGGGTCGCCCCTACGAATGCGGCGCTGCGCGCCGCCGCGAAAGCTTCGCTTTCGCACTCCACATCAATCCAGACTCTTCCTGAACCGCATCGACGCGAGCACGAGAGTGAGCAGTCCGAGGCCGACGAGCGCGAGGGCGTCGGGCCAGAGGACGTCGATGCCGGAGCCGCGCAGAAAGACGCCGCGCAGGATGTTCGCGTAGTAAGTCACCGGGATCACCCGGCTGATCAGTTGAAAGACGTACGGCATGTTCTCGATCGGGAAGATCAGCCCCGAGAGATAGATCATCGGGATCATCAGCGCGAACGACGAGCCCATCATTGCCTGCTGCTGGTTGCGCACCATCGTCGACATCAGGAGTCCGAGCCCCAGGGTGTTGAGAAGGTAGAGCGTCGTTAGGCCGAGAAGAAGCAGCAGCGAGCCGTGGAGCGGCACGCCGAAGATGACGCGCGCGGCGCCGGTGATCAGAAGCGTGTCGAAGATGCCGATGATCGCGAAGGGCACGAGCTTGCCGACGATCAGCTGCCAGGGCTGAAGGGGGGTGACGCTGATCTGCTCGAGCGTCCCGATCTCCTTTTCGCGCACGACGGCCATCGACGGGAGAATGAGCGCGACGAGCATGAGCACCATCGCGAGCACGGCAGGCACGTAGAACCAGCGGCTCTTGAGGTCGGGGTTGTAGAAGACGCGGGGGACGAGCTCGACCGCGCCGGTCGGCCTGACTGCTGGTCCGCCCGAGCGCGCGATCGCGGCGGCGGCCAGCTCCGCGCTCGCTCCCGTCACGATCCTGGAGGCGTAACCCATTCCTACGACCGCGGAGTTTGCGTCGGTGCCATCGGCGATCAGTTGAATCTCGGGCGTCGTTCCCGCCGCGACTGCCGCACCGTAACCCTGTGCGATCACGAGCCCGATCGACGCACGGTTCTCCACGAGCCACGGCTCGATCGCTTCAGCGCTGGCTTCCGTGCCGACGAGGCTGAAGTAGCGCGAGCCGGTGAAGCGCTCGACCAGCCGCGCGCTCTCCGGAGAGCGGTCCTGGTCGACGACGACCATCGGGATCAGGTTCACGTCGAGGTTGGCCGCGAAGCCGAGCGCCAGCAGCTGCGCGAGCGGGCCCACGATCAGCATCGGGATCATCTTCCGGTCGTGCCGGAGCTGGAGAAACTCTTTGATGATCACCTGCAGCAGCGCGAACACGTCATACCTCCCGGCGCGTCAGGCGCGCGGTGGCGATGCCGAGCACGATCGCCGCGTAGATCACGAGAAAAAGGAGATCCTGCCAGTACGGTGCCAGCCCCGCTCCCTTGAGCACGACGCCGCGAAGCACGACGAGGAAATAGCGCGCAGGGAAGATGTGCGAGAGGCCCTGGATGAAGAGTGGCATCGAGCGGATCGGAAAGATGAAGCCGGAGAAGAAGATCGTCGGCAGCAACGACGTGACGAGCCCGACCTGGAACGCCATCGCCTGCGTGTTCGAGAGGCTCGAGACGAGCAGCCCCCAGCCGAGCGCTCCGATGAGGTAGATCAGCGTCGCGACGAAGAGGTCGAAGTAGGAGCCGGCGACCCTGACATCGAAGAGAACGCGCGCGGCGACGAGAATGATCACCGTCGCGATGAGCGAGATGCCGAGGTACGGAAGCGTCTTGCCGATGATGAGCTCGCTCGGGCGGAGCGAGGTGACGCGGAGCTGCTCCATCGTGCCCCGTTCTTTCTCGCGCACGACGCTCAGAGCAGTGGAGAGAACGGCCGTGAGCATCAGGATGAAGCCGATGAGCCCGGGCACCAGGAAGCGCGTCGAGCGGAGGTCGGGGTTGTAGAAGACGCGTGGCTCGTAGTCAATCGCGACTCGGGCCGCCGTCGCGGCCGCGCGGGTTCCCTGCATCAGCTCCGCGTTCGTCTGTGCGACGAGCGCCGACGCGTAACCGAGCACGGTCGTCGCAGTGTTGGCGTCGGCCCCGTCGAGGAGGAGCTGCACCTCTGTGCCTCGGCCCGCACCGATGTCGGCCGCGTAGCCTTCGGGAATGACGAGGACGGCCTTGGCGATGCGCATCTGCATGACGCTCTCGAGGTCGCTCCCGGGCTCGGGCGAGGCGACGAGATCGAAGTAGGTCGAGTTGACGAACGACGAGACGAGCGCGCGGCTCTCGTGCGACATGTCGCGGTCCTGCACCGCGAGCCGCACGTGCCGCACGTCGAAGTTGATCGCGTAGCCGTAGAGGACGAGCATGAAAGCGGGAAGCGCGAAGAGCAGGCCGAGGCTCAGGGGGTCGCGCCGGGCCTGGCGCATCTCCTTCCTGGCGACCGCCCATGTCTGCCGAAGCCTCACGACGCGTCCCTCCGCGCGTCTTCCGCTTCGATACAGTGGATGAAGACATCTTCGAGCGATGGAACGATCCGTTCGATCTCGAGCGGCTCGAAGCCGGCTCCGGCGAGTGTGCTGGTGATCGCCGCTCGTCCTTCGTCCGCGTCGTCGACGACGACGTGAAGCGTCGTGCCGAACGCAGAGACCTCATGGATTCCTGGACGGTGCTCGAGCAGTGCCTGCGCGTCCAGAACGCGCGGGCAGGAGACCTCCAGCATCGCGCGTCCCGAGAAGACTTCCTTGAGCTCGGGGACACTTCCCATCGCGACGATCCGCCCGGCGTGCATGAGGGCGATCCTGTCGCAGCGCTCTGCTTCATCGAGGTAGTGCGTGGTGACGATCAGCGCGACGCCCGAGGCCGCGAGCGAGTCGATCAGCTGCCAGAACTTCCGTCGCGAGAGCGGATCGACGCCACCGGTCGGCTCGTCGAGGAAGACGACTTTCGGCTCGTGGAGCAGGGCGCAGGCGAGGGCGAGTCGCTGCTTCCAGCCGCCGGGGAGAGAGCCGGTCATCAGCCCTTCCTTCCCGTGGAGCCCCGCGATCTCGATCGCCCAGGCGCGCCTCGCCTCGAATGCGCTGCCACGAAGCCCGTAGACGCCGCCGAAGAAGCGGAGGTTCTGCCCGATCGTCAGGTCGTCATAGAGGCTGAAGCGCTGCGTCATGTACCCGATGCTGCGCTTGAGCCTCTCCGGCTCGCGCGCGATGTCGATGCCGAGGATGTGGCCGACGCCGGCGGACGGACGGAGGAGGCCGCAGAGCATCCGGATCGTCGTCGTCTTGCCGGCGCCGTTCGAACCTAACAGGCCGAAGACCTCTCCGGGCCGCACGTCGAAGCTGACGTCGTCGACGGAGACGAAGTCGCCGAAGCGCTTCACCAGCCCTCGAACTTCGATGACCGGCTCGTTCACCGGCCTAACGCCCTCTCGAGCTGCGCCTCGGAGACGCGGAGCTGCCCTTGCGCGAGCGCGAGGTCGAGCCCCGAGTGCAGGGTCTGCGTCTCGGCGTCCAGGAGCTCGGACGACGAGAGGACTCCCTCGCGATAGCGATCGAGCGAGACCCGCTCGTTTTCCTGAGCGGCCTCGAGGCCGCGCTTCGAGACGATGACTGCAGCGACGGAGGTTTCCAGCTCGAGCGCGCGCTCCGTCACGTCGAGTCGAACGCGCAGCTCGATGTCTTCGAGATGCCTGCGGAGCGCCTCGGCCTCGGCGCGCGCCCTGGCTTCGGCGGACGCGGCGCGGCCGCCGTCGAAGACGTTCCACGACACGCCGACGCCCACGCTCCATGTGTCTTCCCACGCATCGGTCATCGGCAGGATCTTCTGGTTCGGGCTCGCGTAGTCGTACGCGGCGGCGAGCGAGGCCTGCGGGAGCCGCGCCGCGCGTGCGATCGACGCCGAGGAGTTGGCCGCCTCGACGCGCGCGCGCAAAGCCTTGAGCTCGGCGCGGGCTTCCAGCGCCTCCGCGACGAGCGGCTCGATGTCAGCGGGAGCTGCGGCCGCGCTTTCCAGGGAATCGGCGGGATCGATCTTCGTCCCGAACGGAAGGTTGAGAATACGGAGCAGGTTCGCATTCGCCGTCTGCGCTCGATTGCGCGCGCGGAGGCGCTGCAGCTCGGCCTGGTCGCGCTCCGCCTGGACGGCTAGGAACTCGTTGCGCGCGGCGAATCCGAGGTCGACGCGGTTCTTCGCGTCGGTGAGGTGCTGGTCGAAGGCGGCGAGCGACGCGGTCACGACGCGTTCGGTCGCGATCGCGGTGGCGAGGCCCCAGTAGGCCGACGCTGCCTCGAGCGCGGCGTCCTTGTCTCCGGCGACGATGTCCTGTCCGGCCGCGGTGAGATTGCTTCGCGCGGCGTCGATCTGCGAACTAACCCGGCCGCCCGTATAGAGCGGCAACTGCGCCCCGGCGCGCGCGCGGTAGTTGTCGGGGATGTTGGGGAAGATGACGGTCCGGTTAGGCCCGATCCCGGTTGCGAACTCGGGGACGTCGGAGTTGCGGCTGTAGCTGGCCGAGAGATCGACGATCGGCATCCTTCCGGCGAACGCGCCGCGCTCGCCTTCGCGCGCCGCGAGCTCGAGCGACCTGAGCTGCGCCACGCGTGGCGAGACGCCGCGCGCCAGCTCGACGACTTCGGCGAGCGTCATGGGGCGATCGTCGGCGGCTGCGGGCAGCGCGAAGAGTGAGAGAAGTGCGAGCACGACGCCGCCGAGGCGAGAGGCGAGAGGCGAGAGGCGATGAGCAGGCGCGCGGCGCAAGGGTTCTCGTAGGGGCGACCCGGTGGGTCGCGCGTTCGTTTCGCGCGGCAGACGCAAACGGGCGACGCATCGCGTCGCCCCTACGAACCGGTGAGCGGCGCCGACCGGGGTCGCCTTCGGCGCCGCGCAGGCAGGAGTGCCTGCGCCACATGGGGCGGCGTGGATTCGCGACGGACTTATGCTGGGAGTCATGCGACCTCCATGGGGGTGCCCGCGCCCAACTGCACGCGTGCGATGAAGACGTCTTCGAGTGTGGGGATGATCGGGCGGACGGATGTCACTGTCATGC
>JBPPMG010000334.1:0-15634 GCA_051305935.1 Thermoanaerobaculia bacterium
TGCGAGTACGCCTTCGGCCGCGAGCGGCGCTCCGAAGATGTCTCCCACGAAGCGTGAATAGCTCGCCCAGTTCGTCCCGAACTGAAACTCCATCACGATGCCCGTGGCGACTCCGACGACGAAGTTCACCGCGAAAATCTTGAGCCAGAAGTCCGACATCCGGCGATAGAGATCGTTTCCGGTACGGATCCGCATCGTTTCGATGACGACGATCAGCAGCGCGAGCCCCATCGAGATCGGCGGGAAGAGGAAGTGAAACATGATCGTGATCGCAAACTGCAGGCGAGCGAGCAGCACGGCGTCGAGCAAAGGCACCTCCAACGAGATCGCGGCTATCGGACGGGACTCCGTCCGTGAGTTGCACGATAGCGGCGCGCGATGCCGTGTGAAATGACCGCGGGACCATGTCCGAGTGACCCGGGTCACATCGCGGCCGCGGTCGCGGTCAGGTGGTGGGCGGGATGGTGGGGGTAGCGCCGGACGACGCGCGCGGCCGAAAGATCCGGTGCTTGTAGATCTTCTTCTTGTCGAGCTTGTAGTAGACCATCGTCTTCAGGATCTCGAGGCCGTAGCGGACGCTCCGCCAGAAACTGATCTGCGACGCTTCCTCGAAGTAGCGCGTCTGGATCGGAACCTCGCGGAATTTCATCCCCGCGGCCACTCCCTGCGCGATGATCTCGGTGTCGAAGACGAAGTTGTCGGAGTTCGCCTCGAAGTTGACTGCCTCGAGGTAGCGTTTCGAGTAGGCGCGGAAGCCGGAATGGTACTCGGAGAGGAAGACGTAGAACGTCGCGTTCTCGACCGCGGTCAGGAAGAGGTTGGCGAAGTACTTCCACTTCGGCATGCCTCCCTCGATCGGACGCCCTCCGAGCATGCGCGAGCCGAAGACGGCGTCGCATTCGTCGTTCAGGAGAGGCTGGACCAGGTGGGGGACGATCGTCGGGTCGTACTGGTGGTCGGGATGAACCATCACCATGATCTCGCCGCCGAGCTCGTCCATCGCGGTGCGGTAGCAGGTCTTCTGGTTGCCGCCGTAGCCTCGGTTCACTTTGTGGACGACGGTGCGGATTCCGAGCTTCTGCGCCAGCGCGACCGTGCCGTCTTTGGAGCAGTCGTCGACCAGGAGAATCTCGTCGACCCAGTCCTTCGGGATGTCGTCGAGGGTGGCCTCGAGCGTCTTTTCGGCGTTGTACGCCGGCAGCACGACGACGACTTTCCTGTTTCGTTTGGGGGACATGGGACGAGGCCGTTTCGGGCGGGCAAAGGTTAGCACAGAGGGGCGGCTCCGGTTACAATCCGCGCCTCGTGAGCCGGCGGAGAATTCGCACCGACGCTGCGGCGATGTTGCTTCTCGTCGCCGTGGTCCTCGTCCCGTTCCTCGACGTGTTGTTCGCGTCGGGGCGCTTCTACGTGCGCGACCTCACGCGCTACTACTACCCGACGAAACAGATCCTCCGCGAGATCGTGCTCGGCGGGGAATTCCCGTACTGGAATCGCTACTACTCGGCGGGACAGCCGATCGCGGCGAACCCGGAGTACGAGGTCTTCTACCCGCCGCAGTGGCTGATTCTCCTTCCCGACTACGACCTCGGGTACAGGCTTCACATCATCGTTCACATCCCGATCGCGGCGATCGGCATGTACCTGCTGCTTCGCTCGCTGCGGCTGAGGATTCCGGCGGCGTTCTTCGGAGGCGTGATCTTCGCGATCGGCGGCGTGTCGCTGTCGATGATCAACCTGCTGCCGATCCTCTTCTGCGTCGTCTGGATTCCGTACGTACTGCTGTTCACGCGGCGCTTCCTCCGCGCGCCTAACGTTCGCGATTTCGCGCTGGCGGCCTTCTTCCTCGGAATCCAGGGGCTCGTCGGGGAGCCGACGTCGATTCTGCAGACCGCGCTGCTGATGAGCGCGTACGGACTCTGGCGCGCGCTGAGGAACGACCGGCCGTTTCGCGCGCTCGCACGGAACACCGTGCTCGTCGGATCGATCGGCCTCTTCGGGTTCCTCGGAGGGGCCGCGCAGCTCGTCCCCGCGATGGACCATGTCGGCGACTCGGTCCGCTCCCGCCCGTTCGAGCTCGGGCTGATCACGACCTGGAGCATGCCGGCACCAAGGCCGCTGGAGCTCGTTTATCCGCAGATTTTCGGGCGCCTGTTCGACAAGCCGGGAAGTTACGTCGGCGCGAGTCTCTACCCGCGCACGTCGTCGCCGTTCATATTCAGTGTCTATCTCGGTCTGCTCGCTGCCGCGATGATCGTGGCGGCGTTCGCGCGGAGAGTTCGCGGCTGGCTCTTCACGGCGGCGCTCTTGGCGGTGACGGTTCCGATCGCAATGGGAGGAAACACGCCACTGTTTGGCGTGCTGCACGAGCTCGGGCTGACGCAGTCGATCCGGTATCCGGAGAAGTTCGCGTACGCCGGACTGTTCGCGCTCAACGTGCTCGCGGCGATCGCGTTCGATCGTTACCTGCGCCGCGACCGCCGCGTTTATCGGGTCGCGGTCACGTTTGCGGCTGCGTCCGCGGTGGCCGCGGCCTTCTTCTTCGTGGCCACCTTCACGCCGCTGTACGACACGCTCGTGACGAAGGTGTGGGGCGTTACCAACGCGGACCGCATTGCGCTCGCGATCGACGTTGCGCGCGAAGGCTGGGGGCTGGCCGCGATGCGGGGCGCCGCGGTCGCAGGGCTGCTCGCGGTGGGGCTCTCGCGCCGGCGCGCCGGCTGGCACGTCGCCGCAGTCGCGCTGATGCTGCTCGACCTCGTGCCGATCGGCCTGGATGTCCTGCCGCGTTTTCCGGCGAAATTCTTCACGCCCCCGGAAGTTGTCGCGGAGATCGCGAAGGAGCAGGAGCCGTTCCGCATCTTTCACGAGGCCGACTGGTACGGCGGGAGCAAGCTGTCGAACTCGTACTTCGGCGTGGGGCCCGACGCCTACTGGGTCGTCCGCAACGGCATCTACCCCATGACGCCGGCGACCTGGGGGTTGGAGACCGTGCTCGAGCGGGACTACGACAAGACGGCGCTGCTGCCGACGGTCGATTTCGTCGACGCGATGTGGCGCACGCGCGATGCGGGAGTGAAGAACTGGCGCGAGGTCTACGGGTCGATGTCGAATGTCGGGTTCGTGTCGCAGTACCGCGGGTTCGAGGAAGAGAAGAAGCGGATCAAGGGGAACTTCAAGAAGGCCCGCCCGGTCGATTTCGTGCCGCAGGAACCGGCGCCGCGCTACTACTTCGCGAGCCGGCTGATCGAGGCCGCCGACGCCGACGCGATGATCCGCAGGATCGTGCGGGGAGACTGGTGCCGCGATTGCGCCTACGTCGCGGCGGGTGCTGGCGTGCCGGCGACGGGGCGCGTGCTGTCCACGGAGGAGACGGCCAATCGCGCGCGAGTCGAGGTGGAGGCCGACGGAGAGGCATTCCTCGTGATGAGCGTGACCACTCACAAGTACTGGACCGCGCGCCTCGACGGCCAGCCGGTTCCGATCGAGACGGCGAACGTCGCCTATCAGGGGATTCGCGTTCCCGCAGGACGTCACGTGGTCGAAGTCGAGTACAGGAACACGCTGGTGCGACGCTCGGCAGCGGTCTCGGCGTTCGTGCTCTTTGGCGCTCTCGTGGCGGCCTCGCTGCCGGGACGGCGCCGCGCTGCCGTAGAATTCCGCCCGTGACCTCCACACCCAGCGCGAGCGGCCGGCCGGGAGTTCGCGCCGTCGCCTTCCTCGCCGCGCTCACGGCCGTCTTCTTCGCCGATCTTCTTTTCCTCGGAAGGCGTCTCTTCATCCGGGACGTGGCGAGCTACTACCATCCGACGAAGAAGCTGCTGAGAGACGCATGGCTCTCCGGCGACCTCCCGCTCTGGAACCACGCGTACGGGGCCGGCCAGCCGATGGCGGCGAATCCGGAGTACGCGGCGTTCTATCCGCCACACCTGCTCCTCCTGCTTCCCGACTACGACTTCGCGTTCCAGTTACTCGTCGTGCTGCACGTGTTCGTTGCCGCGTGGGGCGCATACCGATGTCTTCGGTCGATGGGGCTCCGCGAGGAGTCGAGCATCTTCGGAGCGATCACGTTCGCCTTTGGCGGGCTCTTCGCGTCGCTGCTGAATCTTCTGCCGTACCTGTTCCTGCTCACCTGGCTTCCCTGGGCCTTCCTTCACGTGCGCCGCTGGCTCACCTCGGGTGGATGGGGCGACATGGCGCTGGCCGGTCTTTTTCTCGGGATGCAGATTCTCACGGCTGAGCCGACCACGCTGGTGCAGGTGTGGCTGCTCATCGGGATCTACGCGCTCTATCGCATCACGAGCGCGGAGCGGCGCGGGTCGGCGTTAGGCCGGATCGCCCCGAGGGTGGCGGTGCTGCTGCTCGCGGCGCTAGCGGTCGGCGCGATCCAGTTGCTTCCCGCGATCGATCACGTCGGAGACTCGGTTCGCGCCGAGCCGTTTGCCTACAAGACCGTGAGCAGTTGGAGCATGCCTCCGATCCGCCCCGTGGAAGTCGCAATGCCGGCGCTGTTCGGAAGGGTCTGGCGCGAAGGGGAGACGGCGTATCTCGGCGCGGTTCTCTACGGGACGCGGCCCCTGCCATTCCTGTTCAGCGTCTACATGGGACTGCTCGGATTCTGCCTTGCGCTCGCGGGCATTCGGGCTCGGCTGCCTGGCACCGGCCTGTTTCTCGTGGTGGCGGCGGTTTCGGTCGTGCTGGCGCTCGGCGACAACACGCCGCTTCTGCGCTGGCTCTACGACCTGGGGCTCGCCGCGTCGTTCCGCTACGCGGAGAAGTTCGCGATCATGGGACTGGTCGCGCTCGCGGTCTACCAGGCGCGGGTCTTCGACGCGCTCGTCGACGAGCCGCGACGGCTCGGCCGAAGCGCGGCGCTGGTCGCGGCGATCCTTCTGATCGTCGCGCTCGCCGGTGTGGCGCTCTTCTTCAGCGGGCAGGGAGTAGCGCTGACGAAGTCGCTCACGGGCGTTGCGGATTCCGCCGCGCTCGCGGAAATCGTCCGCGACCTGCGGATCGACTGGCTCGCGAACGCGGCGCGGGCGGCGGTGGCGCTCGCGCTCTTCCTGGCCGCGGCGCGGGGAGGCATCGGCAGGAAGTGGCTCGCGATCGCGATCGTGGCGGTCTTCGCGGACCTCGCGCTCGCGGGCCGCGCTGTCGCCCCGTCGATCGACGCGCGCTACTTCTCGGAGCCTCCGGCCGCGGCGCGGCTCGACGCGGACCGCGAGGCGTACCGAATCTTTCCGCTCGCGGACTGGTACGACAGCTTTGGGCGGAGCGCAAACGGGCGGCGCTTCGCGGAGACCGGGGCCGGGACGTACTGGACGGTGAGAAACGGCCTCGTCCCGATGCTGTCGGCGACCTGGGGAATCCGCTACGCGATCGAGATCGACTACGACCGGACGGCGCTCATGCCGACGAAGCAGTTCGTCGACGCGGCGTGGGAGATTCGGAACGAGTTAGGCGAGGCACGCGACGCAACCCTGATGGCGATGGCGGGAGCGCGGTATCGGACACGATTTCGCGACCATGCGACCACGACGGCCGGAGGCGTGCCGGTCGAGCTCGTCGAGCCTGTCTCGTTCGAGCGGCTCGGCGCAGGGGATCGGTACTACTTCGCCGATCGGCTCCTGCCGGCGCTGGAGCCGAAAGCATTCGCGCGAGCGATCTCCGGTGACGATCCCGGCCCGCGCGCGGCATTCGTAGCGGACGGCAAAGGTCCAGCGTCGCCCGGAACGGTTCTCTCGTGGAGCGAGACGCCGCGCTCGATCGAGCTCGACGCGGATGCCGAAGGCGCGGGCCTGCTCGTGCTCAGCGTGACCCCGCATCGCTACTGGCGGGCGAGCGTGGACGGACGCCGTGCCACGCTGTTGCCGGTGAACCTCGGCTTCAGCGGGATCGAGCTCCAGCCGGGCCGGCACCGCGTGCTGCTCGAGTACCGGAATCCCGTGGTCATCGCGGGCGCTGAGATCACGCTGGTCGCGATTCTCCTGCTCGGCGTGGTCGTCGTCGTCTCGCGCAGGCGCGCACGATCGATGCAGTAGAATCTCGCTCGCATGCCCGGTTTGACGGAAGATCCGGCGAGTCGAGGTTCCGACGTTCGCGCGATGGCACTCCTCGTGCTGCTCGTCACCATTCTCTACGCGGACATTCTCTTTTTCGGGGCGTCGTTTTTTACCCGGGATCTGACCGGCTATTTCTATCCGATCAAGTGGGTCGTGCGGGAAGTCGTGCTCGGTGGTGATTTCCCGTTCTGGAATCGGCTCTATTCCGCCGGCCAGCCGATCGCCGCGAACCCTGCATACGAAGTTTTCTATCCGCCGCAATGGCTCACGCTGCTGCCCGACTACAACTATGGGTTTCAACTCCACATCGTCCTGCACGTCTACATTGCCGTGCTCGGCGCATTCCGCTTTTTTCGCTCGATCGAGTTGAGCGTGCCGGCGAGTTTCGCGGGTGCGCTGATCTTTGCGACGAGCGGACCGTACGTCTCGACGGTCAACCTGCTCCCGATTCTCTTCGCCATCAGCTGGATGCCCTGGATCGCAATCCATGCACGGCGATGGGTGCTCGAGCGACGACGACGAGACTTCGTTGCCGCTTCGCTGTTTCTCGGTGTCCAGGCAATCATCTGCGAGCCGACGACCCTCATGCAGACGTGGGGAGTGATCGCGCTTTACGCAGGCTTCGTCGGCTGGGAGCGGGGAGGCTGGCGCGGGGCTGGCTCGAATCTCCTGAGGGCGGTCGGCCTCGTCGCGATGGGGATCGCGGTGGCCGCGATCCAGTTCCTTCCTGCCGTCGACCACGCGCGCGACTCCGTGCGTGCTCTCGCGTTCCCCTATTCGATCGTCTCGACGTGGAGCTTCCCTCCCGTACGCCTGCTCGAACTTGCGTTCCCGAACCTGCTCGGCACGATCGAGTGGAACGGGCCACTCTACTGGGGTCGTCTCCTGTATCCCGGCAGAGGCGGGCCGTTTCTATACAGCGTGTACGTTTCGCTGCTCGTCGTCGGCCTCGTGGTGGCGGGCGCGATCGGTCGCGTCGCGGGGCGCGGGCTGGCGGCCCTCGTCGCGCTCCCTGCGCTGGTTCTGGCCGCCGGCTCGCACACGCCGGTACTCGCGGCGTTGTACCGGGCGGGACTCCTGCCCTCCATCCGGTATCCGGAAAAATTCACACTGACCGCCTCGTTCGCGATGATCGTCTTCGCCATCGTGGTGCTCGACCGCGTGCTCAAGGGCAATTCCGCGCTCGCGCGCCGGGCCGCATGGACCTGCGTCGTTGCCGGCGCGTTGGCCGGGCTCGTTTTCCTGGGCACCCTTCATCCCGGCTACCCTGCGTGGTTCGCCGGAGTGTGGGAGATGAAGGGCGATTCTGCGGCGTCGATCGCGAGAACGCAGTGGCTCGTGGCCGCGCTGCGAGGTGCGGCGTTCGCCGTGGTCGTCCGGATGCTCGCCACGAATCCCGGACGAAGGTCGCTTGCCCTGCTGATTCTCCTGCTGGTTGCGGACCTTGCGCCGCTGGGCAACCAGATCAACCCACGGATTCACCGAAGTTTCTTCGACGACTCGCCCCCGCTCGCGGAGCAGCTTGACCTGCGAGGATCGAGGCTTGCGCACGTCGCGTCAATGCAGCTCAAGGCTCCGGAGTTCCCCGCGTACTTCCAGGGTCGGAACGGCTACTGGGTGATTCGCAACGGCCTCTGGCCTTCGACGCCGGCGCTCCATGGGATTCCGACCTGCTTCGAGTACGACATCGACGAGACGCAGCTTCTCCGAACGCGCGCGGTGGTGGACATGGTCGAAGCGCTATTGGATCGAAAGATCTACGACTGGGTGGCCGTGCTCGGGCCGATGTATGGCGCCGGTCCCGTGCTCGTCTTTCGCGATCCGCAGGTCGAGCTGCGGCGGGTCGGCGACGACTGGAGAGACATCCAGCCGGTCGACCT
Organism: Thermoanaerobaculia bacterium; assembly: GCA_051305935.1. Classification (GTDB taxonomy): domain Bacteria; phylum Acidobacteriota; class Thermoanaerobaculia; order Gp7-AA8; family Gp7-AA8; genus JACPDH01. The sequence goes on from JBPPMG010000334.1 coordinate 7,943, forward strand.
CGTGGACACCCCTCGTTACCCGAGGTATTTCTTTGCGTCGGGGATGGTGAATGCCGCCGACGATCGACAGCTGGCGGAGTTGCTCTCCCGCCAGCCATGGGACCCGCGAACGGCCTTCGTCAGTTCGGGCTCGCGGCCCGTCGCCGATGGTCGAGTGCTGGCGGTGCGCGAATCGGCAAACCGGACCGAGCTCGAGGTCGATGCGGACGGGGACGCATTCCTGGTTCTCGCGTCGACCCACCACAAGTACTGGCGAGCCACCGTCGACGGAGTGCCAGCGGGCATCACCGAGACGAACATCGCGTTCCAGGGGATCACGGTACCCGGAGGGAAGCGCAGAGTCGTGCTGACCTACGAGAATCCGATGATTGCGGCGGGCGCAGCCATATCATTCCTGGCGCTCGTGGCGCTTGCGGTCGGATGGAGGAAGGGGAACGTGGCCCTACGAAGCGAGGAACCGAAGCCCTGATGCGAAAGATGAAGCTGTCTCCGTCGTTCTGGGTGATCTCGATCCTCGCCCTTGCGGTCTTCGCGGGGGTGATGATTCAGTCGCTGCGCTTCTCCGCGCCGCTGAAGGAGCGCACGTTCATCCCGGAGGACCAACAGGTCACGCCGGAGATCGAGCTCCTCCAGGCGTACATCCGGATCGACACGTCGAACCCTCCCGGGAACGAGCAGGAGGGAGCCCGCTTCCTGATCGATCAGCTCGCGCTGCGGGGAGTGAAGGCCGAGCTGATCGAATCGGCGCCGGGACGAGCCAACGTGTATGCGCGGATCGAAGGCCGTACGGAAGGTGACGGTCTGATGCTGCTGCATCACATCGACGTGGTGCCAGCCGACGAGAAGCAATGGACGGAGCCTCCGTTCGCCGCGAACCTGAAGATGAACATGCTCTACGGCCGCGGTGCGCTCGACATGAAGTCGATCGGGATCAGCCACCTGCTCGCGTTCGTGGACTTCGCGGCCTCGGGGCGCGTGCCCGAGAGAGACATCGTCTTTCTCGCCACCGCCGACGAGGAGCTCGGGGGCGGGCTCGGTGTTGCCTGGCTGCTCGAGCATCGACCCGACCTCTTCGAGGGAATCGGCTACGCATTGAATGAAGGCGGCATCAGCGAGTCGCTCGAGGAGAAGCCGACCTACTTCGGTATCGAGGTCGGATCGAGGCAGTTCGTGGAGCTCGAGCTCCGCGCGCAGGAACGAAGGAGCCTCGAGCGCGCACGCACCGCGCTGCTTCCGATGGCCGCTCCACGTGGGCCGACACGCGTGCTTCCCGAAGTTCCCGGCCTGCTCCGCGATGCGTCGCGGTTCCGGAAGGACAATCGTGAGCTTCTCGCGGACGTGGAGGGAGCGATCGCGAATGGAGAGTTCTTTCGTCTCTCGGTTCCCTACCGCTCGCTATTTTTCAACTCTGCGATGCTCGACGGTATCCGCGCTGTCGGTCAGGAAGAGTTCACGATGACGGTGATGCTCAGCAATCTGCCCGACGAGCTGCCCGAGACGGCGATCGACCGCGTCAGGAGCCGTGTGATGCCCCTCGGGGTCGAGGTCGTCGTCGTCAGCACGCAGGGCCCGGCTCCGATAACCTCGCCCGACACCCCGCTGTTCGAGACGATCCGCGGGACGGTTGTGGAAGAGTACGGAAGTGGTGTCTTCGTCGGTCCTCTCGTCCTGCCGTTCTCGTCGAACGACTCACGGTACCTGCGCGCGCGCGGCATCCGCGCGTACGGCCTCTGTCCTTTCCCTCTAAGCATCTATCAAACCTGGGGGATCCACGGGGGGGACGAGCGCGTGCGGCTTGACTGGTTCGTCGCCGGCGTGGACGTGATGCGTGAAGTCGTCCGGCGATTCGCGGATGGCCAGTAATTGCCATCGCGAGCAGGCAAAATTTGTCACTAACGCCATGCCAGCCGGCGGGGCGACCCGCTAACCGGTTTCTTGTTAGTCGTTTGTCGGCTTCGGTGAACTGGTATGGATCTTGATGGGCCTTTGATGTATTCAACCAACTTCAGGAGGAGAATAACGAAATGATGCGTATTTCCAAGAATCAGAAGGGTTTCACGCTCATCGAGCTGCTGATCGTCGTTGCGATCATCGGCATTCTGGCCGCAATCGCCATCCCGAACCTGCTCACCGCCATGCAGCGGTCGAAGCAGAAGAGGACGATGGCCGACATGCGCTCGCTCGCTACCGCGTGGGAAGCGTATGCAACCGATTTCAACGCCTACACGGCGGCTGGACAGTCGGACACGAATCTGAACTGGGGTACTGATTTTGCGACGCTCAGCTACACGTCGCTCTCCGACAGGATCTCGCCGACCTACATCCGCAACACCCCGCAGAACGACGGTTGGGGCCGCGGCTTCCAGTACGCCGTGGACAACACCACCGCCGGCTCTGCGCAGGAATACGCGATCCGCTCGCTTGGCAAGGATGGAGCCGTTGCTGAGGGCGGCGACTACACTGCCGGCCCGCGCAACGTGTTCGAGTGCGACATCGTTTACTCGATGGGCGCGTTCGTTGCGTATCCCGAGGGCGTTCAGTCCGGAACCTCGAAGTAACTGCGAGTGTTTTGGCAGGTTCAAAGGGGCGCCCTCGGGCGCCCCTTTCTCGTGACGAGGCGAGACGCGATGCGAGATGACAATCAGAGAGGCTTCACGCTGATCGAGTTGCTGATCGTGGTTGCGATCATCGGCATACTGGCCGCGATCGCGGTCCCGAACCTGCTCGCAGCAATGCAGCGGGCGAAGCAGAAACGCACGATGGTCGATATGCGCAACCTCGCCAACGCGTGGGAATCCCGCCACGTCGACGTCAGCGGCTACCTGCCTGCGGGCCAGGCGGCCGAATTCTCCTGGCCGTCCGACGTCGCGCTCACCTGGCAGGATCTCGAAGACATCCTCAACCCGACCTATATGCGCGATGTCCCGCAGACCGATGCCTGGGGCCGCAGTCTCGAATACCGCGCCGACAGCACGAACTACTTCATTCGGTCGTCCGGCAAGGACGGCGCGTTCGAAGGGAGTCCTTACTCGACGCTGCAGACAAAGTATTTCGAGTGCGACATCGTCTACGGAAACGGGGTTTTCCTCGTCTATCCGGAGGGCGCCCAGGTTCTCAAGGATTGAGTCGAGCTCAGAGTCGGAGCCGGGACACCCGGACCGGCGCCGCCTTTCCCGTTCGTGACGAGCGGCTCCCGCATTCGCGGGCTCGCGGTCCCGCGCAATCAGCATGAGCGATGCCTGTCGATCCGGGGTCTGAGGCCATCGCTGCGCGGCACTTCCGCCTGCGAGGAAAGGTCGACTCTGTGGTTCGAAGGCCTCCCGACGCTTTGTCAGCGCCGGGCTTTCGCTATACTCAGGAAGAAATGCGGCTTGCCCTTCGTCTCTCTCTCGCAATCCTAACGCTCGTCTTCGCGCAGAACTGTCGCAAGGCGGAAGCCGTTTCCGAATCACCTTTCGACAAAGAGGCACAGGCGCACTTCGTCGACTACCTGAAGATCGACACGTCGAATCCGCCTGGCAACGAAACCGCGGGCGCGAAGTTCCTTCTCGACATCCTCGTCAAGGAAGGGATCGAAGCGAAGCTCGTCGGTCCGGACAAGGAGCGCCGGTCGGTCTGGGCGCGATTGCCGTCGGGAACGAAGAAGCCGGCGCTGCTCCTGATGCACCACATCGATGTCGTGCCGGCTCCGGAGAAGGAGTGGAGCGTTCCGCCATTCTCGGGCGAGAAGGCGAATGGCTACTTCTGGGGTCGGGGAGCGCTCGACATCAAGTCGCTGGGCATTGCCCACCTGATGGCGATCATCGATCTCAAGCGGCGCGCGATTCCCCTCGATCGTGACGTGATCTTCCTGGCCGTTGCCGACGAAGAGATGGGCGGACGCGCCGGCCTCGGCGCGTTGATGGACCGAAGCCCGGAGCTCTTCGCAGGCGTCGGATTCGTGCTCAACGAGGGCGGGGCAAATGTCACGATCGTCGATCGCATCGACTACTGGGGGATCGAGGTCGATCAGAAGGTCCCGCTCTGGCTCCGGCTCTCTGCGAAAGGCGAGGGGGGGCATTCGGCGACGCCTCCCGCGGATGGCGGCGCGACGAAGAAGCTGGTCGACGCCCTGCACGCGGTGAGCGCGATCCCGATGCGTAGCGAGCTTCATCCCTCGGTCGAGACGTTCTTCAAGTCGATCGCCCCGACGAAGCCGGGGAAGAGGGGAAGGATCCTCTCGGATCCGCGCCGCTATTTCGGAACGCCGGACCTGGCGGAGCTTCCCTCAGGGCTGCAACTGCTGCTGCGCGACACGCTCGCGCTGACGCGGCTCGAGGCAGGCTCGTCGACAAACGCCGTCCCCGACGTCGCGACGGCGGACATCGACATCCGCATGATTCCGGGGAGCGACCCCGCGGTTCTCCTTGCGCAGATCCAGCAGGTCGCCGGCACGCTCGCCGAGGTCGAAGTGCTGTTGAGCGGCCCGCCGGCTCCGGCGTCACCGATCGACACGGAGTTGTACGCTTCCCTGTCGAAGGTGCTGGGCAAGCACGCGCCTAACTCGAAAGTCGGGCCGATGGTCACGGCGGGAACGACGGACAGTCGCTACTTCCGCCGCCGCGGAATCGTCGCGTACGGATTCTCTCCGTTCAAGATCAACTACTACGACGGTGCGACGGTTCACGGCATCGACGAGAGGATTCGCGTTCGCTTCTTCCTCGAAGGGGTGGCGCTCACGCGGCAGATCGTGAGCGACTTCTGCGTGCGGACGCCTGCATGATTCGTTGGAAGTGGCGGGCGATCCTGATCGCGCTCGCCGCGTTGGCGCCGTTCATTCCGATGCTGCTCGGCGGCGACGTGCCGTCGTTTCGCGATCACCGCGATTACTTCGTGCCTTTGCGGGAGGCGACCGCGATTGCGCTTCGCGGCGGTGAGCTCCCGCTCTGGAACGCATTGAGCGGTTCCGGAGAGCCCTGGCTCGCGAACCCGCAGACGGGCGTGTTCTATCCTCCGGCCTGGCTCGTGGCGGCATTGCCGTTCCGCACAGGCTACGTTCTCTTTCTCGTCTTTCATCTCGCGCTGCTCGGTTTCGGATGGCGAAGGCTCGTTTTGCGCTGGGTGCGCGACGACGTCGCCACGCTCTCGGCCTGCGCCCTCGTGCTGTCCGGCCCCGTTCTCTCGCTTCTGGATGTCTCGAACTCGCTTGGGACGTTCGCCTGGATTCCGCTGTTGCTGTCGTTCGCGCTCGATGGCGGCCAGCGCGCTCCGGCCCGTGACGCGGCGACGATTGCGCTCTGCTTCCTCGGTGGCGAACCGCTGCTGGCCGCTGCCGGTGCGGCGCTTTACGCGGTCGTGCGACTTGTCCGGGAGCGCCGCGCCGCGCTCCTCGGCGTTGCGGCGGTCGCCGCGCTTTCGATTCTTCTTTCCGCCGCGCAGCTCCTCCCGTTCCTCGAAAGCCTGCGCGGGAGTGACCGCTCCTCCGGACTCGATTCCGTTGCCGCGCTCGCGCAGTCGCTGGCTCCGGTCGACTGGATGCTCGTTCCCGTCGCGCCGTCCGTTCCGGGAAGCGCGACGATCGCGCTGACTTCTCAGCGCTTTCTACCGTCCATCTTCATCTCGCCGCTGCTTGCCCTCCTGCCGCTCGCGCTCCCTCTGCTGTGGCGTGGAGGCATGCTTCCGTCGAGGGCCTGCTTCGGATGGCTCGCGCTGTTCGGCGTCTCGGCGTTCCTCGCGGCGGGAGCGCACCTCGCGCCGGCAAAGTGGTTCTACCTCGCCGCCGGACTGACGGTGAATCGATATCCGGTGAAGTTCGCGCTCTTCGGTTTCCTTGCGATCGTTGCACTCGGAGCGATTTGCCTCGACCGCCTGCTCGAAGGGACGAGGCGAACGGCGCTCGCGGGGGCGGTAGCGGCTGTCATGGCGGCCGTGATCGTGATTCTCCTCGCGACTTCCCGCTCGCCCGCGGCGACGCAGATGCTGGCCCTGTGGGCCGCTGCGATCGTCATCGTGCTGGTGGCGCGCCCGCCGCGTCGCTGGCTGCTCGTGGTCGCAACCCTCGTCGTCGCCGCGGACTCGATCTCCGCTTCTCGCTTCCTGCTCGTCGGCTCGCCTCTCGCCGCGGGAGTTGAGCCTCACGCGACGATCCTGCAGAGAGAGCGGAAGGTCGCGCGCCTCGAGCAGTTCGATCTTCGTCGCGATCGCACGGCGTCTCGCGCGGGGCGCGCGGCATGGCTCGGCGGATACCTGAACCTGAGGAACCAGCAGTTCGACGCGATGACCGCGGCGCCCGTCGTCGACGTGCGCTATCTGGAGATCGTCGGCTACGCCCTCGCACGGCCACGAATCGACATCCTCGACTTCTTCGGTGTCGGCTACCTGTTCACGACTAGAGAGATCTCCGGGCCGGGCTATCGCGAAGTTCTAGAGAGCGGGGGAGTCAGAGTCTACGAGCGCGCCGCAGGCTTTCCTTCCGTTACGGTGTGGGAGCGCGTCGTTCCGGAGCCCGATCGTGCTGCGGCGTACGCGAGCCTCTACAGCGAAACGTGGAACGCGAGGGATCAGATCGTCGTGACCGGGGAGTCGCCCCCGCTCTTCGCGGACGCGGCGATCGGGCCGGTCGGCAGCGGGCGCATCGCCGACGTTTCCTGGAGCTCGATTCGCGTCGAGGTGGAATCTCCGCGCGGCGGAGTGGTCGCGTTGTCGCAGCGTGACGCTCCCGGCTGGAGTGTGACCGTCGACGGCACCGCGGCCGAGCCGCTCGTCGTGAATGGAATCTTCCGCGGCGTTGCGGTTCCCGCAGGCAGGCACGAGGTCGAATGGCGCTACTTCCCGCGCTCGCTCTCGCTTGGATTTCTGCTTTCGGTGACGGGTATCACGATTGCCGGTATCACGCTTTTCCGACGCCGGGAAGCCGGAATCGCTCAATGGTAGGTGGAGATAAATGTCAAGGGCTTCCCATGCGGCTCTCAGGTAGTAGAATTCCCGCTCGCTGCTCATCCGTACCGAGGAATTCATGTCCACCATCGATGATCGACTGAATCAGATCATTCGCGAGCTCATCTCGAGCGGCATCACACTGGAACAGGCAGTCGAGGCGTTCGAAGCGAAGTACATCGTCGCCGCGATGAAGGAGAACAGAGGGAACGTGACGAAGGCGTCGGTCGTACTCGGCGTCCATCGCAACACGCTCCACAACAAACTCCGCAGCCAGGCGATGCTGAGCGGGTACGTCGCGACGATCCGTCCGCGTCGCCGCGCTTCCAAGCGCAGCGCGGGGACGGCGTCCACCCGCGGACGCTACGGCGGAAACGACGGCAGGAAGGACTGACCCGCGCCGCTCCTCCATCGCGAGTCGCGGCGCGAACGCCGATGACCGATCCGTTACAGCAGATCAAGACGCTCCTCGCCCGAAATGGCTCGAGGGTTCTCTCTCCCGCCGACATCTTCACGCGCCTCGCTGAAGATCACGGCGGCGAGCCGCCGTTTACGGCCCTCGACGTCTCGAAGCGCCTCGAACAGCTGGAGCGCGACGGCCTCGTCGTCGCGGTCCGCGGCAAGCACTATTCTCTCGTCGAGTACACGCCCTTCGTCGCGGGAGTCCTGCGGTCACGTTCGGACGGAAGCGCGACGGTTCGCCACGGAGGAGACGTTCCCGACATCGCGATCTCGCGCAACGGGCTTCGCGGCGCCATGAACGGCGATTTCGTGCTC
>JBPPMG010000447.1:0-4760 GCA_051305935.1 Thermoanaerobaculia bacterium
CGGGCGGCGGCAGCGCCACGACGGGAGGAGGGGGAGCTTCTTCGGAAGCCGGCACCTCGTGCGGCCGCGCGTGCCCCGCCTGCAGCGCGCGCAGCACCGAAGGGAAGTGCTCGGTGCGGAGGATTCCGCCGTCGTGGCAATGAAGCACCGCGCGCGCGACTTCGTTCTGCAGCTCGCGGACGTTTCCGGGCCAGTCGTGCGCGAGCAGGATCTCGAGCGCGCGCCGGCTGATTCCGCGAATCGTCTTCTGCTGCTCCTGGGAGCATCGCTCGAGGAACGACAACGCGAGCGCAGGGATGTCGTCGGGGCGCTCGCGCAGCGGCGGAAGCAGGAACTCGAGCCCCGCGAGGCGGTAGTAGAGATCGCGACGGAAGCGCCCCTGGTCGACGAGGCCGAGCAGGTCGCGGTTCGACGCCGCGATCACCCGCAGGTCGATGTGCCGCGGCACGCTGGCGCCTAACGGAAGCACCTCGCGCTCCTGCAGGACACGCAGCATCTTCGCCTGGAGCGGCTCGGCGAGCTCTCCGATCTCGTCGAGGAAAATCGAGCCGCCGTCTGCCTGGATGAACCGGCCGACGCGCGCATCGACCCCGGTCGCGTAGCGCGCCTGCACGCCGAAGAGCTCGGCCTCGAGCAGGTCGGATGGAATGGCCGCGCAGTTGATCGCGACGAACGGGCCGCTGGCGGTCGCGCCCGAGGAGTGGATCATCCGCGAGAAGAACTCCTTTCCCGTGCCAGTCTCACCGAGCAGCAGAACGTCCATTCTCGACGCGACCGCGCCCTCGATCCTCGACATCAGATCGCGGAACGCGGCCGACTCGCCGACGACCATTCCCGGGGGCACCAGGAGCGGCCGCCGTTCCCTGGGCTTCACCTGCGCCTTCGCGTCGTTCTTCGCCTTTCCGCCCGGCATCTTCGACACGATGAACTGGAGCAGCTCCTCTTCCCACTTCTCCACCGAGGGACGGCGGATCAACGCCGCCACACCGCGCGCCGTCTTCGTTCCGAGCATCGCGCAGACCAGCGAGCTCGTGTCGCCGACCCGCGTGGTGATCGATTGAGGCACGCGGGTGGCGCAACGCTGTTCGAGGCTCGCGAGCATCAGGCCGTCCGTGATGTCGCCGCCGATCGCGTCGAACGCAACCTCGTTTCCATCGTTCAGAGAGAAGAAGACGATCGACTGCGCGTTCAGGAGCTTCGCGGCGCCGGCGAGCGCCTCCGAAGGCGAACTGGAGGACTCGATCGCGCGAACGAGGCGCAGGATCTCCGACGGTGAGCCTCGACCCGAGACTCCGAGCCCGTCCGACTCCGAGGCTCCGTCGCTCACGTGCTTTCGGGGCACCTCGCTCGAATGGATGGCGAGCTCGAAATCGCCCGAGGAGACTTCCTCGAGCGAGACGATCGCGCGGCCGACCTGCACCGCGTCGCCCGGACGGAGCGTGACCGAGTCGACCCGCGTCCCGTTGACGATGAGCCGGTTGCGTGACCCCGCGTCCTCGAGCCGGATGCCTCCGTCCACCGGTTCGACCCATGCGTGCGATCGGGAGACGCCGGGAACGGGGAGAGGGAGGTCGGAGTTCAGCGAGGCACCCAGCCGCACTCGCTCCCGGGGAATCGGGAACTTGAACTCCTGGCCTTCGAACCTCGCGACGAGGCAGAACATGTGTTTTCAGGCCGTCGCCCGCTGGGGCGCGCGGACCCGCCAATTGTAGTGGCATCGCGGCGATGTAGCGAATGCCGGGGTGAAGCAGGCGAGAGGCGATGAGCAGGCGGGGCGGAATTCCGGACGCAGGCCTTGACAACGGCCTCAAATTGAATATATGTTTAAAACGGTTGTTTGATTCATGACGAACGCGAAAAAGTCGACATCGAAGGGCCGCACGCACGCCGCACCCACGGCGCGGACGGAGAAGAAGGCCCCGAATCGCCGCGCGCCCGCGCGGCGCGCCCACGACTCTGCCGCAACCCGCGAAGCGCTGATCGTCGGCGCCACCGACCTGTTCGCCGAGCACGGCTTCGACGGCGTGAGCGTCGACCAGATCGCCGCGAAGTCGGGAATCAACAAGGCTCTCATCAACTATCACTTCGGCGGAAAGGCGGGGCTCTACGCCGAGATTCTCCACGACGTCTTCGGAAGCATGAGCGACGGGCTGCTGGCGATTCGCGAGAGCAAAGCGCCGCCCGAAGAGCGCCTTCGCGCGGTGATCCGCGAGATCGGCCGCATGGTCGCCGCGCACCCGGGCCTGCCGAAGATGCTGATCCGCGAGGTGCTCTCCGGCGGGGAGCACCTCGACGACTCGACCCTCCCCCACTTCCTCGGTCTCTTCGGCACGATCCGCCTCGTCGTCGAGGAAGGAACGGAGGCGGGCACCTTCCGCCGCGTGAATCCGCTCGCGACGCACATCGGCCTCATCGGAAGTCTCATGTTCTTCTTCTCGACCGAGCGCTTCCGGAAGGCGAAGATCGCCAGCCTTCCCGTCGGCACCGACATGCCTCTCGCGGACGACTATCTTTCACACATCGAAGAACTGATGGTGCGCGGCCTCGCGGCGGAGCCGCGGCGCGCGCGCACCCGGAGGTGACATGCGCCGTATCTTTCTTCCAGCTCTCACGCTGCTCCTTCTCGCGTCGTGCAAAGGAACGGACGATCCGTACTCGATTACCGCGTCGGGTTACGTCGAAGCGACCGACGTCCGCCTCTCGGCCAAAGTCGCGGGCCGCGTGGAATCGGTCGCGGTCTCGGAAGGGGATGCGATCACCGCAGGCTCCGTGGTGGCGAAGATCGAGACGGTCGATCTCGAGCTCGCGCTTCGCCAGGCGCGCGCCGAGCGCGGTGTCGCCGACGCGGAGTTCCGTCTCCGCCTGAAAGGGGCGCGCGACGAGGACATCCGCGAGATGGAAGCGCAGCTCCGCTCGGCCGAGTCGGATCTCGCCGGCGCGCAGCGCGACTACGACCGGTTCGCGGCGTTGCTCGAGCGCGGCTCCGGCACGACGAAGTCGCGCGACGATGCGAAGACGCGCCGCGACACGCTCCGTGCGCGCGTCGACGCGACCAGCCAGTCGCTCGCCCGCCTCCGCTCCGGCTTCCGCGCCGAAGAGAAGGACGCCTCGCGCGCACGTCTCGCAACCGTCGACGCCCGCATCGCGCAACTCGAGCAGCAGATCGCCGATGCGACGATCTTCTCTCCGATCGCCGGCGTCGTCACCGAGAAGCTCGCCGAGCCGGGCGAGCTCCTCTCACCTGGCGGCCCCGTCGCGGTGATCACCAACCTCGCCGACGCCTGGCTCAACGTCTACATCTCCGAGCCCGACCTTCCTCGCGTTCGCCTCGGGATGGAGGCGGTCGTCAACACCGACGACGGGCAGTCGCGCAAGGGGAAGATCATCTACATCGCGTCGAAGGCGGAGTTCACCCCGAAGAACGTCCAGACCCGCGACGAACGCGCCAAGCTCGTCTTCAAGCTGAAGATCGGCCTCGACAACGAGGACGGTCTCTTCAAGCCCGGCATGCCTGCCGAGATGAACATGTACGCCCTCCAGGAGGCGACGAAGTGAGCGTGCCGCCTAACGGACCCGTAGCGCCTGGAGCGCCGGCACCCTTGCCGGCTGTTTCGCCGGCTCCCAGCCGGCGGTCCCCCGACCCCGTCGTCACCATTCGCTCCCTCGTCCGCCGATACGGCGATGTCACCGCGGTCGACGGGATCGACTTCGACGTCCGGCGCGGCGAGATGTTCGGCCTCATCGGCCCCGACGGCGCCGGGAAGACGACGACCCTGCGCTGTGTCCTCGGCCTCCTCCGCCCCGACGCGGGTGAAGTCCGTACCGTTGGCCTCGATCCCGTCCGCGACGCCACCGAGCTCTCGCACCACGTCGGATATCTCTCGCAGCGCTTTTCGCTCTACGGCGACCTTTCGGTCGACGAGAACATCGCCTTCTTCGCCGACGTCCACGGCGTGCGCGACTGGAGGCCGAGGCGCGACGAGCTCCTCGAGCTCCTTCGCATGGCGCCGTTTCGCGACCGTCTCGCCGAGCGCCTTTCGGGCGGAATGAAGCAGAAACTCGCGCTCGCCTGCACGCTGATCCACACGCCCGAGCTCCTCGTGCTCGACGAGCCTACGACCGGTGTCGATCCCGTCTCGCGCCGCGACTTTTGGAAGATCCTCGCGCGCTTGCAGCGCGAAGGGCTCACGCTTCTCCTCACGACACCGTACCTCGACGAGGCCGAACGATGCGGCAGGATCGCGCTCATGGACCGCGGCCGCTTCCTCGCTGTCGACGAGCCCGACGTGATCCGTGCATCCGCGGCGGGACTGCTGCTCGAAGTCATCGCATGGCCGAAGCGTACGGCCGCGGAGTGGCTGCTCGCGGCTCCCGGCGTCACCGACGTGCAGACGTTCGGCGAGCGCCTTCACGTCTCGCTCCCGGAGGGCTCGCCCTCCGAGGGCGCCGCGATCGCATCCGAGCTTCACGCCGGGCTCGAGACGCGCGGCCTCACAGTCACGTCCGTTCGCCCGATCGTCCCCACACTCGAAGACGTCTTCATCGCACGCGTGCAGTCGGGCGCGGGCAACTCCATGGAGGTCGCATGAGACCGAACCGCACACGTTCAGTTCACGCCGCCCAATGTGGCGCAGGCACTCCTGCCTGCGCGTCGCCGACGGCGACCCCGATCCACGCCGCCCATCGGTTCGTAGGGGCGACGCGATGCGTCGCCCGTTTGCGTCTGCCGCGCGAAACGAACGCGCGACCCACCGGGTCGC
>JBPPMG010000469.1:0-11771 GCA_051305935.1 Thermoanaerobaculia bacterium
CCGATCCCGCGGGGCGCGCGCGGCAGGAGGCCGACCGCCTCATCGCCCGCCGCAAGCGCGAGATCATGGAGCGCGAGTGCTTCGGGCTCATCGAGATCCTCGAGCCCGCGCACGGGTTCGACGTCGTCGGCGGCATGGACGAGGTGAAGAAGGACCTCCTCGTGATCGCGCAGAACATCAAGGACGGACGCACCGCCCGCGTGCCGATGGGCCTGCTCTTCACCGGACCGATGGGGACGGGCAAGACTTTCGTCGCCGAGGCGTTCGCGAAGGAATGCGGCCTAACCACGATCAAGCTGAAGAACTTCAGGTCGAAGTGGGTCGGCGCGACGGAAGGGAACCTCGAGAAGATCCTCAACGTGATCAAGGCGATCGGCCAGGTCGTCGTGATCATCGACGAAGGCGACCGCGCGTTCGGCAACACCGACGGCGACGGTGACGGCGGCACGTCGTCGCGCGTCATCGCACGGATCAAGGAGTTCATGTCGGACACCTCGAACCGCGGACGGATCCTCTTCATCGTCATGACGAACAGGCCCGACAAGCTCGACGTCGACCTCAAGCGCGCGGGACGCCTCGACCGCAAGATTCCGTTCCTCTACTCGCAACTCCCCGAGGAGGTCGAGAACGTCGCGAGGGCTCTCGTCCGGAAGAACCGGATCAAGACCGATATCGACTTCGCCGCGATCCGCGAGGATTTCGGCGCGAAGCTCGTCGGCTACAGCAACGCCGACGTCGAGGCGGTGATCCTGCTCGCGAACGACGACGCGGCGCGCGAGTCGGGCGGCGACGCGGCCGTCACCGCCGATCACTTCAAGCGCGCGGCGATCGACTACTTTCCGAGCCGCGATGCGGAGATGCTCGAGTTCATGGAGATGCTCGCCGTCTTCGAATCGTCGAGCCGGCGCCTTCTCCCCGCGAAGTACGCGTCGATGAGCCCGGAAGAGATCGACCAGAGGCTGAGGCTGCTGCGGACGATCGTCGGGAACCGAAGGTAGGAGAACGAGGGCGAACGACGCTTTGTGTGGCGCAGGCCGCGTCAGGATCACATTCATGAGTATCGCGCGTTACTGACACTTCGATCATCGGATTGAGTGTCCCGCGCGTTCCAATTACCGCCGTTGCCGGCCCGGGAACCGGCTGCTAGACTGCGCCCGATTTTCTGGAGAGAGCGATGTCAAGCAAGCCTTCACGCTGGTGGCCGCGCCGCGTTCGCCGCGCCGGACTCGTCGCGGTTGCGGTGCTCGCCACCACTTCGTCGTTTGCCATGGAGACCGGCCCGAGGCCCCTCTCAGATGCCGAGCGCGCAGCCGCGGAGATCGCGGCGCATTACCTCGCATCGGGGCCGAGCGCAATCTTCGGCAGGCTCAGTGCGCAGTCGCCTCTGCGCGCCCTCTCTCCAGACGAGGCGCTTCAGGAGATCGAGGTCCGCGCCGGCCCTAACGCCGGAGCGAAGTGGGAGATGCAGACTGTCGTCCCGTCGCTGCGCGATCGCACCGCGGTTTTCGAGATCGAGTATCCCTCGGGCCTCGACGAGACGCTCGTCCTGAATCTCGTGAAGGAAGGGAGCGACTGGAAGGTCGAGTCACTTCGTTCGCTCGCCGAACCGGCGCCGTATGCTCCCGTCACGTTCCCCGCTCAAGCGATCGATTCGGGGAAGAAATCAAAAGTCGACCTGCTGCCCTACGTCATCGCTCTCGGCGCGGCGCTGATCGCGGCGGCAGCGGCGATGATCATCCGATCGAACCCTGTCGGCGCGCGGTTCGTCGCGGGAGGTGCTCTCGTCCTTGGGATCGGTGGTGTCGCGCTCGCCTGGGTGGCGCTCGTGAGGACGGCCGAGGCGAAGAGCGAGGTGGTCGTCGAGGCTGCGACACCCGGGTTTCCGCGGCTTGGCTCGCTCCTGCCGATGCGACGCGCGATGGCGGCGGGCGAGGTGCTGGCGGCGGGCGAGGTGCTAACGGCGGAGCAGCGGGGCTCCGGAGACGCACGCGATGCGGCGCGGCTCTGGCGCGCCCAGGTCGACCTCCAGCAAATGAGACTCGAGGAGGTGGAGAAGAGCCTCAAGGCATTCTCCATGCCGTCAAATCTCCCGCTCGTGGAGTTGCTGAGAGGGAGAGTTGCCTTCGCGCGCTTCGACGACATCGCCGCCTGCCGCGCATACGAGCGCGCGATCAACCTCGGGCCGGGCCGGGACGCACTCTGGTACGAGGCGGCCGAGGCGCTGGCGACGCTCGGCTTCGAGGACCGCTCGCTGACGTATCTCGAGCGGCTTCCCGTGATCGGCTCGCGGAACGCGGTCGCGTACTACAGGCTCGCCGCGGAGGCCTCCGCGAGCAACGACGATGCGGAAGCGACGGTCGCCCTGACGAGAGGCTGGAGGCTTCGGCCCGTCTCGCGCGAGACGCTCGTCGGGTCGCCCGCGCTCTGGAGCGTGATTCGCAGCTCGGAGAATCTCGCCGGAACGATCTCGATGTCGTCGGCCGAGGAGCCTTCATTCCGCTCGGAGACGAAGCTGCTGACTCCGATCCTGCTTCCCGACGGGGTGATCGCGAGCGTTACGGGCGAGTACCTGGGAATCGAAATCGGTGAGCGGTTTCTCGGAGTTCCGGGCGGTGCTGCGCTCGTCGGACCGGAGACGCCACTCGTCGACGCTTTGACCTGGAGCCGTCGTGAAGAGGATGCGGCGATCGAAGATCTCCCGCGCATCAGCGGAATCGTCCGCTCCTCCGTGGCGCTCTCGCAACCCTCCATCAAGACGCGGCTGACGAAGACCACAGAGGCGCTGGCAGCACGGGGACGCTGGGCAGACGTTTCCCAACTCACCGAAACCCTGAGCCCGAGCGCGGAGAACGTCCCGCTCGACGTGCTGCTGCTAAAGGGAGTGGCACTCAGCCGGACCCAGCGAGCCGACGAAGCGCGGCGGCACTTCAAGGAAGTCGTTGCGGGCGCAGGAATGAAGCGTCGCAGCAATCCGCTCACTTTCTACCAGCTGGGTGAGTTGATGGCCGCGGTCGAGCTGTACACTCCGGCGATTACGCTGTTGGAGCAGGCCGACGCGAAACTCGATTTCATCAGCCTCGACGATCGGATCCGGCAGATCGCGATGAAGGAGCGGCTGGCGAAGGCCTACCGCGTGCACGCTTCGAAGAACTTCGAGATTCGCTATCCCTCCGATGTGTCCCCCGAGGGCGCCGCACGCGTTGCCGAGATTCTCGAGGCCGAGTTGATCCGGATTCGGAAGGTCATTCCCGTCGAGTCGTTCAAGGCGGTCACGGTCAACATCCTCTGGTGGGCCGAGTTCCGCTCGACTTTCACGGGTAGCGACCATGTGCTCGGGTTCTACGACGGCAAGATCACGCTTCCGCTTGCGGGGGTTGCGAGGCTGAGGCCCGAAGTCGTCGCACTCATGAGCCACGAGCTCGCGCACGCGGTGCTCGCGCAGGCGACGAACGACAACGCCCCGGCGTGGCTGCAGGAAGGGCTGGCGCAGCGGATCGAAATGGTTCCGTACCATCGGAACGCGTTCAACATGTACGAGGACGACAAGCTGATCGCGGTCTCGCTTCTCGATGCAGTGCTCAATGGCTCGGTCGATCCAAACCTGATCGGTGAGGCATACATCGAGTCGCAGACGCTGGTGCGGTACATCGAGGCAGCCTACGGCAAGGGAGGCATTCAGAAGCTCGTGAACGCATACCGTGCCGGCGCCGACGACGACGCGGCGATCGGACAGCTCTCGGGGAAGTCGGTCGTCGAGTTCGAGCGCGCATTCCGTGTGTGGGGGCGCGCCGCAACGACCGTCTTCGAGAATCCGCAGCTCGTCGATTACACAGCGAACAGCAGCGAGAAGATCCAGTTCAGCAGGAAGTAGGAGCGCGAACGGCATGAAAACACTGATTGCAGAGGTCGGAGTCGACACGCTGGTCACCATGGCGCTCATGGGGGTCGCCTGTGCGGCGTGGTTCGTGACTGTTGCCGTGAGCATCATGTCCCGCAAACCACAGCCGAAGGCCGGTCATCGGTTCGCGGACACGATCGCCCTGCTGGTGTCGATCGGGTTCGCGCTATCGGTCGTGTTCGCGATGCGCGCGGTCACGACGCCGAAGAAGCCATCGCCCGCCGAAGTTGCCGCTAGCCAGACAGGGAAGAGCAACGGGACGTGCGCGAATCTCAGTCTCGGGATGAAAGCGAGCGAGGTGAGGCGCCTGATGGGAGAGCCCGACGAGCTCCGCTCCGAAGAGGACGTGCGCGGCCCGGAAGCAGAGGCATGGGTCTACAAAGGGTCACGCTGCTCGGTGCATGTGCTCGCGGGGAGAGTCGACTTCATCGACTGAAGCGCGCTGGCGTTACTGCTTGAGGCCAAGCTCGCGAAGGCGCGCCGTGATGGCGTCGATCTCTTGCAGCGTCGACTCCATTTGCGCGAGGTCGCCGCGGGCGCGCAGCCACGTTGCCTCGTGTTCGAGGAGCCCGCGCTGGTCGAGAAGGGCCCCGGCGCTGCGACCGGCGACTCCTGTGAGGCCGTGACGCTCGAGCTCTCGCGGAGCGCTGTCGCGCGTCGGTGAGACGAGGAGAGTCGATCCGAGAAGCGCGACCGCGGCGAGAGCGATCAGCATTCTCTCCGCTGATGCCGGGCCGCGCCGGGCAAAGGTCACGATCGCAAGCGTCAGCGCCGCGACGATGAGCATCGCGACGAGCGATTGGCCGAGGAGCGCGCCACGAGTAACCGCCGAGTGGAGCTGCGAGTGCGAGAGCGCCTCGGGCACCGCGCCTAACGCCACCAGCAGATCGCCGGCGGAGACGTAGCTGCTCAGCGAGAGCGCGCCGCTGGTCGCGGCGAGCATGAGCGCGATCGACCAGATCGCCGCCGCGATCGAGGCGATGAAGAAGGCTACGCGGTAGCGCGAACGGAACGTCGCGGCGACGCCGACCGCGAACGGCACGGCGAGATCGACGAAGCGTCGCGCCCCAAACGACATGCCGCCCCACCAGTAGCGGTCGAGCGCGACGTTCGCGAGGAGCTCGCCGGCGAACATCAGCCCCATCACGATCGCGAGGTCGCGCCGCGCGGAGCCGTCGCGGTAGAGGAGCAGCCATCCGGCGAGCGACACGAGCACGATCGGCGACCAGGAGAAGAGGCCGTGCCAGGAGGAGAAGAGCACCGGGACGAGCTGGAACGTGCGAAACGGCATCCAGGTGACGCCTTCGAGATTCGCGCCGCTCGCGAGCGGCCCGAGCGGCGTTCCGTAGACGGCGTGCCATGCGACTGCCTGCACGGCCACTGGAATCGCCGCGCCAGAGGTGAAGCTCACCCAGAAGCGTGCGGATCGTCGAGACCTGACCCCGGCAAAGAGCACCGCCGGGAGAAGCAGCGCGTGCTGGAGACGGGTTACCGTGGCGAGTCCGAAGAGGAGGCCGAGAAGAAGTGGGTGCTCGTCGGCTGGCCGCGAGACGAGCCGCCAGCAAAGCCACGCGATCACCCCGACAAGCATCATCCCCGCGGCATGCGTTCCGATGGGTGTGCGGAAGACGTACCAGAACATTGGCGTGCCGAGGCTCGTTAGGGCGAGTGTAAGCGTGAGGTCGCGTTCGCGCGTTTCCGGATCGACCTCCCGGATCATCGCGATTGCGGCGAACGACGCGAGCGCGCCGAAGAGCACCGAGGTCCAGCCGAGCGTCGCCAGGTCGAGGCCGAAAAAGCCGTCGTCGGGGAAGAGCGGCCCGGGGAGCGCGAGCGAGACGAGATGAGAGACACCCCAGAACGGAGCCGTGAGAATCGACGTCCCGACCCACCAGTGGTTCGCGAGCGCGCCGACGGGCGTCACTTCCTTGAACCAGGCGAATCCGTCGCCGATCATCGCGAAGCCGGCCCACTCGTTGAAGAAGAGGAGGTCGTGATCGATCGCGGCGGATCGCAGCCACGCCATCACGCCGATCGAGTCGGGGCGGATGTACGACGGCGAGAGGAAGAGAAGGCCCGCGATCGCGTGGATTGCGAATACGACGAACGCGTCGCGCTTCGAGAAAGACACGAGCGAGTTTAGCCGATTCGGCCTGTAGCGAAGGCCTCTGGCCTTCGCTGGGCTGCGCGGCTCGTGAGTTTCGCGCGAAGAGGGCAAGGCGGGACGCCTTGCGTTTGTAGCGAAGGCCTCCGGCCTTCGCCGAGTTACGCAGATCGAGGGTTTTGCGCAAAGCGGGCAAGGCGGGACGCCTTGCCTACATGTCGCTCCACGCCGCGATTCCTTCGCGCAGGATCTCGACCGCCTTGCGAAGATCGTCTTCGACCAGGACGTAGGCGATGCGCGCTTCGTTCTTGCCGAGCCCCGGAGTCAGGTAGAACCCGGGAGCGGGGGCGAGCATCACCGTCTCGCCGTCGACTTCGAAGCTCGAAACGAGCCAGCGCGAGAAGGCGAGCGAGTCGCGGACCGGGAGTCGCGCGATGAAGTAGAAGGCGCCCTGCGGGACCTGCAACTCCACTCCGGGAATCGACGTCAGGCGCTCGAACAGGAGGTTGCGCCGCGACTCGTACTGCGCGACGACACCCTGCATGTAGCCATCGGGCAACTCCGCGATCCCCTCGAGCATCCGCTGTTCGATCGTCGGCGCCGAGAGGCGGCCTTCGGCCATCCTTCCCGTCGCGGCGATCACTTCCGCGTTTCTCGTCGCGATGGAGCCGAGCCGCATTCCGCAGGCGCTGTAACGCTTCGAGATGCTGTCGGCGACGATGATCGTTTCGTCGAAGCCTTCGAGGCTCAGAGCGCTCCAAGGCGTTCGGCCATCGTAGACGAACTCGCGATAGACCTCGTCGACGATCAGGAAGAGCCCGCGCTGGCGGCAGACTTCCGCGATCGCTCGGATCTCCTCGGGGGTCGACACGGTCCCTGTCGGGTTGTTCGGATTGCAAATCATCAGGAAGCGCGTGCGATCGGTGATCGCGCGTTCCCAGGCGTCGGGAGGCGGGAGCCTGAAGCCGTTCTCGACGTGGGTGCGGAGCGGTCGCAGCGTGATCCCGCCGAGCGCGGCGAAGTTGCGGACGTTCGCGTACATCGGCTCCACCATGAGCGCCTCGTCGCCGTCGTCGCCGCAGGCGAGCATCGCGAAGAGGAGAGCCTCGGAGCCTCCGGTCGTGATCATCAACTGGTCGCGCTCGAGCGCGACACCCAGTTTCGCGTAGTAATCGAGCATGACGGACCGGGCGGCTTCGGTGCCGCGCGCCGGGGTGTAAGCGATGATCCGGTCCGCGGTCGCCCTGCGCCGGATCCAATCGGGAGTCTCGATGTCGGGCTGGCCGATGTTCAGGTGATGGATGTGCACCCCGCGGGCCTTCGCCACTGCCGCGTCGCGCTCGAGCAGGCGGATGGCGGATTGGGGGACATTCAAGGCGCGTCGCGAAATCGCGGGCTTGGCGGTTGCGGTCGTCATTCGATCTTCCTGGGGCGGAGATTCTCGTGTTCCGGCTGGCTAACACCGCGGTTGGGAGGAACGTTCCCCATGGTGGCGCCTTGTAGCGAAGGCCTCCGGCCTTCGCGGGATTGCGTGGCAGGCGGTTCGTGCGAAGCGGGCAAGGCGGGACGCCTTGCCTACGTAGCGAAGGCCTCTGGCCTTCGAGGGGTTGCGTGGACCGAGTGGTTCGTGCGAAGCGGGCAAGGCGGGACGCCTTGCCTACAAGCCCCGGATCCGCCTCCGCAACCCTTCCACGAATGCGGCCTTTTCCTCCGCGGTGGCCTCGTGACGGGTCGTTCCGTCGATGATGGCGAAGACCTGCTCACGGGTCATCGCGCGGCTGACGGGATAAATATGGATGTGGAGGTGGGGGACCATGAGGCCCAGCTTCATGAGGATCGCCCTGTCGGCTCCGGTCTCCGCGAGGACCGCGGCCTCGATGCGGCGAAAGGCCCGTGCCACACGCAGCCAGTCGTCCTCCGGAAGCTCCGAGGCGTTCTCCACGTGGTGTTTTGCGACCACGACCGTGTGCCCGAGGGTCGCCCAGGCCTCGTGGAGGAGGGCCAGGACGTCGTCGTCCTCGAAGAGAATATCCGCCACGCCCGTGCGCGTTGTCAGCAAGTCGCAGAAAAGGCAGTTCATAGGTGGTGTCCCACGGCGGTTTCCGGCGAAGAATGCGTCACACCGTCTCATCCAGCTGCCGGCGGAACGCGAGCCGATCGACTCAAAGCTCAGTACTCAGTACAGTCTGTCTAACAACTAACAACTGAAAACCAACAACTCAAAATGGCAAACGTCGAACCGAACAAGATCATCTACTCCATGATCGGAGTGGGCAAGTACTACGACAAGAAGCCCGTCCTCAAGGACATTTATCTCTCGTACTTCTACGGTGCGAAGATCGGCGTCCTGGGTCTGAACGGCTCGGGCAAGAGCTCGCTGCTGAAGATCATGGCGGGGATCGACAAGAGCTTCGTCGGGGAGACGACTTGTTCGCCGGGGTACACGATCGGCTACCTGGAGCAGGAGCCGAAGCTCGACGAGACGAAGACCGTGAAGGAAATCGTCCAGGAGGGAGTCCAGGAACTGGTCGACCTGCTCCGCGAGTACGACGAGATCAACGACAAGTTTGCCGACCCGGACGTCGACATGGACAAGCTGCTCGAGCGTCAGGGGAAGGTGCAGGACCGGCTCGAAGCGATGCACGGATGGGATCTCGACGCCCGTCTCGACATGGCGATGGATGCGCTTCGGTGCCCTCCGGGCGACGCGCTGGTGAAGAGCATCTCGGGCGGTGAGAAGCGCCGCGTCGCGCTCTGCCGGTTGCTTCTCCAGAAGCCTGACATCCTCCTTCTCGACGAGCCGACGAACCATCTCGACGCCGAGTCGGTGGCATGGCTCGAGCATCACCTCCAGCAGTACGAGGGGACGGTCATCGCCGTGACTCACGACCGCTACTTCCTCGACAACGTCGCCGGCTGGATTCTGGAGCTCGACCGCGGGCAGGGGATTCCCTGGAAGGGGAACTACTCCTCGTGGCTCGAGCAGAAAGAGGCGAGGCTCGCGCAGGAAGAGAAGTCGGAGAGCGATCGGCGCAAGACGCTGCAGCGCGAGCTCGAGTGGATCCGCATGTCGCCGAAAGCCCGCCACGCCAAGGGCAAGGCGCGTGTCAACGCCTACGAAGAGCTGCTCTCGCAGGCGACGCAGGAGAAGATCAAGGATCTGGAGATTTTCATCCCGCCCGGCCCGCGGCTCGGCGACATCGTCGTCGAAGCGAACGCCGTGAAGAAGGGCTATGGCGACATGCTGCTCGTCGAAGACATGAGCTTCATGCTTCCGCCCGGCGGCATCGTCGGCATCATCGGACCCAACGGCGCCGGAAAGACGACTCTCTTCCGGATGATCACCGGCGAGGAGACGCCCGACGCGGGGACGCTCCGGTTAGGCGAGACGGTGAAGCTCGGCTACGTCGACCAGAACAGGACGCTCGATCCGAATAAGACGATCTTCGAGGAGATCTCGGGAGGGGCCGACGTGATCCTGCTCGGCACGCGCGAGGTCAACGCGCGAGCGTACGTCGCACGCTTCAACTTCTCGGGACAGGACCAGCAGAAGAAGGTCGGGCTCCTCTCGGGCGGAGAGCGCAACCGTGTGCATCTCGCGAAGATGCTGAAGGAAGGCTGCAACGTCCTCCTCCTCGACGAGCCGACGAACGACCTCGACGTCAACACCATGCGGGCGCTCGAAGAGGCGCTCGAGAACTTCGCGGGATGTGCCGTGATCATCTCGCATGACCGCTGGTTCCTCGACCGCGTGGCGACGCACATGCTCGCGTTCGAAGGCGACTCGAAAGCGGTCTTCTTCGACGGCAACTACTCGGAGTACGAGGCCGACCGGCACGCGAGGTTAGGCGTCGAGGCCGACCAGCCACACCGGATCAAGTACCGTTCGCTGACGCGGTAGGTTGTAGGCAAGGCGTCCCGCCTTGCCCCCGAGTTGCGGAGAAGGCACGTCGGCGTGAAGCGGCGAAGGCCGGAGGCCTTCGCTACAAGTCCCGAGTTGCGCCAGAATCTCGCACCCAGACAAGATGGAGATCCAAACCGGGCCACGACTCGGGTCGGCGTGTGGCAGGGAGCATCACGCGCCGTTCGCGGCGTCAGCTCACGTCCAACGCGGCAGCGTCGGCGAGCTCGAGACGGTCACCGGCCATGATGCGCGAATCGCGGATCCTCGCTCCGTTGATGAACGTGCCGTTCGAGGAGCCGTGGTCGATCGCGACGAGGACGCCGTCGCGGTAGCCGACCCAGGCGTGCTTGCGCGAGATCTGCGCATCGGGGATCACGATCTGTGCCATCGATGGGTCGCGACCGAAAAGGAGCCCGGCGGGGCCGACTTCGAACCGCTCTCCCACGAGCGCGCCGGAAGCGCCGACGAGCGAGGCGACGACGGGTGGTGGAACGAGCTCCGGCGGCAGCGGTCGCTCGATCGAGAGCCGCCGAACGAGCTCGGGTGTCGGATGCACTGCGACCGCGGGGAGCCCCGCCTCGAGTCGCGCGGTACGGAGCGTGTCTAGCAGCGCGGCGCGGATGTCCGTCGCGTTGTCGTGCAGTCCGCGGCTGTGACGCCACGAATGAAACGCGAAGTCGGTGGCGGCGCGATGGAAACGGCCGCGCGCGCGCCATGCCCCGAAGCCTTTGCCGAAGAGTGCGCGGTTCGATGCGGCGATTCGTCCCCACACGGAGCAGAGGCAGACGAGATCCTCGTCGGAGAGAACGCCGTCGTCGACGATCGACTCGAGGTGAAGCCGGACGACCCTCGCTTCGCGGCGGAGCGAGAAGATTGCGACGATCAGGACGGCCACCAGCGCAGGCATCATGATCACGAGATAGGCAAGGAAGAACACGGCGCCGAAACTCGCGGATAGATTCCAGAGCGCGTGCAGCAGCATCGCGGAACCGAGGCCGAGTGCCGGGGCGAAGAGCTTCACCCAGCGATTGTCGGATTCGCGCGCGGCGCCGAGACCGATGCCGGTCATGCTCGTGAACAGCGGGTGCGAGAAGGGGGCCATGACGCCGCGGAGCACGAAGACCGCGGTCGCGTCGCCGAGGCCGCCCTGCGCGAACGCGCGACCGTAGTAGGCAACGTTCTCGATCATCGCGAACCCGAGGGCGACCATCATCGCGTAGACGATCCCGTCGGTGACGTTGTCGAACTCGTCGCGTTGCCAGAAGAAGAGCAGGAGCAGCGCGAGCCCCTTCGCGAGCTCCTCCACGATCGGCGCCGAGATGACCGCGCCGAGCGCATCGCCCGCGGCGCCGGCAGTGGACATCAGGATCGAGACGTTCACGGTGTTGAGGATCATCGAGAAGAAGGTCGCGATCGCGGCACCCCAGACGAAGGTGAGCGCGAGGAGCCACCAGGGCTCTGGCTCGAAGCGGTCGAGCCAGAGAGGGAAGAGCAGGTAGAGCGGCACCGGAACCGTCGCCATCACGAATCCGAGCGCGAATCCGACGAGGCCCGTCTCGAAGCCGATCAAAGCCAGGCTCAGCAGTCCCGCCACGGCGGAGACGAGAATGACCAGGGCCGAGACGACCCATGTGATCGCGCTTTTCTGTTTCATGGAAGACGCTCTCGGGGGAATGCGAGCATCGTACCGGGCGGTGAAGCGAAGCGATAGAGGGACTTGCGATCGATGTGGCGCAGGCACTCCTGCCTGCGCGCGGCGCGAAGCGCCGCCCAAGTGAGGCGAGAGGCGAGAGGCGACGAGGCGAGGAGCAGACGCCGGTAGCTCCGGCCTCGTCGGTCTTTCCGCGTTCCGCGTTCTCCAGGTC
>JBPPMG010000495.1:0-13731 GCA_051305935.1 Thermoanaerobaculia bacterium
CGCGTGTAGGTGTTGGGGGCGAGCCTGACCTCGAAACCGCGACCGCGCAGCGCGTCGGCGGCGACCTCGATCCGCTCCGGCGATGAAGGTGACGACGGCGAGAGCACGGCGATCGTCCCGCCGGGCTCGAGAGCCCGCGGCCGGCGCAGCGTTTCGTTCCGTTCGGTCATGAAAAAGTGGAGTGGGCCTGTAAGCCGAATTCCGTTCTCCCGAAGGAGCGAGGATCATTCATCTGCCGACCGCGTCACCGCGGCGGTCGAGCGACCTACCCGGAAGCTTTCTACGGAAACGGGCGGTTCCACTGCTTCCCTATTTGGTCTTGCTCCGCAGGGGGTTTGCCTAGCCATCGACACTCACGTGCGATGCGGTGCGCTCTTACCGCACCATTTCACCCTTACCCCGTGAGGGGCGGTATCTTTCTGTTGCACTTTCCGTCGCGTCACCACGCCTGGACGTTATCCAGCCTGCTGCCCGTCGGAGTTCGGACTTTCCTCCCCTTTTCAGAGGCGATCCTCCGGCCCACTCCGATCGATCCAACACGTCCCGCGGCTTGGCGAATTTCGCGCCGCGTCATCGGCGGCGCGAAAATAGCGATATTTAAATCTATTCGTTTTCATGACTTGCAAAAGATGTCGGCGCGCCGACATTCAAACATTCCTGTTTTTCGGATCGGAAAAATACGCTTCCCAATCGCCCGCCTGCGGCGCTTCCTGCTCGCTGCTTCGCGCCGCGCGCTCCAGTTCGGAACGAAACTCCCCGCAACTGGCCACCTTGACGCGCCGGCTCCGCAATTTCGCACCGAGCGCATGATCGGAGGTGACGACGACGCATGGCGCCGAATCGCCCGCGACCAGGCGCTCAACGAGTTCGTCGCCCGAACGAGGATGGGAGAACTTCACTGAGAGTCCGCCGAAGCTGGTCGCGAAACCACCGGGCCGGAGTCCGTCGAAGACGCAGTCGATTCTGCATCGCTTCGCGCGCCCGAATGCTGCGAGCATGCGCACGAGCTGAAGCTTCGCATCGTCAGACTCGCGCGCGAGCCCGAGTGCTCCCAGGAGGTTGCTGCCATCGACGACGTGGCGCATCGCGCCTCCTGCTCGCCGCGCTACTGCGAGCCCGACCCGGGGCTGACGACGCTCGGCTTCCCGCCCCGCAACGACGCCGGAATCTCAGCGACGCCTCGCTCGGCCTCATCGCGCGACGTGTAGCGTCCCCAGTACACCTTGTAGCAAGACTCTCCGCGGTAGGTGATCGGTACGTACCAGATCTTCGATCCACCGATTCGGACATTGTTCTCGATCGAGGCATCGCGACAGACCAGCGCGAACTGGACGGTGAAGGGTACCGTGGCCGCTTCCTTCGCGTACTGCTGCGCCTGCCCCGCATACTTGCCGGACGGCGCAGGGACGGGTGCGGGAGTCGTCGCTTTCGGTTGTTGCGTCGCTGGAGACGGTGTTGGCGCTTTCGCCTCAGGGGCGCGCGTCGCAGCTGCCGCAGGAGGAGGGGCCGTCGCGGTCGCCTTGACCGGAGACTCCTCCGCCGTGGATGGCACGCTCACGGTTTCCGGAAGTGTCGACGATGCAGATGTCGTGGTCTGCGTCGGCTCCGTCGACGTCTCTGTCTGCGTGCTCGTCTCCGACACAGCAGGTGTCGGCTGCGGACCCTTCGCGGCGACCGCGACCGGATCTTCGACCGGTCTCGAACGGAGGTAGTACCACCCACCGACGGCCACGATCGCGATGACTCCAATTGCCACGCCGGCGATGAGCCCCGTCTTTCCCGCGCGCGGCGCGGGCGGCGGGCTGAACGGCCTCTTCGTCGCCTGCTTCTCGGCGATACGCTCCTCGATGGGAGGAACCTCGACGGCAGGCAACTCGAAGTTGCGCAGAGCTTCGATCGAACCGAGCCCTTCCGAGTCTGCCGACGATGGCGCTCCGAAGTCGGCGTGTGCCCCACCTTCCACCTCGGCAGATCCGAGGCCATCTTCGGGCAACTCGTCGGCTACGGGAGCCTGATATTCGTAGCTGTCCAACTCTGCAGGAGGTACCGAGGAACCGGAATCCAGCCGAGGCTCTCCGTCGAAATCCGCAGAACTATCGGGAGTGGGAAATCCACCTCCGAGATCCATCCCCTGGGCTGCACCGCCAAAATCCAACCCCATTTCCACGGTCGACTCCGGCGCGGTATCGAAGGCCTCAAACGCAGGAGGGACCACGGGAGCTACAACCTCAAGTAAATTCTCACGTTTCTCTACAAGGCCAAGCAAGTTCAATGCATTCAACAACTTATAGACATTGAACGCATCGCTTCCGGACTCTGACGCGATCTCGGCGGCCGTGCGGACTCCGTCGATGCTCGAGGTGATCGTCTCCGCTTCCTGATTCAGCCCGAGGGAGGAGAAAGTACCCTGGAACGACTCCGACTTGCGAAAAACCGCGGAACCGCTCTCCAGCGCTTTGTCGTACTTCGAGCGATCCTGATCGGTAAGAATCAGCTCCAGCACGATCTGGGGAAGCGAGAACGCGGTGCCCTCTTCTCTTTTCGGAAGATAGTCGGCAACGATCGTGAAGCTCCCCGCCTGCCATTCTCCGATCGAGCGGAGAATGCCGATCAACTGGACGCGGCGTGCCCAGGCCAACTCGCGCTTGGCGATGAAGCCGAGCCCCAGCAGCGCGTCGCCGAGCGTCTCCGTTTCCTTTCGCTTGGAGAGCGCCTGTTTGACGTGATCGCGCGTTACCTTTCCCGACCGGAGCAGGATCTCGTCAATGCTGTCGGCGCGATCGTTCGTGCTCGCAGAGAGGATGCTCCCCTCTTTGAAGTAGACGATCTTGATGACGGAGTCGTTCTCGAATCGTAGCGCCCCAGTGAACGCCTGAGAGCCGAGCTCGATCAGCCGTGGAATGAGCTCGAGTTCCCAGATTTCGCCTTCTAGATTCATGTCCCCCCCTCCCGTGCGCATCCATTAGAGGTTAACGGACGAACGGTCGGGCTGCAACTACGTGGATCTGCGCGACGCGGGTCGTGCTCACCCTTCATTATCATGAAGCTGGTCCCAGACGGCGCGCCCGACGCGTGGTCCGAGGACCTTCGCAAGATCTTGAACGGAAGCCTGCCTCACCGCTGAGACGCTTCCGAAATGCTCGATGAGCGTGCGCTTCCGCCGCTCCCCGACACCATCGAGCGTATCGAGCTCACTGGTAAGTGTCCGCCGGCTTCGTTTCTTCCGATGCGAGGTGATTGCGAAGCGGTGTGTCTCGTCGCGAATCTGCTGCAGCAACTGCAGTGCCGCATCCCGACGCTCCAGGCGGAGCGGCTCCTCGGCGTCGGGCAGATAGATCTCTTCTTCCCGTTTCGCGAGCCCGGCGATCGGCACGTTACCGGCGTCGAGCTTCTGCAGCGCGGCACGCGCGGCGTTGAGCTGTCCCCGTCCGCCGTCGATGAGAATCAGGTCGGGCAACGGCCGCCCCTCCGCAATCAGCCGGTGGTACCGGCGCTCGACGGCTTCCGCGATGGAACGAAAATCGTCCGCGCCCTCGACGCTCTTGATGTTGAAGAGCCGGTACTGTTTCTTGTCGAGACGTCCCGAGTCGTAGACCACCATTCCCGCGACGGAATCGGTTCCCTGGAAATTCGAAATGTCGAACGACTCGATTCGTTTGATCTCTCCGTCGATGCCAAGAAGCGTCGCGAGCCGTTCCGCAGCCGATTCGAGGCGCGTCTCCTGCGACTTGCGAAAGCGCGATCCGTGTGACAGCCGAGCGTTGCGGGTCGCGAGCGCGAGGAGATCGACCGCGCGCCCCTTCTTCGGCACGCGGACCGCGACCCGCCGCCCGCGCTTCGAAGCGAGCCACTCCGCGACGAGCGCGGACTCTTCGATCTGCACGGGCACGATGACCTCGCCGGGGATGAACAGGTTATCCTCGTAGAATCTTTGTACGACCGCGGCGAGGAACGCCGCATCGTCGTATCCGTTCACCTTCTCCCAGAAGATTTCCTTGCGGTCGACGAGATTGCCGTCGCGCATCACGAAGACCGCGACCGCGACATCGCCCCCTTCTTCCCACAGCCCCCATACGTCCGCGTCCGCGTCGCCGGCGGAAGCGACCTGCTGCTCCGACTGCGTGTGCTCCACGGAGCGGATCAGGTCGCGGAAGTAGCGCGCCACTTCGTACTGCTCCCCTTCGGCGGCGGCGTACATTCGCTCCTTGAGCCTTTGCAGCAGCTCCCTGCTCTTCCCCCCGAGGAAGAGCATCACGTCGTCGACGATCTGGAGGTAGTCAGCGCGATTCGAGAGCCCCGCCACGCAAGGGCCCGGGCATCGATGCATGTCGTAGTAGAGGCAGGGTCGAGGCACTGCGCTCTTCCCTTCGACAATCTCGAGGTCACAGGTGCGCAGGCGGAACTGGTCGCCGATCAGCTTCAGCATCCGCCGCGCGGTTCCTGCGAAGAACGGCCCGAAGTAGACGTCGCCTCGCGTGCGGGAGACGCGCCGCGTGAACACCACGCGCGGGTAGTCCTCGCTCATCGTGACCTTCAGATACGGGTACGACTTGTCGTCGCGCAGCAGGACGTTGAATCGCGGCTGGTACTGCTTGATCAGGTTGTTCTCGAGGAAGATCGCCTCGAGCTCGTTGTTCGTGACGACGAAATCGATCGCGTCGATCTCGAGGATCAGCGACATCGTCTTGCCGTCACGGGCGCCCCTGCCCACGACGTATGATGAGACTCGCGCCCGCAGGTTTCTCGCCTTGCCGACGTAGATCACATCGCCGCCGAGATTCCGATGGAGATAGACACCCGGTCGCTCCGGAATCTCCGCGAGCCTCGCCTTGAGCTTCTGGAGCCGCGGATCGATCGGCTGCGCTCGCGTCGTCACGGCGTGCTCAGATGAAGATCCGCAACTCGCGCACCTGCCGGAGCTGATCGCGCAACTCAGCGGCGCGCTCGAACTCGAGGTTCTTCGCGGCTTCCTTCATTTCCTTCGTGAGGCGCGCGATCGTCTTGTCGAGATCCTCGTCCTGAACCATCGACAGCGCCTTCTGCAGCGGCTTGGCCGACATGTCGTGATAGTCGAGGTTCGACATGCCCACCAGGTTGGAATCGATCGCCTTGATGATCGTCGCCGGCTCGATGCCGTGCTCCTCGTTGTAGCGGCGCTGAATCTCGCGGCGCCGGTTCGTCTCGTCGATGGCGAACTTGATCGAGTCGGTGATCCGGTCGGCGTAGAGGATCGCGAGCCCGTTCACGTTTCGCGCTGCGCGGCCGATCGTCTGGACGAGCGCGGTCGAAGATCGCAGAAAGCCTTCCTTGTCGGCGTCGAGAATCGCAACGCAGGAGCACTCGGGGATGTCGAGCCCTTCGCGCAGGAGATTGATGCCCACCAGCACGTCGTACGAGCCTCCCCGAAAATCGCGGATGATCGCCACGCGCTCGAGCGTCTCGACGTCCGAGTGCAGATAGTTCACTCGGATGCCGAGCTCCATCAGGTAGCGCGTCAGATCCTCCGACATGCGCTTCGTCAGCGTGGTCACCATCACGCGTTCGGAGCGTGCGATGCGCTCGCGAATGACACCGATGAGATCGTCGACCTGCCCCTTGACCGGGCGGATCTCGATCTCCGGATCCAGAAGCCCCGTCGGCCGGATCACCTGCTCGACGAAGACACCGCCTGTCTTCTGCAGCTCGTATGGCCCCGGCGTCGCGGACACGTAGATGATCTGGTTCAGTTTCCCGTCGAACTCGTCGAAGTTGAGCGGGCGGTTGTCCTTCGCGCTCGGAAGGCGGAAGCCGTACTCGACCAGCGTCTCCTTGCGTGCGCGGTCACCGCCGTACATCGCGCGCACCTGCGGAATCGTCTGATGCGACTCGTCGACGATCAGGAGCAGGTCCTTCGGGAAGTAGTCGATGAGCGTCGGCGGGGGCTCGCCCGGCGCCCTGCCCGTCAGATGCCTCGAGTAGTTCTCGATGCCGTTGCAGTAACCGAGCTCGCTCATCATCTCGATGTCGAACATCGTCCGCTGTGAGAGGCGCTGCGCTTCGAGCAGCCGCTCGTTGGCGCGCAGTTCCAGCACGCGCTCGTCGAGCTCCACGCGAATCGTGTTGATCGAGTGCAGCAACCGCTCGCGGGGCGTGACGTAATGGGTCTTCGGGTAGACCGCGAGACGGTCGTACTTGCCCGTCGTCTTGCCGGTCACGGGGTCGATTCGCGAGATCGAGTCGATCTCGTCCCCGAAGTACTCGATTCGCACGGCGTCGTCCTCGTACGCGGGCCACACCTCGAGAACGTCGCCCCGCACGCGGTACTGGCCCCTCGAGAGATCGTAGGGGGTCCGCTCGTACTGCATCTCCGCCAGCCGACGCAGGTAGTGATCGAGCGGCTTCGTCACCCCCTTCTCGAAGAAGAGGAGCATTCCGAAGTAGAGCTCGGGGTCGCCGATGCCGTAGATGCAGGAAACCGAGGCGACGATGATCACGTCGCGCCGCTCGAAAAGCGACTTCGTCGCCGCGAGCCGGAGCTTGTCGATCTCGTCGTTCTTCGACATCTCCTTCTCGATGTAGAGGTCGGTCTGGGGGATGTACGCCTCGGGCTGGTAGTAGTCGTAATAGGAGACGAAGTACTCGACCGCATTGTTCGGGAAGAAGTTCTTGAACTCCTGGTAGAGCTGCGCCGCGAGAGTCTTGTTGTGGCTGAGCACAAGCGTCGGGCGG
This sequence comes from Thermoanaerobaculia bacterium, assembly GCA_051305935.1. GTDB lineage: Bacteria > Acidobacteriota > Thermoanaerobaculia > Gp7-AA8 > Gp7-AA8 > JACPDH01. The sequence continues at coordinate 6,709 of JBPPMG010000495.1, forward strand.
TTGACGTTCTCGACGACTTTCGCGACGGAAAACGTCTTGCCGGAGCCGGTGACGCCGAGCAGCACCTGGTCCCGCACGCCGTCGAGCACGCCGCGCGTCAACTCCTCGATCGCGCGGATCTGGTCCCCTTGCGGCTGAAACGGCGACACGAGCTCGAAGCGATCCATCGGACTCTCGTCAAGCGTCCCGCGGGCGAAGTTGTTCCCGGCAGCCGACCCTCGATCAGAGATCGAAGGTGCGCGGCTCGGCTGGATCTTCGCCCGATTCGCCCGCCAGCGACTCCTCGAACGTCCCCGTGAGCGCTTCCACCTCTTCGGCGGAGAGCTTGCTGTCGCGGGTCGCCTTCTGCATCTCCTGCAGGAGCGGCAGTGCCGACTCGAGCGCGATGGTCCCCTCGGCGATCCCGTCCCTCACCGCGAGAACGGATTGCTTGAACGCGGCCCGCGCGTCGGGCGCGACTCCGTCGTCGAACATCCTTTCCGCGTCCGCGTTCATCTGCCCGAACGCGATCGCGACGAGCTTCGCGAGGCCTCCCGACTGGAGGAACGCCCCGACGATCGCCATCAGCCCGATGACTACGATCGCGGCGACGCCGCAGGTTAGAGGCAGCCACGTTGGCAGGCGGGAAGCTCCGCGCGGCGCGGCGTAGTAGTCGGCGGGCCGCCATCCCGGAGAAGGCGGAGGAGTGGCCCCGGTCGCCGGGGACAGCCCCACATCGGGCGAAGTCGCGGCCGGTATTGCAGCCTCTTGGCGCTCCACCGCGGGCGATTCGTCTGAAGTGACGTCTCCGTCGGGTGAGGCGTCCGGAGCGTGTTCCTTTGGTTGCTCGTCCATCACGTCACTATGATTGTTGACTCCATGAGTGCATTTCAAGACAATCCTCTGGAACGAACCTACCAATGACGACCCTCGACAAACTGACGATTCTCGTACTAGACGACAACCCTCTCGTTCTCAAGCTCGCGCGCGCACTGCTCGAGCGGGAAGGGAGCACCGTACTCACCGCGGCAAGCTGGATCGAGTTCAACCACGTGCTCGCGGCCAACACGCCCGACGTGATCTTCCTCGACGTGAACCTCCCGAGCATCAAGGGGAACCGCCTGAGCGAAGTGCTCAAGTCCCAGTCGAACAAGAAGGACATCCCGATCATCCTGATCTCCGACCTGCCCGAAAAATCTCTCGAAGAGATGTTTCCGAGCTCGGGCGCGGATGCCTGGCTGCGCAAGCCTCTGACGCGCGACAAGGTGCTCGAAGTGATCAGCCGCGTCCTTCCGTAGACGCGTTGCGCTAGCCGACTCCTCACTCTCCTACGGGGGAGTAGTCGTCTGCGGAACGCCGTCCGCATCAATCTCGGAAGGCAGTGATTGCACTCCCGGAGGCTCGCTTCCGCCCTGGGCGAAGGCTGGGCGCTGGAGATAGAACGGCAACTGACTGACCGCGACGCCTTCGCCACTGCAATTCATGCGCGGCTCGGTTCCTTCGAGAAAGGCTCCCGTCACGACCTTCGCACAAGGGCCTTCGCCTCGCCGTCCGGTCTGCAAGTCCATCGGCACGAGCGTGACACCTGGCGGCACATCGAACTCTCGCGGAGTTCCCCGGAGCTTCGCTTCATCGACGCGGTTGATGAAGTCGAGCCAGATCGGCAGCGCGATCTCGCCTCCCGTCGCGCCGCTGCCGAGCGATTTCGCGGGGTCGTCGTAGCCTAACCAGACCGCGATCGTGTACTCCGGTGTGAAACCGATGAACCAGGCGTCGGTGAATCCGTTCGTCGTCCCGGTCTTCCCAGCCACTCCCCCGGGCACCGTATGTGCCTTGTACGCCGTTCCTCGGTCGACCACGCCTTCCAGCATGTGCGTGATCAGGTAAGCCGTCTGGACCGATACGGCCTCGTTGAGCTCCGGCGCCCCCTCTTCGAGAATCTTGCTGGTCGCGTCGGTCACCCTGCGGATGTAGCGAGGCCTGGCGTAGACGCCCTGGTTTGCGAACGAGTTGTAGGCGGCGGCCATCTCGAGCGGAGAGACACCGGCTGCTCCCAGCGCGAGTGACGGATACGGAGGAAGTGGTGCCGAGACGCCGCAACGCCGCGTCAGGTCGATCACCGGGTTCGCGCCCACGAGCATGAAGGTCTTCACCGCCGGAACGTTGATCGATTTCTCCAGCGCCTGCTGAAGCGTGACGATCCCCGAATACTGGCCGTCGTAGTTCCTCGGCGAGTACGTCGTCGTGTCGAGCGTGATGCTCACCGGAGAGTCGAACACGGTGTCCGCTACCGTGAAACCGCGCTCGAGCGCGCTTGCGTAGACGAACGGCTTGAAGCCGGAACCGGTCTGCCGAAGCGACTGCACGGCGCGATTGAACTTCGACCGCTGGAAGTCGTAACCACCCGACAAAGCGAGAATCTCGCCGCTCCTCACGTCGAGCACGATCATCGCTCCTTCGACGGCGGGAATCTGCTCCAGCATCCATGAGGTCGTCTTCTTCTTCGGGTCAGTCGCAAGCTTGACCGAAACGACGTCCCCGCGTCGCAGCGAGCCCTCCAGCGATTCCTTCCGCGTCCAGCCCCACGACTCGCGCTTGAGAACGATCGTGTCCTTCCCCAGGCGCACGTCGACGCGGTCCTTCTTCACTTCGGTGACGACCGCACTGTAGATCTCGTTCTCGCGTGGCGACTCCTCCCAACCGGGATCGGACCACGCTTCGGGCTCGATGCCTTCGGCGATGACGTTTCGCGCCGCCTTTCGGAGTCCCCGCCTCTTGTCGAAGCGATGCAGCCCGTCGCGAAGGGCCCTCTCGGCGATCTCCTGCAACTGGAGGTCGAGCGTCGTCCAGACCTGCAGTCCGCTCTGGTAGAGCTCTTCGCTGCCGTAGTACTTCTCGATGTATTGACGAACCTCCTCGGCAAAATAGGCGCCCACGTCGGGAGTCTCGTCCTTGTAAGTTCCGAGCACGATCGGCGTCCGAATCGCGTCGCGATGCTCCTGCGGCGTGATGTACTTCACCGCCAGCATCCGCCCCAGCACGTGGTTGCGCCGGTTGAGCGACTCTTTCGGATGCGTAATCGGCGAAAGCCTCGCCGGGCGCTGCACCATGCCTGCGATGAGCGCGGCCTCGGGGATCGTCAGGTCCTTCGCGTTCTTGCCGAAGTAATGGCGCGCCGCCGCCTCGACGCCGTAGACGTCACCGAGGTAAACCTGGTTCGCGTACATCTCGATGATCTGGTCTTTCGTGAAGTACTTCTCGATCTCGATGGCAAGGAACACCTCGTTGATTTTGCGGCGCCAGCTCTTCTCCGGGGTGAGGAAGACCTGCCGGGCGAGCTGCATCGTCAGCGTGGACGCGCCCTCGGCCTTCTTCTGCGTCATCACGTCCTTGTACACGGCGCGCGCGACTGCTTTCGGGTCGATTCCTCCGTGGTCGTAGAAGTTCGCATCCTCGGTCGCGACGAGCGCGTTGATCAGATGCGGCGACATCTCCTTTTTCGAGACCATCATCCGGCGCTGAATCGCGTACTCGGCGTAGGGGCGACCGTCGCGGCTGTAAAGGCGGGTGATCACGCTCGGCCTGTACGTATCGAGCGTCTCGACGAGCGGGATGTGGATGATCCGAGCAGCGAGAAACCCGCCGGGCACACCGAGCGCCATTACTACGAAGAGAGGCAGCAGCCGGGACTGCAGCCGCCTCTTCCGAGGCGGCTGGGACTGAGGTGACTCGATCGTTTGGCTGGTCATCAGGGCTCGTTTTGCAAATCGTTGCTTAGTCGCTGCTCGTATGAGGCTAACTTTGGATAGAATAGCGTTCGATGTCGTCGGCGCAAAGCACGATGGAAAGTGGTAGTCCGTCTCCCGGGTGGCCGGAAGCGGTGTCGGCCCGTCTTAGCGCGGTCGGCCCGTGGCAGACACTCGCCTGGCTGATCGAGGAGCGCAACCGCCTCCCGGAAGAGATTGCTCTGCGCGGCTACATCGAGATCATACGCTCGGTCGTGGTCAAGGACCTGCTCGCGAACCCGCAGGGTGTCCGTGCCATCCCCAGACTCAGTCCCGAGTTCCTCGCCGATTTCGGGCGCTTCAACCTGTCTGCAAAAGAGGGCTACCTCATCTCGCTCATCGACGGGCGGACGAACATCGAGAAGCTCCTGAAGCTCAGCCCGTTCGACCCGTTCACCACGATGTTCAACCTCGCACGCCTTCAGTACCAGAAGGCGATCGTGGTGCCGCAATGACCGCGTTCGCCCTGAGCCTGCTCGACAACCTCGAGCTCCCGATCGCGATCCTCTCCGACAAGGGGGAGATCGACTATCGCAACCTCGCGTTCGCGAACACCTTCGGTGACGAGGCGGAGATCTGGGTCGCGAAGGCGGCGAAGACGAACGTGAGCGGCGAGCGCGGCTGGCTTCAGCTTTTCTTCTCCGCTCGCGACCGCAGCGAATCGATCGAGGCGGACTTCCAGAGCCGCACGTACCGCATCGCGAGAGTGCCGTTCGACAACGGCGACCAGCCTTCGTCCGTCGCGCTGACGTTCGACGACGTCACGCGCCAGAGAGAGATGGAGCAGGCGAAGTCGGACTTCACCTCGATGATCGTGCACGATCTGAGGGGACCGCTCTCGGGTATCCAGGGAACGCTCGAGTTCATCCTCTCCTCGCAGGAAACCCGGCTCGACCCGATGCACGAGGAGTTGCTGCTCGAGGCATCGCGCGAGTCCGAGCGAATGATGGGGCTCATCAACGAGCTGCTCGATTTCTCGAAGATCGAATCGGGAAACTTCGAGGTTGAAAAGGATCCCGTCCATCTCGCCGGGATTCTCCGCAGGTCGGTGAAAAGCCTTCAGTCGGTCGCCTCGCGCGACGACGTGCATCTGCTGACCGCGCACGGCTCCGATCTCCCTACGATCCACGGCAGCGCGGAAAAGCTGACGCAGGCCGTGATCAACCTCGTCTCCAATTCGGTCAAGTTCACCCCGCAGAAGGGAGTCATCGCCGTCGGGGCGAAACTCATGCGGAGCGGCCAGTCCGAGAACGATTCGATCGTCGTGACGATTACCGACACCGGCGTCGGCATGAGCCCGGAAGACCTGTCGCGCATCTTCGAGAAATACAAGCAGAGCAAGAGCAAGTCGGTTCGCGGCGGCGCAGGCACCGGGCTCGGCCTCTACATCGTCAAGCAGGTCATCGAAGCGCACGGCGGAACGGTAACCGTCTCGAGCCTGCAGGGAGTCGGTACCAGCATGGTGCTCACGCTCCCCCTTCGCCGCGCGGCGTGAGCCGGTGCCGTTGCACGCGCGCATCCTCCACGACTTTGAGGAATTTGTCCGAGACGCGCGTCCTTTCGCGGCACGATGAGTGACAATCATTCGACCGCGGAGCTCGCCCGCGAGGTGGCGCGGCGGCGGACCTTCGCGATCATCTCGCACCCCGACGCCGGCAAGACGACCCTCACGGAGAAGCTCTTGCTCTATGGCGGGGCCATCGACGAGGCCGGCTCGGTGCGCGCGCGAAAGAACCAGCGGCGAGCCACTTCGGACTACATGGCGATGGAGCAGAGCCGCGGCATTTCGATCAACTCGACCGTCCTCCAGTTCGAGTACGACGGTCACTGCCTCAACCTGCTCGATACTCCCGGCCACCAGGACTTCAGCGAGGACACCTACCGCACGCTGCACGCAGCCGATTCGGCAATCATGGTTCTCGACGCCGCGAAGGGAATCGAGCCGCAGACGCGCAAGCTCTTCCACGTCTGCCGCAACCGCGGCATTCCGATCCTCGGGTTCATCAACAAGATGGACCAGCCGAGCCTCGATCCCTTCGAGCTGCTCGACCAGATCGAGAAGGAGCTGCTGATCGACGTCGTCGCCATGAACTGGCCGATAGGAAACGGCCCGGATTTCCAGGGCGTCTACGACATCGGGGCGAAGCAGGTCTACCAGTTCGTGAGGGCCGGGAACACCCGAAAGGCACCGGCGAACGTCAGCGGAATCGACGATCCTGCGCTCGGCAGCACGATCGGTGCGTCGGCCTGGCAGGAGCTCCGAGAGTCCGGAGAGCAGCTCGGTGTAGCCGGCGCGGAGTTCGACCGCTCACGTTTTCTCGACGGCAATCTCGTGCCGGTGTTCTTCGGAAGCGCCGTCAACAACTTCGGGGTCGAGCCGTTCCTTCGCGCGATCCTCGAGCTGGCACCGCCTCCCACCCCGAAGCGCACGCCTGACGGCGCGATCGAAGCGACCCACGAGGAGTTCACGGGCTTCGTCTTCAAGATCCAGGCGAACATGGACCCGCGCCACCGCGACCGTCTCGCCTTCCTCCGCGTCTGCTCCGGCAGGTTCGAGAAGGACATGGAAGTGTTCCATCCGCGCCTCGGGCGCAAGGTGCGGATGACGCGGCCGCACCGCCTCTTCGCGCGCGACCGGGAGACGGTCGAGACGGCCTGGCCCGGCGACGTCATCGGCTTCGTGAACCCCGGCCTCTTTCGCATCGGCGACTCCGTGGCCGAGAGCGGTGACGTTCGATTCAACGCGATTCCCCGCTTCAGCCCCGAACATTTCGCGCGTCTTCGCCCCTCACGAGTCGACCGCCGCAAGCAGTTCGAGAAAGGCATCCAGCAGCTCGAGGAAGAGGGCGTCGTACAGCTCCTCTACGATGCCGACGGCCGCCGGAGCGAGCCGGTCCTTGCCGTTGTCGGTGAGCTCCAGTTCGACGTGCTACAGGCCCGCCTTCGCGAAGAGTACGGGGTCGAGACGACACTCCAGCGCTTGTCATACCGGATGGCGCGCTGGCTGAGCCACGGTGAGCCGGTGCCGGCGGACATCCAGTACGCGGGAACCTCGATGCTCGTCGAAGACGGGCGCGGCAACCGCGCGATTCTCTTCTCCGACAAATGGGAGCTCGACTACCTGCTCAAGAACAGCGTCGGGCTCCACCTGGGCGAGACCCCGCCCGGAAACTAGCGCGCACGGAAGACTCGAAGGCGGCTGAATCGGCTGGCGCGATCAGCCGCCGAATACTGCCGACGCCTCGAGCATCGCCTCCGC
>JBPPMG010000512.1:0-2252 GCA_051305935.1 Thermoanaerobaculia bacterium
GGTCGAGGTTGGGGCAGCCGTGGATTCCCGCCGCGGTCGTCGCGGCGTACTGCCTCACCTCGTGGATCTGGGTCTCGCCGCTGCTCCTCGCGAGACTGAACGCCGCGCCGCCGCCGTCGAAGGCCGCGCTCTGGATCGAGGACAAGATCGCACCGGGCGCGGTGATTCTCGTTTCGGAGCAATTGGTGCCGCACGCTGCGGCCCTGATCAGCAAAGGGCGAATCGTCTCCCTCGAAAGCGCTGGCAGCGAGCGCGCGCTCGCTTGGTACGCGCTCGTCCCGGGAGAATCGACGGAGGCCGGCGCCGTCGTCTTCTCGTGGCCCGACAGTGAGCCGCTGCGACGACTCGCCGCCTCGCGCCATCGCGTCGTTTCGGTCGTCCCGATCCATCCTGGGGCACTCGAGCCCTGATGCAGTCGCGCGGGCTCGGCTACAATCCGCCGCGACGATGCCTCACATGACGCACAAGCGCTCGATCTCGCTCGTGATCCCGATGTTCAACGAGGAAGCGAACATCGAGCACGCGATCGACCGCGCCGTCGACGCCTTCTCGGAGCACGGGCTCGACTGGGAGATTATCGTCGTCGACGACGCGTCGACCGACCGATGCGCGTCGCTCGTCGAGGCGATTGCCGCGCACGAGCCGCGCGTTCGCCTCCTTCGCCACGAGAAGAATCGCAAGCTGGGCGGGACGATCCGCACCGGCTTCGCCGCGGTCCAGAATGACCTCGTTCTCTACATGGACGCCGACCTCCCGTTCGATCCGCACGAGATCGGGCGCGCGATCCGCGCGTTGGATGCGACGCGTGCCGACCTGATCGCCGGGTACCGGTTCGATCGGACCACCGAGGGCTTCAAACGGACGATCTACTCCTACTTCTACAACCTGCTCATCGGCATGCTTTTCGGCTGGCCGCACCGCGACATCAACTTCTCGTTCAAGCTGGCGACTCGAGAGGTGATCGAGGCGATCGAGCTGAAGGCAGAGGGCTCGCTCATCGACGCGGAACTGATCGTGAAGGCGCGCAACCTCGGGTTCGTGATCCAGCAGCTCGGGCTCGACTACTTCCCGCGAACGAAAGGAGCATCGACTCTGTCGTCGCCGGGAGTGATCTTCAAGATTCTCGCGGAGCTCTGGACGCTCGCTCCCGAGATGAGGCGGCCGGTGCGGCGCACGCCCTCGCCGCAACCGCGATGAAGCGCCTCGTCGTCACTGCCGACGACCTCGGGCTGCATCGCGGAATGACCGATGCGGCGATTCGCGGGCATAAGGAAGGCATCGTAACCGCCTGTTCGATCTCGGCCTGCGGGGCCGACGTCGAGCACGCGTCAGCCGTGGTGCGCGCGGCGGCATCGCTCGATGCGGGGATTCATTTCACGCTCGTCGAGGAGCGCCCACTCCTGCCTGCCTCCGAGATCAAGTCGCTCGTGTTCGCTGGCGGCACGTTCGCGAGCGGCTACCGCGAGCTCTTCGTCCGCTACACGCTGGGACGGCTCGATCTCGACGAGGTCGAGGCCGAGCTGCGCGCCCAGGCGACGCGATTGCGGGATCTCGGAGTAAGCCTGGTCCACGCGAACGGGCATCAGCATCTCCACATTCTGCCCGGCGTCGTGGAGCGCGTCCTTCGCGTGGCAGCGGAGTTCGGAATTCGCTACATCAGAATTCCGGACGACGTGTCGCGAGGCTCGCTCGACGTTCGATCGCTCCAGGTTTCGGCGCTCTCCCGGTTTGCGCGAGCGGCGGCGAAGCTCGCGCGGCTCCGGGGGGTCGTGACGAACGATCGGACGATTGGCATCCGCGACGCGGGGCATCTCGACGCCGATCGGATCGTGTCGCTGCTCGACCATGTGGACGGAGTCACGGAGCTGGTGACGCATCCGGGCTTGGGCAAAGGGATGGGGGAGCGGTACCGCTGGAACTACGACTGGCAGCGAGAGGCCGACGCGCTCTGCGATCCGCGCGTCCGGCTCGAGGCGGAGCGCCGAGGAATCGAGATCGTCCCGATCCGCGCCTTGCCCGGTGTCGCGTCCTCGCCGAACGGCTGAGGGCGTGGGGAGGCGGTGGAGGAATGTCGCCCTGAGCGCAGCGAAGGGCCTCTAAGGGTTCTACCATCGCGGCCTTCGGTCACTGGTTTCCGTCCTCATTGCGCGACGATAGAAGCCTGAGAGGTCCTTCACTCCGCTTCGCTCCGTTCAGGACGACAACCTGCTGAGCGCAGCGAAGGGCCTCTCAGAGTTCTACCGTCGAGACCT
>JBPPMG010000013.1:0-3860 GCA_051305935.1 Thermoanaerobaculia bacterium
CGACGCGGGCGTCGGCAAGCGGGTTCTCGCCGAACGGCTGGAAGGCACGCGCGGCCCGCTGCTTCGCTTCCGTCGTCCGCTCGCGGCGGGCCAGCTGACGGCGGACGAGGAGACCGAGTTGTTGAGGAAGAACGCGCGGACCGCGCATGCGGGCTTCTCCGCCGGTACCGATGGCCGCGCGCTCCTCGTCGCGACGCTCGCCGAGGAAGCGGTCGACGACGACGAGGTCGATGCGGTGCTTCGCTCGATCATCGCCGGCGGCGAAGGAGTCGGCGCACGGCCGCTCGACGCATTCAACCCTTTTATCTACAAGACGAGCGCCGAGCCTGGTCTGTGGGAGAAGGCCATTCTCTCGGAGTCTCTCGGCCGCGCGGACATCGCGTTTCAGCTCGCCGGCCCTCACGCGAGCGCGACCGTCCCGCTGGAAGGAGATCGACTTCAAACGGTGCACCTCCTGTTCGATCGCGCCGACGCCTGGGGCGATCAGGTCGTGCAGCTGATCTCGTTCTGCGCACCGGCGAATCCCTCATGGCATCACAAGGCGCTCGCTTCCAACCTGAGCCTCGCCTTCGCCACGATCGCCCTCGCGACATTCGGCCGGCAGGAGAGCCTCGTCGCCATGCGAACGCAGCTCGCCCGTACGACCGAGCCCGAAGCCCTTCTCGCCAGCGTAACGGCGCTCGCCGAAGTGGCGAGCCGTGTTGGTCTCGAACTGACCGGCGAGGCAGCGCGCCCTTAGAAGCGGGAACGTTCCCAAGCCCGGGGGAGCGCCTTCCCGTAGAATGGGCATCTCGGAGAGACTGGAGGTAGTTGTTAGTTGTTAGTTGTTAGTTGTTAGTTGTTAGTTGTTAGTTGTTAGTTGTTAGTTGTTAGTTGTTAGTTGTTAGTTGTTCGACGGGCTGCGTCGGTTGTGCGTTTTCGTGGTGTGGCTCGAGGATCATTCGTGCGCATCAGCTGCTCGGCGTCGCGAATCGCTGCCTGTCTAACAACTAACAACTCGTAACAACCAACAACCAACAACTCGACACGACCGGCCTCCCCGACCTGACCATGTCCGAGATTGAATCCGTTTCCGCGATGATCGCGCCCGACATACAGGGCGTGGTCGATGCTGCGCGCCACGAGGCCCAGGCACGCGCCTGCTTCTTCGTCGGCGTCGAGCATCTCTTCGTCGCTCTCGCGAAGTGGGAGAGCGGGCGGCTCGCACGCGCCGTGGAGAGCGTCGACGTCGACGCGAAATCGCTTCGTGACGCGGTGCGTCGCTTCGCCGGCATCGGCGGCCCGGAGGTCCCGTTCGCGGCGCCCGCCGTCGTCACCCCCCGTCTTCGCAGGGTCGTCCACGACGCCGCGTCCCGGGCGAACGCGCGGGGCGAGACTCTCGCGGGCGAGGCCGACCTCATCGCCGCGATCCTCGCCGATCCCGATGCGTCGCCGACGATCGTCCTTCGCGGTGCGGGCCTCGACATCACCGCCATCGAGAATGCGATAGCGGCCTCGGCAGCAGAAGCTGTACCGGTCGCAGGTGAGAACAAGGTCGCGGCGCGGGAGCTCGCTCCCGGATCGATCCTCGCGCGTTTCGGTCGCGATCTCACCGCGCTCGCCCGCAAAGGCTCGCTTCCGATCGCCCTCGGGCGCGACACCGAAGTTCGCGAGGTCCTCCGCGCCCTCTGTCGCCAGACCAAGAACGCCCCGCTCCTGATCGGCGAGGCCGGAGTCGGAAAGACCGCGATCGTCGAAGAGCTCGCGAACCGCATCGTGAAGGGCGACGTCCCCGACGCGCTCGTCGGCAAGCGGGTCGTGGAGATCACGATGTCGTCGCTCGTCGCCGGCACGAAGTACCGCGGCGAGTTCGAGGATCGAATGGAGAAGCTCGTGCAGGAGGCGCGCGAGAACCCCGACATCCTTCTTTTCGTCGACGAGATCCACTCGCTCGTCGGAGCGGGGGCGGCGGAGGGTTCGCCGATGGACGCAGGCGACGTGCTCAAGCCGTCGCTCGCGCGCGGGGAGATCCGTGTGATCGGCGCGACGACACCGCGCGACTACGCGCAGACCATCGAGAAGGACGGCGCGCTCGCGCGGCGATTCCAGACGATCCGCGTCGAGGAGCCGTCGCCCGATGCCTCGCGCGCGATCACGCAGGGGCGCTGTGCCTCGCTCGAAGCGCACCACGGAGTGAAGATCCTGCCCGATGCCGTCGAGGCGGCCGTCACCCTCTCGGTTCGCTACCTCCCCGACCGCAAGCTTCCCGACAAGGCGATCGATCTCCTCGACGAGGCATGCGTCAGGCTTCGCGTCCGCAGCTTCGCGGGAAAATTCACGAACGAGATCACTGCCGAGCTCGTCGCAGAAGCGCTTTCGGCGAAGACCGGCATCCCGGTCCAGCGTCTGACCGAGAGTGAACAGAAGCGCTTTCTCCGCATGGAGGACGTGCTGCGCCTTCGGGTCGTCGGTCAGGACGAAGCCTGCCGCGCCGTCGCCGAACGCGTGCGCCTCGCCCGCGCCGGACTCCGCGATCCGCGCAAGCCCGTAGGCGTCTTCTTCTTCCTTGGCCCCTCGGGCGTCGGCAAGACGGAGCTCGCGAAGGCAGTCTCGGAGTTCATGGCCGGCAGCGACAGCGAGCTCATCCGCGTCGACATGTCGGAATACCAGGAGAAGCACACGATCTCCCGCCTCGTCGGCTCGCCGCCCGGTTACGTCGGCAGTGAAGAAGAAGGACAGCTCACGCGGGCGCTCCGCCAGCATCCCGCCAGTGTCGTCCTGCTCGACGAGATCGAGAAGGCGCATCCCGACATCTGGGATCTTTTCCTCCAGGTCTTCGACGACGGCCGGCTGACCGACGCGCAGGGCCGCGTGGCCGATTGCCGCCACGCGATTTTCATCATGACCTCGAATGCGGGCTCGGATCTCTGGCGGCGCGATCGCGGCGCGGTCGGCTTCGGCGCCGGGCGCGATGATGCCGACCTCGGAATGCAGTTGCCCACGCAGGGCGAGGTCAGGGAACGCCTCCAGAAACTCTTCCGCGCCGAGTTCCTAAATCGCGTCGACGAGTTCGTGCTCTTCCATCCGCTCGGCGTGAAGGAACTTGCGGACGTCGCAAGGATCGAGATCGAACGGCTCCTCGCCCGCGTGCGCGATCAGGGCATCGTCATCGAAGTTACGAACGCAGCGGTCGAAGAAGTAGCGCGGCGCGGCTACGATCCGTCGCTCGGCGCGCGACCGATCGAGAGAGCGGTCGAAGAGCACATCGCCCGTCCCCTCTCGGCCGCGATCCTCGGTGGACGAACCGGACCCGGCGGCCAGATCCGAATTGATGCAAAGGATGGAGAGATCGTCATCGACGCGAAGGACGGAGGCTCGAATGCCTGACGGCGCGCAGGGCGTGCATCTCGTCTTCGTGAGCGGCCCCGAGGATGGCCGCGAGCTGCGGAGGAAACTTCCGGTGGTCCTCGGAAGGCTCCCGGAAAACGAGGTGCCGCTCCAATACGATTACCTCTCGTCGCGTCGCCACGCTCGCCTCTCCCACGATGGCACCGCCTTCGTCCTCGAGGACCTCGGCAGCCGCAACGGCACCTTCCTCATCACCGGCGAGCCGTTGCACTCTCCCGCGCGCATCGAGCCCGGTGCGATTTTCCGCGTCGGCGGGATCTGGATCAAGCTGATAGGGGAATGCCGGGTGTAGGCGGAAGGCGAGAGGCGAAAGTCGATACGCAGGCATGATGTGGCGCAGACACTCCTGTCGGCGCGTCGCCGTAGGCGAGCAACGAAATTCGGGGATCTGGATCAAGCTCGTCGAGGAGTGCCGGGTGTTAGGCGAAAAGAGGCGAGAGGCGAAAGGCGATACGCAGGCATGATCTGGCGCA
>JBPPMG010000079.1:0-25803 GCA_051305935.1 Thermoanaerobaculia bacterium
CGTGACGTCGTCCGACTGCTCGAACCCCTCGGCGTGCGCCCGCACCGCGGCGACCGTGGCATCGAGCAACTCGGCCGCGGATCCCCGCGCGTCGCGCAGCAGGCCATGCAGCCGCTCGTCGCCGAAGAACCCGGCCGCTCCGCTCGCCTCCGTCACCCCGTCGGTAAAGAGCAGTACCGTTTCGCCACGAGCGATCGGTTCGCTGGCGACCGTGAACGGGAGCCCCGGCATCAGGCCGAGGGCGGGGCCGGTCGGGGCGAGACTTGCGCGGATCGCGCCACCGGCACACACGAGTGGCGCCTCGTGTCCGCAGTTGATGTAGTGAAGCTCAGCCGGCACGGGATCGATGACTCCGAGAAACGCGGTCGCGAACATGCTCGAGCTCTCGTGTGTCGTCGCGATGTAGTCGTTCGTGACGCGTGCTGCGCGGACGAGCACGGTCGACGGTGAGCCGTCATCGGATTCCTGCGTCGCGACCGCGCGCAGGAGGCTTCGGAACAGCGCCATGTACAGCGCGGCCCCGACCCCTTTCCCGCAGACGTCGGCGACGACGATCATCGTGCGGCCGCCGTCGAGAGGAAAGGCATCGTAGAAATCGCCCGCGACCTGTTTCGCCGATTCGAACCGAGCGGCGATCTCCCAGCCATCGATGGCGGGGATCGACTCGGGGAAGAAGCCCTTCTGGATCTCTCGCCCGATCTCGAGCTCGCGCTCGAGGCTCGCCGCATAGAGGCGCTCGCGGTCACGAAACTTCTTCTTGTCGAGCGACGAGGTGACGCGCGCGCGAAGGATCACGGGATTGAACGGTTTCGGCAGATAGTCGTCGGCGCCGAGCTCGATGCAGCGGACGATGCTCTCGACGTCTTCCACAGCCGAGATCATGATCACGGGAATGTGGCGGAGAGTGTCGTCGGACTTCACGCGCGTGAGGACCTCGTAGCCGTCCATCTCCGGCATCATGATGTCGAGAAGAATGAGATCGAACTCGCTCGCCGCGAGAGCTTCGAGCGCCCGGGCGCCGTTCTCCGCGACCTCGACGTCGTAGCCCTGTTTCCGCAGCCGGCGCGAGAGCATGTCGCGATTCATCTCCACGTCGTCGACGACGAGGAGGCGGCCCGGCCGCGCTTCGGCGTTCGCGGCCATCTCAGTGGACCTCCACGCCGGCCAGGATCCTGGAGAGGTACGGGATCTCGCGTTCCGCCGCCTTCTCTCCCTGCTCGATGAGGTAAGGGATCAGGTGCGTGTCGCTCAGGCCGACGCGCTGGTCGATGATCGGCATGATCGGAATGACCTCGGCGTGATGCGCAAGGTTGTAGAAGGCAAACGTGGCGCGGATCAGGTAGTTCATCGTCACAGTCGAGGCCTGCAGCGCAAGCGCCGCGGGCGCGGTGATTTCCTTGACCATCGCGCTCTCGAATCCCATGGCGAGGATCACGTCGGCCCCTTCGCGGATCGCGACGTCGATCGGAAGCGGATCCGACGCGCCCCCGTCGACGAGTTTCCTCCCGTCGATCGTCCACGGACGGAGCGCGAGCGGAATCGCGATGCTCGCGCGAATCGCGTCGGAAAGGCGCCCCGACTCGAGCACGACTTTTTCGCCCGTGCGGAAGTCGGTGGCGACGATGAAGAGCGGCTTCGCAGCCTGCTCGATTCGCCGGTCGCCGAAGGCGTCCTCGAGCGCTGCGTTCACGCCGCGATCGTCGACGAGGCCGAAATCCTCGTTGAACGAGAAGAGGCGCGGGGCGATGATCTGCAGGATCGCCCGCAGGTTCTTCCTGCGGAAGCGGTCGCTCCAGAGGTCGTACGATCGCTTGATGCTTTCCTCGAGCGGAAACCCGAACGCCATCGCGCTCGCGTAGATGCTCCCGCCACTGCAGCCGACGAACATGTCGACTTCGATTCCCTCGCGCGCAAGCACGCGCCAGAGCCCGAGCGCGGCAACGCACTTGAGCCCGCCGGAACCGACCACGAGGGCGACCCGCGGGCGTCTCTCCGAAGAGACGGGCCTCGTCACGCGCCCGCGGCCTCCGTCGCGGCCCCACCGAGCAGGCGTCGCAGATAAGGAAGCTGCTCCTCGGCCGCACGCTCGCCGACCTCGATGATGTAGGGGATCTTCTCGGTGTCGAAGAGCTTCACGCGCTGCTCGAACTGCGGAACGATCGGGATCACTTCCGAGTGGTGCGTGATGTTATGGAACGCGAAGCGCGACTTCAGCAGGTTGTTCGTCATGATGCTGCTGAGCTGGAACGAAAAGCGCCCCACGGAATTGATCTTCGTCTGGTTCGGACTTTCGAATCCCATCGCGATGATCACGTCCGCCCCCTCGCGCATCGCCACGTTCACCGGCAGCGGATCGGACATGAAGCCGTCGATCAGGAGCCGGTCGCCGATCTTGTACGGGCTGAAGATGTACGGGATCGAGATGCTCGCGCGGATGGCGTCGACGACGCTCCCCGACGAGAGGATGACCTGGTCGCCGTTGGCGAAGTCGGTCGCCGTGATGTGGAGCGGGATCTTCATCCCCTCGAACGTGAGGTCGCCGAAGGCCTCGCGAAGCCTTCGCATGACCGGTGCGTCCTTGCGCATGCCGAAGGTCGCGTCGAAGCCGAAGAGGCGCGGGAACGCGACACGCAGCATCGCCATGCGGTCGCGCTGGCTCGTCAGGTCGCGCGTCCAGAGGCGCCTGGTCATGTCGATGACCCTGTCGACGTCGTAGCCGGCGGCGATGAGCGCGGCGTACATGCTGCCGGCGCTGCAGCCGACGACGAGATCGATCTCGATCCCCTCCCGCTTGAAGACGTTCTGCAGACCGAGCGCGGCCGCACACTTTACGCTGCCCGCTCCGATCACGAGCGCGACTTTCTTATCGTTCAACGAGCCCATCGCTCACTCCTTTCGAGGCCATGCCTCGCGCTGCGCGTTACCGCCGTCACGCTCCGTAACTCGCGACGGCCTCATCGGCGCCGGGGAAGAGCTTCAGGATGCTCGTGAAGCCGCTGAGCTCGAGCACGCGGAGCACGTCGGGCCTCACGGCCGCGAGACGGAAATCGCCGCCCGCGCGGCGCGCCTCCTTCATCGCCGCCAGCAGAGTGCGCAGCCCCGCGCTGCTCGCGTAGTCGACCGCGGTGAAGTCGGCCACGAGGCGGGCCTTCCCTCCCTGAATCTGCCCTTCGAGCGCAGTCTGCAGCGCCCCGGCGGTCAAGCCGTCGACGCTCCCCACGATCGTCACCACGGTCACCGTGCCCACGTCCTTCGTCGTTACTTCCATCCGCGTCCTCCTCCGGCTGCCTGCCTCAGTTCACTCAGATCGCACGAAACGCATTTTCCGCGGGCCCCAATCTGCCGGCGCAGGATCACCGAGGCCTCGCGAGCAACGCGTCGATTTTGCCGAGCAGTCGCGGCAGCTCGATCGGCTTCGTATCGAAGTCGTCACACCCCGCGGCGAACGACTTGTCGCGATCGTCCGTCAGGGCGTGCGCGGTCAGCGCGATGATCGGAACCGCCCGTCCCGGCCCGCTCGCGCGGATCTGTCGCGTCGCTTCCCATCCGTCGATTCCCGGCAGGCTCAGGTCCATCAGCACGATGTCGGGCGCGGGCGCGCCCGTCGCCTTCGCGACCCCTTCCTCGCCGTCCACGGCGATGTCGACCTCGAATCCGCGCTTGAGAAGGCGCCGCGACAGCATGTCGCGGTTCATCTCGTTGTCCTCGATCAGCAGGATCTTCGCCAAGGTGCTCTCCTCACTGCTTCGGCTTCAGGAGCGACGGCGGGATCGCGTAGATCCGGCTCGCCTCCCCTTCCTCGTTGCTCACGTCCGCGGGCAGCTTGACCGTGAAAGTCGAGCCTTTCCCCGGCGTGCTTTCGACCGTCACGTCACCGCCCATCATCTGGCAGAAGCGGCGGCTGATCGCGAGACCGAGCCCGGTGCCGCCGTACTTGCGGGTCGTCGACGCGTCGGCCTGCGAAAACGACTGAAAGAGCTTGGCCATCTGCTCGGGCGTCAGGCCGATCCCGGTGTCGATCACCCGGAGCATGATCCAGGTGCTCCCGTCATCGAGCTGTTCTTCCCTAACGTCGAGCGTCACGGTTCCCTTGTCGGTGAACTTGCTCGCGTTCGAGAGCAGGTTCAGCAGCACCTGCTTGAGCTTCGTGACGTCGCCCTTGAGCGTCCCCAGGTACTCCTGGACGTTCACGACGAACTGGTTGCCCTTCTTTTCGACGAGCTGGCGAGCCGTGACGACGACCTCGTCGACGAGGGTCTCGATCGCGAACGTCTCGATGAAGAGCCCCATCTTGCCCGCCTCGATCTTCGACAGGTCGAGCACGCTGTTGATCAGTCCGAGGAGGTGCTTCCCCGACGTTCGGATCTTCTCGAGGTCGGGTACGAGATCCTCGTGACCGGCGTCGGCTGCGTCCTCGACGAGCATTTCGGAGTAGCCGATGATGGCGTTGAGCGGCGTGCGCAGTTCGTGGCTCATGTTCGCGACGAACGCGCTCTTCGCGAGGTTGGCGGACTCCGCGGTCGCGCGCGCCTCTTCGGCGGCGATCCGCTGCTCTTCCGCGATGTGCCGGGCCCGTTCCACCTCCGCATGCTGCTCCTCGATCTCCGCGTTCTGTGCCATCAGCTCCTGCTTCGCCCGCATCACGATCCGGGTCTGCGCATGCGACTGGTAGGCGAACATCGAGGTGTAGACGACGATCGCAAAGATGCTCAGCGCCGTGGTGGTGAGCGACGAATCCGGGACGAAGTGAAAGCCGGCGGCGAGGCCCGCGAGGATGACTCCGACCAGCGAATAGAGCACGCCCCGCTGCGCGAGCGGCTTGCCGCCGACGCTGAGGTTCGCCGAATGCGAGGCCACGACGAAGGTTACGACGGGCCAGAGCTGGAACGACACCAGCGTGGAGAAGACACCGAGCAAGAGCGCCTCGAACTGGAGGTTCCAGTGCTCCGCGGTCTTCGAATCGCGCCGCAGTCGCGCATGGAGGTACGCGACGTGAGGCCAGACGAGACCGTACGCCGCGATTCCGTACCAGAGCAGATTGCTGCTCTCACGGCCGCGAAAGATCGAAACGAGGATTCCAGCCATCACGAACGACGCAGGAATCCGGAGCCGGTAATCGAGCGTGACGATCGGGTGCACCGTCGTCCGCCGCGTTTCGATCGGCGCCGTGTCGACTGCGCGCGGATTCTCCTCGAACTGTGCGACGCCACTCATCCCTCATCCTCCATCGCCGATCCGGCGGCCGCGCCCCCGGCGAGAGGCAGCCTCAACCGGAACACCGAGCCCGCGCCTGGCGCACTGTCCACGCCGAGCGTCGCCCCCATCGCCGTCGCAAGACTCCTCGACAGCGCGAGTCCGAGCCCCGCGCCTTCCTTCGCCCTCGTCGTCGACGCGTCGAGCTGCGCGAACGGCACGAACAGCGCCTCTACCTGCTCGTTCGAGAGCCCGGGACCCTCGTCCGCGACGAGAATCTCGACCGCGCGGTCCTCGCCGTAGTCCTCCCGCGCCGCGGAAAGGCGCGTCGCGCGGCTCTCGGTGAACTTGTTCGCATTGTCGAGCAGCGCCTCGAGAATTCGCCGCAGCATCGCCCCGTCGCAACGCACCTCGGGGAGGCCCTGCTCGCACGCGACCTCGAGCCGGTTGCCGCGCTTCGCGAACCTCTCCTGCTGCGCGCCGGCGACCGCCGCGAGAAGCACGCTCACGTCCAGCGTGTCGAGCGAGGGGGTGAGCCGGCCCGCTTCGAGCTTGGCGATGTCGATCAGGTCGGTCACCATCCCGAGCAGGCGCCAACCGGCCGCGCGGATCTTCTCCGCGTCCGAGGCGAGCCCGGCCTCGCCTTCCTCGCGCAACTGCTCGCCGAGCATCTCGCTGTAGCCGATGATCGCGTTGAGGGGCGTTCGCAGCTCGTGGCTCATGTTCGCGAGGAAGACGCTCTTCGCGCGGCTACCCGCTTCCGCGGCGTCCCTCGCCTGCACCAGTTCGTTCTGGAGCCGTTTCCTCTCCGAGATGTCGCGAAAGGAGAAGACGACGCCGGCCAGCGCGCCGTCTTCCAGAATCGGAGCGCTCGTGTAGGAGACCGGAACGATCGAACCGTCGGGCCGGAAGAACCCGGCGTTCTCGCCATGCTCCTCCTTCTCCGACCGCAGCGCCGCTTCGAGCGGGCAGTTGGTTCCATCGCACACGTTGCCCGCGTCGTCCGAGTGGACGGCGAGATCGTGCCCCTTGCAGCCGACGAGCGCCGCGACGTCGAGTCCGATCGTGTTCGCCGCACGCTGATTCGCGAACATGACGCAGCCGTCGAGATCGATTCCCACGATGCCGACGCCGGCCGACTGGAGAATCAGCTCGTTGCGCCGCACTGCACGAAGGAGCTCGCCCTCCTGGCGCTCGAGCGACGCGATCGATTCGCGTGCGATCCCGATCGCCTCGGTCGTGCGGCCCTTGCGAATCTCGGCCGCCCTCGCCGTGAGCGCGGTGTAAAGAGCCGCCCCATAGAGGAACGAGATCTTCGCGACCTCGATCGGCCACGACACGTCGCGCCCCTCTCCAAACACGAGCCAGACAAGCAGAGCGAGATAGCCCGCAACGGCGACGTGCCCGACCAGCAACGCGCGGCGAAACGTGGTGTGTGTCTGATCGACCACTCGCAACAGTGGCGCGAAGTAGAGCAGGCTCTTCTCCCCGCCCGTCACGTAGACCGCGAGCACGAGCATCGCGATATCGGCGACGAGAACCACGGTTGCGAGCCCCTCGAAGCGATCGTACCCGGCGTAAAGAACCGCCCAGGTGACGAGTGGGTAGATCAGGAAGAGCACGGCGGCTTGCGCGAGCGAGCCGCCGTGCAGGCCCTGCGGCATCGCGACGCCGTGCAGCGCGACGACTCCTCCGAGAACCAGAAAGCCGAGGAGCCGGTAGAGCGGATTGACGACGAGCGCGAGCTGCCGCGCTGCGTGGCGCTTCCGCTCCTCGTTGGCAGCGGGGTCGAACTCGATGGACGAGGCGACCCGCGTCGCGAGAGCCGGGGCATTCGTCTCCATGGCGATGGCCTGTCTAAGCAAAGGGAAGCGGCAGATTAGCACGCGCGCGTTGCTACGAAAAGAAGCGTTCCACTCCCCTGCCGCCAGCCGGCGCGCGCGCGTCGAGAAGCGTCCCGCCGCCTCGCGAATCCTCACGGGAGCGCGAAGAATTTCGCCCGCGCGTTTGGCTGTTTGAGGCGGGGTGACACAGAAACGAGGAGAAACGATGGGGCGAACGTGGGCCGCGGCCGTGATTCTGATGTTCATCGCAGCAAGCGCGTGGGGCGAGACCGACGCGAGATCGTGCCGTCCCTGCGGCGGACTCGCGCTCGGCTCGTCGGTTCCCGCTGTCGCGGTGCCGCTCCTGATCCGGGCGAACGCGAACGACTTCGAAGCGCTCACTGCTTCGCTCGGGGAGCTCTCGGCGGAGCAGGAATCGATGTCGACCGTCGTCGTCGACATCACCGAGCCGCCCGCGACGATCGAACAGGCGGAGTCGCTCGTCGGGACCCTCTCCACGCGGCTCGCAGCCCATGGCGGCTTCTACGCCGCTGGAATCTCGACGCGCGGCGCCTCGAGCGACATCGCGGCCTACATGGTGCGTCGCATGGCGGTGCTGGTACAGGGCAGGCAGATCGCCTCGCGCATCGTCCTTCCAACGTCCTCGCCCGAAGAGCTCGCAATGCTCGCTGCCGCGGGAGCGTCGTCTTATTACGATCTGGTCCTCGTCGGCGAGGAAGCGCGCGTCGCGGTGACGCAGTGGCTCGACGCAAACGATCCCTCAAAGCGAGTTCTCGTCGTCGCCGGTGCGCGTGCCGCGAACCCGCTGCATGACATCGCCTCACAGTTCCCCGGAAACGTCGAACGCGTGTTTCTCCAGGGCGATCCCTCATCGGCAGGCGCGATCGCGGCGATGAACGCAGAGCTCGTGGGCGACTTCTCGGTCGACCCCTCCTCCGACGGGAAGGTGCTCGACCGGCAGACGAAGGAGATCGAAGGGGCTCCGGTCGTTCTCGTGCGCGGCGAGGACCTTCGCACGCTAGTCGTGCCTCCCGGGAGCGCCGAGGCAGCGAGCATCATCTCGATCTCCGACGGCGGGTTCGTCAGCGCGAGGCGCGTTTCGGCCTCGGGTGGCGTCGCTTTCCGCGACGTCGGCCGGCGGGACGGGCGTTACCTGATCGGCACGACGGCCGCTCGCGACGGGTACCTCTTCGCGCTCGACCGGCCCGCGCCCGAAGAAATCGAAGGCGTTCTCGCAGAGAAAATCCAGGTCGCCACCGAAACGCGGATGTCCGTCGAGGAGATCATCCGCAATCACCAGTCGTACTGGGTGTATCAGCAGACCATCACGCCCAGGTACATCGCGAGGAACCAGACCGATCTGCGATTCTCTCTCGGCCCGACGGCCGAGCGGTTCGAGGTATCCATCGCGGGCCCTCACTTTTTCGACGGGGACAGTCGCAGCGACTGGCTGTGGGGCGACTTCTACGTGAATGGCGTGAAGTGGAAGTACGGCGAGTTTCCGCAGCTGCCGATCGTGCAGGCCGAAAAAGTCACCCAGCTTCCGCTCGAGATCAACCTCACGAACGAATACCGTTACGAGCTCGCGGGCGAAGACCGGATCGAGCCGTTCGATACCTGGGTCGTGCGATTCGTGCCGCCTCCGGGCGCGCCCGAGGGGCTGCCGCTCTACCGGGGCACGGTGTGGATCGACAAGCGGACGTACGCTCGCGTACGTCTCTCGATGATCCAGCTCAACCTGAGCGGCGAGGTGCTCTCGAACGAAGAGACGACCGACTACGCGATCTTCGACGCGACCACCTCCATGCCGATCCGCCGCGAAGAGGCGAGCCTCGCGCCGGCATCGTCGCTCCTCTGGCTGCCGGCGACGATCACCGCGCAGCAGGTCGTGTCGGCGATCAGCCGTCCGGTGGCCGTGGAGCGCAGGACCGCGTTCAGCGACTTCGAGTTGCAGCCTCTGGACTTCGACGGGCGCTACCACACCGCGAGCGACTCGAAGAAGCGGATGGTTCGCGAGACCGAGGCGGGCCTTCGCTATCTCGTCAAGGACGACTCGGGCGGCCGGGTGGTCCAGGAGGGTTTCGACACCTCGCAGCTCTTCCTCCTCGGCGGACTCCGGCACGACGAGGGGCAGGAATACCCAGTGCTCCCTCTGGCGGGGGTCAATTACTTCAACTCGAAGCTGCGCGGCCGCGACGTACAGGCAAACGTCTTCTTCGCTGGAGTGATCCTCTCGGCAAGTCTTGCCGACTCATCGTTCCTCGGAACTCGAAGCGCGATCGGGCTCGACACGTTCGCGCTCGCGATCCCGTTCGAGAACACGATCTTCCGCGACGGCGAAGAGTCCGAGGGCGAGACGGTCGAAACGCAGCCGTTCTCGATGCAGGGACGAATTTCGCGCCCGATCGGCTCCTTCCTGAACGTGAGCGCGACCATGGCCGCGACGTGGGTCGGCTTCGGGGAAGCCGAAGACACCGCTCCCGACTACGTCGTGCCGACCGACACCTGGATCCTTTCACCGTCGGTCGGAGCGCGCTTCGACCGACGCGGATACGCGCTGTCCCTCTCCTACGAATACGGGACGCGGACGTCGTGGGATCCCTGGGGCGTCGCCGCGGAGTACAGCGACGACCAGAAGAACTTCGAAAAGTGGGATGTGACGTTGGCGAAGGGCTTCTTCCTCCCGAAGTTCCAGCGCCTCGGACTTGAAGTCAGCTACCGCGATGGCAAGGATCTCGATCGATTCTCGAAATACGAGCTCGGCTTCTTCGGGAGCCAACGCGTACGAGGCATCCGATCGGAGTCCGTTCGCGCGGAGTCGATGATCATCGGGCACGTCTCGTACGGCTTCGTGCTCTCGGACCTGTTTCGCTTAGAAGCGTTCTATGACGCAGCGTCGGTCGACGACGACGCATCGGGCCTGGACGGGGAGATCTTCCAGGGTATCGGAATCGGAGGCCAGACGGTGGCTCCGTGGGGGCTCATCATCCGCTTCGACATTGGCAAGACGGTCGGCTCGACGCGGCAGGACGGCTTCGTCGGATCGATCGTCTTCCTGAAGCTGCTCTGATCCCGCACGAGCGCGGCGTCGGGACGGGCGGCGTGCGCGTGGGATAATCGTTCCAAGCGATGGACGAGAGCTCTCCAAGGCAGCCGGCTTCGTCCGCCACGATCGCTCTGAACGGGCGCAGCCGGTTCGAGCCCGGAACGGTCGTCGGCGGCAGCTGGCGAATCCTTCGTCAGATCGGCGCGATGCGCCTCGACGAGACCTACGAGGCGGAGCACGTCGAGACGGGAGAGACCGCCGCCCTGCGAGTGATCCGGCGCGACGCCGGCCGCGACGATGCCACGTCCCGTCGCTTCGCGCGCGTCGCGCGGCGGCTCAGCGCAACGCGCCACCCTAACGTGCAGCGAATCCTCGGGCTCGCGACGCACGAATCGGGGAGCGAAGGCTCGCGCGAGCGTGTCGTTCTGCTGGTGACCGAGGTCCTCAACGGTGAGACGCTCACACACCGCGTGCGACGCGCCGGCCCGCTTCGAGGCGAAGCGGCAGATCGATTCATCAGGGAGTTCTGCGAGGGGCTCGATGCCGTCCACCGTGCGCGTGTTCTGCACGGCGACATCACCGGCGCCAGCGTCGTTTTCGTCGGCACGGGTGACGGATCCGAGCGCGTCGTGCTGACCGACCTGGCGTTCCTTTCGTCCGGCGAGGGCGACGACCAGGCGATGGCGAGAGCGGTCGGCTCGCCCGCCTACCGGGCGCCCGAGCAGATCACCGGACGCAAACTGCATCGCGCCTCCGATATTTTCTCGCTGGGTGCAGTAATCTACGAAGCCCTAACGGCACGCCTTCCGTTCACGGGGGGAAACCTGCTTGCGCTCGAGTTCAGACAGCTCGAGGAGGAGCCTCTGCATCCTGGAGCAGTGGCTCCGGGACTGGACCCGACCCTGGCGGACGCGATTCTGCGCTGCCTCGCGCGCGCCCCCGAGGATCGATTCGAACGCTCGACCGAGGTGTTGAAGGCGATACGCGGGGACAAGGTCTCGACTCCGCGCTTCCGCCAGACCGTCAGGACCCTCGGCGGGGCGGCGCTCCTGATCACGATGATGATCGGGGGGAGCGCACTGCTCAGCTGGTTCTCGTTTCTCGAGGATCGTCGCCTCGGAGTCGAGCGTGTGCTGCGCTCGCGCCCTTCGATCGCGATCATGCCGATCCGTCCCGTCAATCTGGACCCTCGCGAGGCGTGGCTGCCTGTCGCTGTCGCCGAGTTGCTTCGGCTCGAGCTCACGCGCGACGACGGGCTCCGCGTCTCGCCGCGCGAAGCAGTTTCCGAGGCTGTTTCGGACTTGGCGCTGCGTGACACCGAGACACTGTCACCGGAGGCGCTTCGCCATCTTCGTTCGCTGGCGGGCGCCGAGCAGGTCGTCGTCGGTTCTTCCCGGCTGTCGGGACCCGCGGGCGAGAGACTGGTCACACTCGATCTCTGCCTCCAGGACGTGCGAACGGGGGAAGTGGTCGGGACGGTCTTCGAATCGGGCCCGCTCACCGAGCTGCCCGAGCTCGTCGCGCACCTTGCCGAGAGAGTGCGACCGATCGTCGGCGCGCCGGCCTCGCAGCGCGGTCCGGGCGCGCCGAAGATCGAGGAGTGGAGCGGCGCGGGCCTCGAGGCGTACGCGCGCGGGCTCGCGAGCCTCGACGCGAAGGAGGCGGACGAAGCGGTGGCGGACCTTCGCCTTGCCGCCACGACGGATGCGGGCAACCCGACCGTGCGGCTCGCGCTCTCGCAGGCGTGGTGGATCTCGGGCGACGTCGCGCGAGCAATCGACGAATCGAAACGCGCATGGGACGCGTCCGCGGGGCTGTCGCGCGAACGGGCGATGGAGTTGGAGCTTCGCCACGCAGAGCTTCGCGCCGACAGGCGTCGCGCGATGGAAGTCTACCGCCGCCTGATCCGCACCTACCCGGATCGAATCGACCACGGGTTCGGGCTCGTCGGAGCGCTGATTCGCTCACGCGACTTCGACGAGGCGAGGCGCGCACTGCGCAGCATGCGCTCGGCCACGCCCACGCCTCGCGACCCGAGGATCGAGCTGCTGACGGCGCGCCTCGAATCGCAAAGCGGCCGTCATGCCGAGGCGCTCGTGGCCGCCGATTCCGCGATCGAGCTCGCCGCGTCACTCCGCGCCCGAGGCCTGCTGGCCGAGGCACTGATCGAGCGATCGTGGGCATCTGCGGCGTTGGGCAACCTCGACGGGGCTGCAGCGTCTCTCGAACGAGCGAGAGCGACGTTTCTCAGTCTGGGCGATCTCGACGAGGTGGCTCGAATCGTCGCGATGCGCGCGTCACTCGAACGGCAGTCGAGGAGATTCGACGAGGCTCTCGGTTCGCTGGCTGAGAGCGAACAGCTCTACGAGGCCATCGGACAGCGACAGGGAGTGGCCGCGACACGCGCATCGATCGCGCTGCTCCTGGCGTCGCGCGGACGGCACAACGAAGCCGCGCAACATTTCGTCGGCGCGATCGAGCGCTTCGTCGCGATAGGCGACACCGAGAATGTGACGCGATCGAGAATCGGCCTCGCCGAAAGCCTCCGCGCGATCGGCGCGCTCTCGGCAGCCGAGGCCCAGCTCCGCGCCGCGCTCGTCTCGCCGCAGGCTGAAGGCGAGCCGCTGCATCGTGGGCTCGCGCTGCTCGGGCTCGCGCGCATCGAGACCGAGCGCGGGAACGTCCCGAGGTCGACCGAGCTGATCGGCGAAGCCGCCGCCGCCTTCGAGACCCGGCGATCCGGGGACGGACTGCGAGAGCTCGAGATTCTGCGTGGAATCGATACCTGGATCGCAGGCGACGAAGCCAAGGCAAGGCACATTCTCCTTGCGGCAAAGAGCCAGGCAATGAAGCGAAGTGATGAGAACGCAGCCTGCCACGCTGCAATCGCGCTCGCTCGCATCGATCTGAAGTCGGGCAACACTGCCTCCGCTCTCTCAGAGGCGGAACGCTGCATCGACGTGTTCCGGGCGCACGCAGGCCCGAGCGACGTGACGCTGGCAAAGGCCATCGCGGCCACCGCGGCGGCGCGGCTCGGCGACGGCGGCCGCGCGGACGCGCTCCTCGAAGTTGCCAGGGAAAGCGACGCGACCGAGGAAGACTTCATCGCGCGCGCGGCCACCGAGATTGCGAGAGAAACGAGAAGCGCCCGCAGCAGCTCGAAGCTGATGGCGCTCGCCTCGAGCGCGTCCGACGCCTCGATGAGACTCGTCGAGCTCGATGCGCTTCTCGCAGCAGCTGACGTGGCCTCCCGCGTCGGCGATCATGCGACGTGGACGACGGCGCTCGGCCGCGCGGACACGATCGCCCGGCGGCGCGAGCTTCGCGCCTACACCCGTCTCGTCGAGGCCGCACGAGCCACCAGCCCCCGATAGCCATCCTTCGTTGGTGTCGCCAATCGACGCTTCGTCTTACGATCGTCGCGAAAAGGATCATTCGATGAGTAACGAGGCGAACAACCCGAGCGAGCTGCAGCTCCAGCAGGCGCTGCGTGTGGCAATCGCGGCCACGGATCGCGGCGACTACGCCGGAGCGATGAAGGTCTTCAACGCCGTCTATGGCGATCCGAATCTCGGGGCACCTCCGGACGGTCTTTCGGCCTACGGTCTCTGCGTCGCGATGGAGGAAAAGCAGACGAAGAAGGGCATCGATCTTTGTCGCTCGGCAATTACCGCGCAGGGCTGGGATTCACGCCACTACATCAACCTCATCAACCTCCATCTAAAAAAGGCGAACCGGAAGTCGGCGGTCGAGGTGCTCGAAGAAGGGCTGGGACGGATGCCCAAGGACTCCGCGCTGACGGCGACGCGAGAGAAGATAGGATATCGGAAGGCTCCCCCGATTCCGTTCCTCTCGCGAGACAGCGTCATCAACCGGATGCTCGCGCGCAAGCGCGGCGCACCCATTCCGCCTCGCCGCTCGTCGAATCGTGGATCCAGGATCGGCCGTCTCCATCCGCTCGCTGCCGGCCTGATCGTGCTTTTCGTCTTCGCCGCGATTTTCGGCGGCACATTCTTCGTGCTGTACCGGCAGGCATACGGTTGATCCGCCAGGCGGACCCGGTAACTCTTGCCCGCCGGCCGTCCGCGGCGTACGATTCCGTGAACTACGATTCACGGAGTCTGCTTTGGCACAGATATACCGCAGCGCTGCCCCTCCCGAGCGAGAGCTTCTCACGGCGATGAGAGCGGGAATCGCCGCGGTCGACCGCGGCGACTACAGGCAGGGCTACAAGGCCCTGCAGGGCGCGTACGGCAACGGCAAGATCGCGCTTCCTCCCGACGGCTTGTCGCACTACGGGCTCTGCATCGCGGTCGTGGAGAAGCAGACGAGGAAAGGCGCGGAGCTCTGCCGGATCGCGATCGAGCAGCAGTTCTACGACTCGAGCCACTTCGTCAATCTCGTCCGGCTCTACATCGTTCGCGACAACCGCAGGATGGCGATCAACGCCCTCCACGAAGGGATGTCGCGTTTGCCCGATGACCGGAGGCTTCTCGATCTTCGCTTGGAGCTCGGCTATCGCGAGCGTCCGGTCGTGCCGTTCCTGGCCAGGAACAACCCCGTAAACGAGGCGCTCGGGAAGTTGCGCGCCACAAATTCGAAGGCAAAGCGGCGGGACGGAAATCGCTCGGACTGAGCGCGTCTCCTCCACTCCCCGCATCGACTGCCCTCCGCGCGAGTTCGTGCGTCAGAATTTCGCGACGAGAGAGATGCCTGTCGTGCTGTCGGTCTCTTCGAACCCCGGCACCGGATCGTTCAGGTGGACGATGTTGTAGTACGCCTTGAGCGAGAAGATCGTGTTGATCGCCGCGCTGACCGACGCCGAATTCACGAAGCGCCAGTTGTCGGAGTCCTCGAAGTCGTATAGGAAGGTTGCGTCGTCCGCAAACTCGGCGTTCTTCGTGAATTTCCACCTGTACCTGGCGAACGTGGATCCCGAGGCGAAGTCACGATCCTCGCCGCTGGTGCGGGACTCCGACGTGTAGCCGACGCCGGCGCCGGCGTCGAGAAAATGGACGTCGCCCGTCAGCACCTCGTACGAGAGCCCGGTGTCGAAGGTCATGTTCGAGTCTATGCCGGAGAACTCGTCCGACAGATACCCGGCGCGGGCGTAGTAGTCGAGGCGCGGGTTGATTGCGCGACTGACGCCGACGAGCGCCATCGTTTTCTCGGCGTTCGTGACGCCGTCATTCTCGGACTCGACGTAGCTGGCCTTGAAGTCGACGCTCCAGACGCCCGGCTTGTAGTAGAGCTCGCCGCCAAATCCGATCGACTGCGTGTCGGTGTTTCCGCCGGTCGCGACGTACGAGAGCTCCGCCGATCCCGTCCACGGGCTCTTCGGCGGATCTTCGGCGAAGGCGGCTGGCGCGGCTGCAACGACCAGAAGGACGGCAACGGCTGCAGTCAACTCGGAACGAAATCGCATTGAACGAACTCTCCTTAGTCCGCGGGCGCCGTGCTTCCCACGCGTGATCAACTCGAGTAGAGCAGGTCGAGGAGCCGCTCTTCGACTTCGCGGAACTCGCGCGTCGATTTCAGGCTCGCATCGCGATTCGCGAAGAACGGGACGTTGACACGGTGCAGGATGCGCGCCGGCCGCGCCGACAGCACGTAGACGCTGTCGGCCAGGTAGACCGCCTCCGAAACGTCGTGGGTCACAAAGAGAATCGTATTGTCCTCGTGCCGGGAGACGTCGAGCAGCAGGCTCTGCATACCCCATCGCGTCTGCGGATCGAGCGCGCCGAACGGTTCGTCCATCAGGATGACGCGAGGTTTGTTGATGAGCGTGCGCGCGATCGCGACGCGCTGCTTCATCCCGCCGGACAGATCCTTCGGGTAGTGGTCGCCAAAGTCCGCGAGCCCGACTTCCTGGAGATATTTCTGCGAGAGCTTGCGTCGCTCGGCCCGCGCAGTTCCGTGCAGCTTCAGTCCGTACTCGACGTTCTCCCTGACCGTGAGCCAGCCGAACGACGTGTACTGCTGGAACACCATCCCGCGGTCGCGCCCCGGCTGCTCGATCAGCTTGCCGTCGAGGAACACTTCACCCTTCGTCGGCGCAATCAGTCCCGCAACCGCCTTGAGGATCGTCGATTTCCCGCAGCCCGACGGTCCCAGGAAGACGATGACCTCTCCCGCTCCCGGCTTGTCGACCACGTCGAACGAGATGTCGCGAACCGCCTCGGTTCCGCGCCCGCTCTTGTCGACGTACGTGTGGGAGAGATCCTTCACGCGAAGCCGCGGCATCGCTCCCGACTGATCGGGCGCGACCCACGTCGGCTCGTGCCTGACGGCGCGGTCGACCGTCACGGCGACCGTTCCCGGCTCCCCTCCCTGCGGCTGCACATTCGGCGCGTCGCTCACGAGCTCTTCTCCTTCCATCGGAACAGGAACGCGGAAACCGCGCGGATGAGCCCGTCGGTCAGGAGGCCGATGCCACCGATCACCAGCAGGCCGGCAAACGACCAGGACGGCTTGTGGTGCGTCCGCGCGAGCTCGACCATGTAGCCGAGTCCGGAGGGATTCACCATCTCGGCGAGGATGACGTAGGTCCAGGAGATTGCGTTCATCACCCGGAACGAATCGAAGATCTCAGGGAGCGCCGAAGGCACCAGCACGGTCCGGATCACCTGCCACCGTCCCGCCCCGAGCGTCTGCGCGGTCTGGACGAGCTCGTCGGGAACGACCCGGATCGCCGACACGACGACCGGGAGGAGGTAGACGAAGACTCCGAGGAACAGGAAGGCGATCTTCTGCTTCTCGTAGATGCCGAAGTAGAGAATGAGAAGCGGGATGAAGGCGGAGATCGGCATGTATCGGAGCGGGGCGACGATCGGCTCGAAGAACCGGTTCACCGGCTCGAAGGCGCCCATCAGGATGCCGAGCGGAAGAGCGAGCGCCGATGCGAGCCCGAAGGCAATGAGAATTCTCCGTGTCGAGACCCAGATCGCCTCGGCGAGGTCGTGCTCGAAGAAGAGCTGGAGCGTCCCCTTCAGCACGTCGGTGGGAGACGGAAGGAAATCGGGGGGCGTGAGCCCACCGTAGGTCGCAACACACCACGCGCTGATCACGAGAATCGGCGCGATCAATCCGACCATGATGGCCGTCGATCTGCGCATCGGCTCGCGAAGTGCGAATATCTGGCGTCGTCTTGCCATGGCCGGCTCCACGGGGCGCCCCGGTGACGGGGCGCCCTTCATTCAGGGGTCAGGTCTTGAATATCCTCACTCGCTGAGAACGACCTTGATGTCGGTCCGGCGGTTCATCTGCCGGCCCGCCTCGGTCTCGTTCGTCTCGAGCGGGTTCGACGAGCCGCGACCGATCGTCTGAAATCGCGTCGGCTCGATGTTAGGGAAGTTCTTCACGATGTACTGCTTCACCGCGATGGCGCGGCGGTCCGATAGCGTGAGGTTCAGCGCAGCCGAACCGGTCGAGTCGGTGTTCCCCTCGACGCGAAGATACGTGTTGCCGAACGACGTCATCGTGTCGCCGAGCGCGTCGAGAACGAAGTACGAGCCCGGCATGATCTGGTCCGAACCGGGCGTGAAATGGATCTGGATCTGCTTGTTGATGATTGCGCGGTCGTTCTTCGACGGAGGCTTCGCCGCGATCTTCGGCTCTTCGACCTTCTGCCCCGGGTACTGCGAGGCAAGCGCCGAAAGGAAGCGTGGATCGGCCCAGTCCTGCGAATCGACCGAACGGGTGACGAGCCCCTTCTTCCGCCAGATCACGAAGGCCGTGTTGAACAGCGTGTCGTAGTGGGCCTTCCCGCCGGAAAGGCCGTAGAACTGCGCGTTGTCGGCGAAAGTCGTGAGCTTGAGCCCGGAGAGCATCCCCGACACCGTCTCGGTGTCGAGCTTGAGCGCGCGCCCGACGATGTCGTACGACGAGGCCGGATCCTTTTTCATTACCTCGATGCCCTCGAGCCAGCCGTGGACGAAATCACGGACCGACTCCGGGTAGCGGTCGATCACATCCTGCCGCGCGATGAGCGTGTCGGCGATGATGTTCGACGCCGCCGTCGTCGAGACGAGCACGTGCGCTTCGCTCTCGCGCGCCGCGACGGCACCCGAAAGATCGGGCTCCCACGTCACGGCCGCGTCGACCTGCTTCGCCTTGAACATCGCCGCGGCGGCGGGCGCGTCCTGCGTGAAGACGATGTTCTTCTCGACCTGCGTCCGGTCCTCGGGAGAAAGTCCCGACTGCGCCAGCACGTAGAGAAGGAGGAAGTGCGACGGCGTGAACTGCGTGCACGCGATCTTGTGGCCCTTCAACTGCTCGATCGACTTGATCGACTGGAGCGACACGATTCCGTCGCCGCCACGCGACCAGTCCTGCAGGATGATCGACTTCGCCTTCTGGTTCTGCTCCGCGAGGATCGACGCCTCTCGGGCCCAGTTGTCTACCGTGTCCCACATGATGTCGACGTCACCCTTGCGGAACGCCGCGAGCTTCGCGGCGGGGTCCTCGATGAGGACGAACTTCACGTCGAGGCCGAACCGCTGCCGGTAGGTCGACGCCGCGCTCGGATCCATCCCGCCGTTGAAGACCACGCCCGGGGCGTGGCCCGCCCAGGTATTGATGGCGACGACGAGAGGACGGTCGAGCTTCCCGGCACCGGAGAGCGAGGCCGGAGCAACGCCGGTCGAGCCGAAGCCGCGGTCCGGATCGGCAGGGGCATTGTTCAGCGCGGAGAAGTCGGACTGAGACACACCCTCGGCGGTCGCCTGCTTCCCTCCGCCGTCTTTGCCGGTTGCCCACTTGCGGAGGTCGGTTCCCTTGTAATGCCAGGCCGCGTAAGCGACCACGGCGAGGATGATCACGGTGATGAAGATCTTCGCGAACGGTGTGAGTTTCATCGTCAGGCCCTCGATTTCCGCTCTGGAGCGGGTCGTTGCGGTGTGTTTAGAATCCCAAGAGTATACGTTGAATCACGGCCCACGGAAGTCTGCCCCGGCGTCTCGAACGGGATGAATTCGCGCTAGACTTCCCGGTACGCAGACGGTCATGAGTCAATTGTCGAACGGCAGCGCGCTACTCGTCGGTTTCGTCGACTCCGGCCCGGTCGAGGCGGTGCGAAGCGCCGGCTTCACCGCGCGGTCAGCCCCGCCGTGGGCTGCTCTTCAGGCCATCCGCGAAGGGGACTGCAATCTGCTCGTGGTGAGGCTGACCGGCGCGTTCCGCGACGTCTACGAGCTCGTTGCCGCGGCGCGGGACGAACGCATTCCGGTGATGGCCACCGTGACCGCCGAGCACGGCGAGCGGGAGCGCGCATTCGAGGCCGGCGCCTCAGACTGCATCGTCGAGCCTTTCGGCGACGTCGAGCTCATCGAGAAGCTGCGTCTCCAGGCCGAGCTCGTCGGCCTGCGCTCCGAGATCGGCCGCCTTCGCAGCGAGCTCGAGCGAAGCGAGATCGCGCTCGACGAAGCCCGCGGTACCGCTACGCTGCAATCGATGCAGGACGACCTAACCGGCGTCGGCAACATCAAGCGCTTTTACACGGCGATCGAGCTCGAGTGGAAGCGCGCGACGAGAGCCGGTACGCCCGTGTCGCTGCTGCTCGCGGACATCGACCACTTCCGCCTGTACAACGAGCGGAGCGGCCACGCGAGCGGCGATGACTGCCTCCGCGCGGTGGCACGCGCGCTCGCGGCGGGAATCAGCCGCGCGGGCGACCTGCTCGCCCGTTACGGGGGCGAGGAGTTCGTCGTCATGCTTCCGTCGACGACACACGAATCCGCGCTCGCCGTCGCCCAGCGTCTGGCCCAGAACGTCAGGGATCTTTCGCTTCCGCACGAGGCGTCCTCGCCCGGCATCGTCACGGTCAGCATCGGAGTGGCTACGACCGAGCCATCGGAATCGTCGTCCCCGGCCGCGCTTCTGGGAGCCGCCGAGGAGGCACTCCTCGCGGCGAAGTCGGCCGGCCGCAATCGCGTCGCGGGCCGCCGCGGGCGGTAGGCGTTCGTCCGTTGCAGCGACAGGGCCGCTTCCCGAAAACTCGCCGGAAATACGAAAGGCCCGGCGCGAGCCGGGCCTTTCGAGCTGGAGTCAGGATTTCGAACTACGGTCGGAGGTTGTCGACGTAGAAGTCGACCGAGCCGATCTCGGAGCGCACGCCGATCGAGCTCAGCGCCGTGACGGTTAGGCGATGCCGGCCGTCCGCAAGCTGCGTCGTATCCATGTTGAAGCGCCAGCCGGTGCGGGTGGCGTTCGCGAACGTCGGATACGCCGCGGCCACGTCGGTGCGGAGGAAACCGTACTCGCCGAGCCCTGCCACCGTGCCGTCGATCGAGATCTCGACGGTGGCGACGTCGGGAACCGCCCATCCGAAGAACTGGACAGTGCCCTTGACGTAGTCGAAGTTGTGCGGGAAATCGATGTAGCCGATCGGCGCGAACAGGTCGGGGCGAATGCAACTGAAGAACACCGGCACGCCCGACGTGTGAGGCAGGTCGGCAAACGTCTGCTCGAGGTCGCCGACACGCACCTTGAGTGTGTGGTGGCCTTCGCGGAGCCCGCCGCGGCTGATGAGGGTTCCCACGTCCATCGCGAAGTAGTAGCCCGACCGCGGTGAATCAGGATGCGTCGGGTAGTACTTCGAGACATCGGGGCGCGGAAGCCCGTAGCAATCGACGTATGCGTTGAAGGTAGGATCGAAGCGGCAGTCGTCGGTCGAATACCAGCGGACACCGTCAATCATCAATTCGGCGTAGGCGATTCTCCCGGTGTCTTCCCGGGTGCCAAGGTCGAGCGCCCAGCCGCGAACCGGCGTGATCCTGTTCGACACGTCGATTACGGGCGAGACGATCGGGCCGACCGGTCCGCAGTTGCCGTAGAGAACCCCGTCGCGCTGCGGCTGATCGAGTGAACCGAAGGGCCGGAGGTTGTTCTCGCTGTTGAAGACCTGGATCGTGCGGCGGCCGATGGTGCGCGTCAGGCCGTTCCGGTCGGTCGCCTTCACTGTGAGCGAGTGGACTCCATCCTGGAGCCTCGTCGAGTCGACCTGCGCAAGGAATCCGCTGAAGAGAGCCGATGGCAGGTCGGGGAACGAGTTCCCGACATCGGGTCGGGGATCGCCGTAGACGGCCGCCTGCGTCGCGAGGTTGTCGATCTCGACGTTCACGCGCGCGATGCCGTCGACGTCCGCGACCCATCCCGAGACCGGGAACGAGCCGTTCACGTCATAGACGCCCACGGTATCGGGAGTTTCCACGAAGCCGAACGGAGGCTGGTTGATCGAGTTGTCGATGAAGATGGTTCGCTGCCCGATCTCGTAGGCCTTGTTGTCTTCGGTGAAGATCCGCACCATCACGGTGTGCGTGCCATTCGAGTAGTTCGCGGCCGAGAACCCGGTCTGGAATCCGGGCAGGCGATTCTGGTAGCCGCCCCAGTCGGGATGCGCGTCGATCACGTCCGTTCTCGGGATCGCCAGGTTCGCCGAGTGGACGAACTTTCCGTCGACGATCAGATCGATCCGCGAGATGCCTACCGGATCGACCGCCCAGCCCTGAACGAGCACCATCCCGGAGACGGTCTCACTGGCGAGCGGTTTTTCAAGAAAAGCGATGAAGTCCGTCTGGGCTGACGCAGACGAAACGAGGCTCACGAACATGAGCCCGAGGACCAGCCCGCGGGTAACCATTCTCCACATAACCCACACCTCCAACCCCAGCTATAGACGGTCGCGCGGAATTTGACTCGTCAACGATACTCTCCCGCACGCCCCAGAGTCAAATCAGTGAGGAGACAGCCCCTTCCGGGACTGCTTCCGCATTGTCCTGTACGGGGAAGAATATACTAGGCTTCCGTGCCCGAGCAATCCGCCCTCACCCTCGCAGACGTCCGTGCCGCCCTCGATCGCATCACTCCGTGGGTCGCGCGCACCCCCTTGCTGACCTGCCGGACTCTCTCCGCGATCGCGGGGGTCGAGGTCCGGCTCAAGTGCGAGAACCTCCAGCGCGCAGGCGCGTTCAAGATTCGCGGCGCCATGAACGCGCTGCTCGGAATCGACCCCGAGACACGGCAGCGCGGCGTCGTCGCGTTCTCCTCCGGGAACCACGCCCAGGGAGTGGCCCTCGCCGCGAAGCTGCTCGGTGTCCCGGCAACGATCGTCATGCCCGAGAACTCGGTGCAGGCGAAGGTCGAGGCGACCCTCGGCTACGGCGCGCGCGTCGTCCAGGCCGGGGTCACGTCGGCCACTCGCGATGCCGTCGCGCGGTCGATCGCCGAACAGACTGGAGCCACGGTCATCCCGCCGTTCGACCACCCGGCGATCATCGCGGGGGCCGGAACGGTCGGACTCGAGATCGCCGAAGAATGGCCCGACGTGAAGTCGATCATCGTGCCGCTCGGCGGTGGCGGCTTACTCGCGGGCGTTAGCCTGGCGGCGACGTCGCTGCTCCCGGAAGTCGATGTCTACGGCGTCGAGCCGGAGGCAGGCAACGACGGTCAGCAGTCGTTCCGTCGCGGGGAGATCGTCGAGATCGCCCCGCCCTCCACGATCGCCGACGGCGCGCGCACGCTCGCCCTCGGACGGTGGAATTTCGCGATCATCCGCGAGCGCGTGCGCGACATCGAGACCATCGACGACGAGCGGCTGATTTACTGGACGCGCTTCGCGATCAACCGCACGAAGCTCCTGATCGAGCCGACTGGCGCACTCGGCCTTGCCGCGCTGCTCGAAGGCCGGCTGCGCCCGCGAGGCCCGGTGGCGGTGGTCATCTCGGGCGGCAACGCCGACTGGTCGGTCCTGTGCAAAGGCTGAGTCGACCGTGACGCTCTTCGGCGACTGGCCACCCCGCAAGACGCCCGCGAACGAGGCGTCGACTCCGCTGCCGGAGCGGATGCGCCCGCGCACGCTCGACGAAGTCGTGGGCCTCGGTGAGCTGCTCGCGCCAGGCAGGTTCCTGCGGACTGCGATCGAGCGGGACAGAGTCCCGTCTCTCATCTTCTGGGGCCCGCCCGGCTCGGGAAAAACGACGCTCGCGCGGATCATCGCGGCGACGACGAAATCGTCGTTCATGACGTTTTCCGCGACCAGCTCGAGCATCAAGGACGTGAAATCGATCATGGAAGACGCGCGCCGCGCCCGCGAGACGCGCGGCACGCGCACGATCGTCTTCATCGACGAGATCCACCGCTTCAACAAGGCGCAGCAGGACGCGTTCCTCGCGTACGTCGAGCACGGCGACATCGTGCTCATCGGCGCGACGACGGAGAACCCGTCGTTCGAGGTCAACTCGGCGCTCCTCTCGCGCTGCAAGGTCATCGTCATCCCGCAGCTCGAGCACGGGGACATCCTCGACATCCTTCGCCGCGCGCTGGACGACGAGACGGTCCGCGGCCGGCGCGTCGCGATCTCCCCCGAAGCGCTCGACTTCATCGCGGCGATCTCGGGCGGCGACGGGCGGCAGGCGCTCAACAGCCTGCAACTGGTCGTCGAGACGTCGGATCCCGACCAGGAGCCGCTCACGCGAGACGGGGTGAAGGCGGTCCTGCATCGCCGCTCGCTCGCGCACGACAAGGCCGGAGAGTCGCACTACAACCTCATCTCCGCGTTACACAAGTCGATTCGGAACGGCGACGCCGACGCCGCGATCTACTGGCTGGTCCGCATGCTCGAGGGAGGCGAGGACCCGATGTTTCTCGCCCGCAGGATCGTGCGCGCCGCCTCGGAGGACATCGGGCTGGCCGACCCCGGAGCGCTCCGGATTGCGATCGCCGCGAAGCAGGCGGTCGAGTTCGTCGGGATGCCCGAGTGCGGCATCGCTCTGGCCGAGGCCGCGGTCTATCTCGCGCAAGCCCCGAAATCGAACGCGATCTACTCCGCGTACGAGGCCGCGAGGCGCGAAGTGCGCGAGGGGGACGATCCCGGCGTGCCGCTCCATCTCCGCAACGCGCCGACCTCGCTCATGAAAGAGATCGGATACGGCGCCGGCTATCAGTACGCGCACGACTTCGACGCGCAGACCGCGCCGATCGACTGCCTGCCGGAGGCGCTCGCAGGGCGCCGCTTCTACGAGCCGAAGGAGTCGGGGTTCGAGAAACAGATCCGTGCGCGGCTGGAAGAACTGCGGACGGCGCGCGAGGCGCTCCGCAAACGCTGATCAGCCGCGCGAAGGAATCGCGAGCGGCTTTCGGTCCTCTCCCACGTTGACGTAGACCACCTGCGCCTCGGTGACCGTGCTCTCCGGCCCCTGCATCCCCGCGCGGTGCGACTTGACGACGACCTTTACGGTGATCGACGTCGTGCCGATGCGCAGCGTCTCGGCCCAGAAGCTGACGAGGTCACCCACCTGGACCGGCTCGTGGAACACGACCTTGTCCATCGTGACCGTCACCATGAGGATGCAGCCCTGCCTGCGCGCCTCGATCGCGCCCGCCTGGTCGATGTAGGAAAGGATCACGCCACCGAAGATCGTCCCGTGCGCGTTCGTGTCGCGCGGCATCATGAGGACACGAATCGCCGGCTCGTTCCACGGCGGAAGGATGGTCGTCATCGCGTGGCTTCTCCTCAAACGGTGAGGCGCACGTTTCCGTGCGCCTCACCACTCTCGTTGCATTCGAACTGTCTTCAGACCCGAGGCTGCGCTCCGCTGCCGGTCAGCTGATCATTGGTCGTGATCTTCGCCGACGCGCGAAGCCTCTCGAGCAGCGCGGACTGCACGCGGCGGGCCTCCGTGGCACGCAGGCTCTCGGTGAACTGGACCTTTTCCGTGCCCCAGACCGCGGGATCGAACTCCTTCTTCTCGATGACGCGCGCGAGCACGGCGCCCTGGTCGACGGCTACCGGCCCGACGGTCTGTCCGGCAGAGGCGGCCATCACGGCATCGATCAGCGCGGAGACGTCCCCGGAGAGTTGCTGGACCGAACCGGAGCGAGTGACGGTCGATTCCTCGAGCGTCGCGCCGAGCTTCTTCGCCACGGCGTCGATCGGCTGGTCCCCGGCCGCGGCCTTGAGCTCGGCCGCCGCGGTGCTCGAAGCCTTCACGCGGCGCGCGTCGGCCTCGACCCGGTCCTTCACGTCCGC
Organism: Thermoanaerobaculia bacterium; assembly: GCA_051305935.1. Classification (GTDB taxonomy): domain Bacteria; phylum Acidobacteriota; class Thermoanaerobaculia; order Gp7-AA8; family Gp7-AA8; genus JACPDH01. The sequence goes on from JBPPMG010000079.1 coordinate 25,109, forward strand.
GAGATCGGAAACTCCCGCGTCGCGCTTGGCTTCGAGCCAGCCGACGATCGGGCCGCGATCGCTGTCGATGATGTCGCTGACCGCCTGCGGCTCCGCGCCGAAAGCCCAGTCGGAAAGGGCCGGCGAGCGGCCGATGCCAAAGATCGAATCGTTCTTCTCGAACCACTGCGTGTCGTTGATGGCAACGTTCGGGCTCGACTCCGTGATCGCGCGCAGCGCCGCTTCGTCCTTCGGCTTCTCCTTCTCGATCTTCGAGCGGCCAAGCGCGATCGCGTCGCGCGCCATCGTTCGCGCGCGCTCGTCGGTGAAGCGCTCGGTGAGCTCGGAGCGAACCTCTTCGAACGGCCTCATCCCTTCCGGCCGCTTCTCGGTGACGCGAAGGATGTGAAAGCCGAACTGTGTCTTGACCGGCTCGCTGATCTCGCCGATCGCGAGCGAGAACGCGGCATTTTCGAATTCGGGCACCATGCGTCCGCGTTCGAACCAGCCGACATCCCCACCCTGCGTCTTCGAGCCCGGATCTTCCGAATGCTCCAGCGCGAGCTTCGCGAAGTCCGCGCCGCCGCGCAACTGTGCGACGAGAGCGTCGGCCTTCGCCTTCGCTGCCGACGTCTGAGCCTCAGCCACGTTAGGCGCCACAGGGATCAGGATGTGCTGCGCGCGCACCGACTCCCGGGTCTTGAAAGTGTCCCGGT
>JBPPMG010000092.1:0-5637 GCA_051305935.1 Thermoanaerobaculia bacterium
CGATCGTCTTTTCGGGCCGCGTCGACGGCCGCGTCGTCCTGCTGCGGAGAAATCTCGGCGAGTCGGAGGCCACGCCCATCGCTGGCACCGACCTCGGCGCGAACCCGTTCTTCTCGCCGGACGGCAAGTGGCTCGGATTCAGCGCTGGCGGGAAGTTGTTGAAGATCCCGGCCGAAGGGGGACGACCGTTTCCGCTCGGTGACGCACGCGGTGTCGGAGGGGCGGCGTGGATGCCCGACGGGCGAATCGTCTTCGCGCCACTTTATTCGGACGGCCTGTTCCGTGTGTCCGCGGACGGCGGAACGCCCGAGCGGCTCTCGAGCCCCGACCGAAAGGCAGGCGAGCTCGGCCATTGGTGGCCCGAGCCGCTGCCTGGAGGGCGCCGCGTCGTCTTCACGGCGTTCCGCACGCCGATTGACCGCTCGCGCATCGGAATGCTCGACATCGAGAACAAGACCATCGAATGGATCGTCGACGGCGGCTTCTTCGCGCGCTATGTTGAAAGCGGGCACCTGCTATACGCGAAGGGCCGGCGGATCTATGCCATGCCGTTCGATGCGGAGTCGGGGAAGGCGAAGGGCCCGGCGGTCGTCGTCGTCGACGACGTGAGTGTCGAATCGACTAACGGCAACGCGACCTTCGCGGTATCGAGCCAGGGGACGCTCGCCTACGTGACGGCCGCGGCGGGCGATCCGGTGCGAGAGCTCGCCTGGATCGATCGCTCGGGCCGGGTGACTCCGGCGATCCCCGAGCAGCGGCGGTACCGCGGCGTCAGCCTTTCGCCCGACGGGCGATCTGCCGCGCTCACGATCCTCGGAGACAGCTTCGACGTCTGGGTTCTCTCCTTCGAGCGGTCCACGCTCTCGCGACTAACGAGCGGGGAAAAGACCGAGTACGATCCCGTTTTTTCGCTCGACGGGCGCGAGCTCTACTACGTCGTCGACACGCCGCCGTTCGATCTTTTCCGCGTGGGCGCCGGTGCCCCCGATTCAGGGAAGCGGATTTTCGAAGAGGCCGCAACCGTCGACACGTACGGCGTCGGGGCGTCGCCCGACGGTCGCTCGGTGGTCTACGTCTGCACGCAGGCGGAAACCGGCAACGACATCTTCGAGAGGCCTCTCGACGGCAGCGCTCCGGCGCGGACGATTCGCGCGTCGAAGGCAAACGAGCTGAGCGCGTCGTTCTCGCCCGACGGTAATTGGATCGTCTACCAGTCGGACGAAACCGGACGTCCCGAGATTTATCTCGAGCCGTACCCCGGGCCAGGCGAGCGGGTTCAGCTCACGGCTGACGGCGCGCAGAATCCGCGATGGGCGGGCAACGGCGAGATCTTTCTTCGCCGCGACGACGGGCTCTGGGTGCTCACGCCGCGCGCCGGCACGACCACCGAGTTCGAACCGCCGAAGCTGCTCTTCCGGTTCCCCTTCGCTCTCGGGGTCAACGAGGATCTCGCGGTCTACGACGTGACTGCCGACGGCCAGCGCATCATCGCCACCCGGACCCCCGACGTACTTCGTCCGCGCCAGATCGAGATTGTGACCGACTGGGTGCAGACGCTGCCGAACGTCGCGCCGGCGAGCCGTTAGTCTAGGTCGTACCAGTCGCGCGCTCGCCAGGTCACCCGCGATGCGCGGCGCCGTGGCCGAAGGCTTCGCGAAGGAGCTCGCGCATCATCGCGGCGCTCGTGTCCCATCGATACCGGCCGGCGCGCTCGAAGCCGAGCGCAGTGAGATCTCGCGCAAGTGGAGCATCCGCGAGCACGCTCGCGATCGCCGCACGCAGCGCGTTGGCGTCGCCCGGTGCGACGAGGAGCGCGGCGTCACCGAGGGTGTCGGGGATCGCGCCGCCGCGTGTGGCGACGACTGGCGCGCCGCACGCCATCGCCTCGAGCGGCGGAAGTCCGAAGCCTTCGAAGTGCGACGGGTAGACGAAGACGGAGCATGTGCGGTAGAGCTCGCGCAGCTTCTCTCGCCCGACGAATCCGAGGACCTCGATGGAGCCCGCAGCGATCGCATCGCGATAGCGTCGAAGAAGCGGCGACACGCCCCAGCCCGGATCACCCGCGATGACGAGCTTCGGCTTCTTCCCCGGCAGCGACGACCATGCGGCGAGCAGCTCGCCAATTCCTTTGCGCGGTTCGAGTGTGCCGGTGTAGAGGACGAACGGTTCCCCGTCGTTGCGCGATGCGCCAGGGCTGAAGAACTCGCTGACGCCATTCGGGACGATCTCGATCTTCGACGGGGCGATGCCGAAGCCGCGGATGACTTCGTCGGCCGCGAGGCGCGAGACCGCCGCGATCTTCGACGCCTTCTCCAGGCTCGCGCGAATGAACGTGTTGAACGAGAAGATCGTCCGCAGCCGGTGCCGGTGCGGCATCGTGATCGAGGTGAGGTCGTGAATCGAGACGATGGCGGGGATCGACAGGGACAGCGGCAGCGTCGCGTGCGGTCCCCAGAGAATGTCGCACTCCTCGCGCGCGACGACGCGCGGCAGGATCAGTTGCTGCCAGACGACGCCGTTCGGCGCGCGGTCGACGACGAAGCGGCACGACGCGAGCCCCTCGCGATCCGCGATCTCCGCGTGCGATGCGATGACCGGAGGGATCTCGAATGCGAGCCGCGCGGCGATCTCCGCGGCGTGGACGCCGATGCCGGTCCGGTTGCCGACGAGAGCGCGGCCGTCGATCGCGACTCGCAGCGTCATCGCGCTCCCGCGGCGCGGCGGAATACGTCGAGCGTCTTCGCCGCCGCTTCGTCCCACCGGAATCGCGCCACACGGTTCCTTCCCGCCTGGGCGAGCCGCGCGCGCGCCTCCGGGCTGGCGGAGATCGAGAGAATCGCATCGGCGAGCTCCTGCGCGTTTCTCGGCTCGAAGTAGAGAGCCGCATCGCCTCCGACTTCCGGCAGCGACGACGACCTCGACGCGATGACCGGCACGCCGTGCCCAATCGCTTCGAGCACCGGCAGCCCGAACCCTTCGTAGAGCGAAGGCATCACGAAAGCCTCGGCGTTGCGGTAGATCGACGCGAGTTTCTCGCGCGTGACGTAGTCGAGATGGTGGATCGAGCCGCTCCAACGGCTCTCGCGCATCCGCCGCACGGTCGTCTCGGCCTTCCAGCCGACGCGCCCGACGACGACGAGCTCGCCCGGATAGTCACCGCGATCCCTGAGCTGCTCGAAGGCATCGATCAGCGTGTCGAGATCCTTGCGCGGCTCCACGGTGCTCACGAAGAGAATGTAGCGCCCCGGGAGATCGCCTCTCTCGTCGACGTCGGACGCCGGCGGCGGAGGTGTCGCGCCGGAGAGAATCGCGTGCGCCCTCGACGGGTCGACCGGATAGAACTCGAGCAGGTCGCGGCGCGTCGTCTCCGAGACGCAAACGATCGCGTCGGCACGCGCGATCTCACGCCTCATCTCGCGCTCGAGGTTGTCGAGCGTCTCGCGCTGAAGCAGCTCCGGATGACGGCGATACGTCAGATCGTGGACCGTCACGACGCGTCGCCTCGCGACCGCGCCCATGAGGCGCGGCAGAAAGTAGTTCGCGCCGAAGATGAGGTCGCACCCTTCGAGCCAGATGAGACCGAGATAGGCGGCCGCGGTGATCGGCCTCGAAAAGCGGGACGACGGAATCCCGCGGAGATCGAAGACGCCGAGCTGCGCGTTCGCCGGAACCGAAGCGTGGAGGTTCGGCCCGTCTTCGGTCACGCGCGCATCGCCGAAGAGCACGAGCTCGACATCGTCGCGGCGTCCGAGCTCGTCGAGAATGTGCCAGAGGTACCAGCCGACGCCGGTCAGCGGCTCGTAGAACGGACGGATGTCGACGCCGACCCGCAGCGGACGTTTCGGCGAGCTCGATAGCGCGCGGCGCAACCGGCGCGCGAGAGCGAACAGGAGCGTCGCGACGACCGCGCGGAGCGTCGGGATTGCAAGAGCGAGCTCGCGTGCGTAAGACGATGGAGACAAGCGGACAGGATCTCCCTGGCGATTCGGGAGCGGATGTTAGCCGATTTTCCTGCGAGAATGTTCCGCGTATGGCAATGCCGGCGCGTCGTCTCATGATCGGGGCCGCGATCACTCTCGCGGCGCTCGTCGCGTGGCTCGCGCTGCCCGTGCTTCGCGAGCCGCGCCTCGAAGGAATCTCGAGTTGCGCGCGCTGCCTCGAGCTCGCGCGGCTTGCGCCCGCCGGCGCCGACGAAGTCGTGATCGTTCCCTCTGGAGGGAGCCTCTGGTTTGCGGCGGCCCGGCACCCCGTCCGCGAAGACCGGATCTTCGGCGGCGAAACGCGAGGCACGCTCGTCGCCTTCGCGGTCGGCCGCAACCCGGTGGTGCTCTGGAAGGAGGGTGATCGCCAGGGCGGCGCAGTGTCCGCGTCCGCTCCGCGGCGATGGCTGATCGAGCTGGCCCTGCCCGCAGGCTCCGGGGGTCAGGTCTCGACGAAGTCCGGGGCGCTCGTGAGCGGCAGCTCACCGGGCGGCTTTCCGATCGACGGGCTCGCCGCTCTCGCGCAGGAGCCGGGTCAGCTCTTCGTCGCGCACCGCAATCGCCCTTCGATTCCGGGCGTGATCGCGCCAGCCTTCTCTTCGCTGACGCTCGAGAGCGATTCGCTTTCCATCGTCTCTCGATCGCGCGACGAATCCGCGGCCGTGACTCCGCTGCCCGCCGGGCTGCGCCATCCGACCTCGGCGGTGCTCTCTGTCGCGCTCGGCTCGGTTCCCGAGCTCGCGGGCGACTGGGATCGCATTCTGCCCATCGACGCCGGCGGCATGGGCGCCGGCCTCGTCGCAATCTACGGAGTCGAGGCCGGTACGTTCCTTCCGCGGGTCCGGGGCGTCGTGGTATCGACTTCGACGGAGACTGATCCCGTTGCGCTCCTCGACCGGCTCGTGCCGGCGGTCGACGGCTCGGTCTCGAGCATCAGGCAGCGAGAAGGCGTCGTGATCGCGAAACGCGAGGCGATGGGGCTCGTCGGCGAAGCGGCACTCGTCGAGGGCCGGGCGATTCTCGCGCTCGACGACGGCTCGATGGACCGGTTCCTCGCCGATCGCGCCACGGCCGTGGCGTTTGCCGAGGGTGCGGAATGGTCGCTCCGCGCGAACCCGGCCGAGCTCCGCCTCGCGATTCGTGGCGTGAGCGACAGCCTCGGTTACAAGTTGCTCGGCAAGAGCACGCGGAACTCCGTGCGCGGGCTCAGTCGTTCGCTCGGCTGGGTCGAAGGGGCCCGGTCGGCCACCGTCGAGCGGACCCGGACGGCCGGCGAGGCGAGGGTGACCTGCCGGGTGGAGTGGTGAGACGCTTCGCCCTTTCTAGATTCTCCATTCCTCATTCGACATTCTCCATTTCGGTTCGTTCTCGCTTCCCGGCGTGCTGAAAACCGAAATGGAGAATGAGGAATGAAGAATGGAGACGTGGCGTGGCTTTGCCGGACGGCCTACGCGGGTCAGGCGGGCAAGGCGGGACGCCTTGCCTACAATCGCCCCCTATAATCAACTGTTGCGACGGCCGGGGACCCTCGCCGGCGGCTCCGAAATACTGGCAGCCCGTGCGGCGTTAACGCTGCGTCGCCGCAGAACCCTTCAACCGGTCGGCGGAACGACGGAAGTCATCATGTCCAACTTCATTGAACTGAAGAAGATAGAGC
>JBPPMG010000116.1:0-2315 GCA_051305935.1 Thermoanaerobaculia bacterium
GGGAGTCTTCGGCGGCACGGCCGTTCTCGAGGCGCAGGCGGCTTCCCAGTCACTCCTTTTCATGCAGGCTCTCGGCAGGAGGAACGGATGACGACGATCTCGACTCTCGTCTCGTATCCGGTCGGCGTCCGGGCGCTGCTCGTGGCGGAAGCGGCGATCCGGCGCCGGATGGAGGGCCGGGTCGTCGAAACGCTCGAATCCGCCGAGTACGCGGAGATCATTCTCCCGATCGTCGATTTCGTCGATCCCTACTCTCCGGCGCTTCGTGAGAAATCGCTCCGCCAGGCGTACCGATTCACCGACCGCGAGGGGGAGCTGATCGCGATCCGCGCGGACTTCACGCCGATGGTCGCCCGGGCGCTGGCCCCCGTCATCGACCCCCGCGAGCTCCCACTTCGAATCTTCTACCGGGGAGACGTGATCCGCTGCGAGCGCAGCCGCCTCGGCGCGAGCCGCGAGTTCTTTCAGATCGGAGCGGAGCTCGTCGGAGATCCTTCGGTCGACGCGGATGCCGAAGTCGTCCGGCTGGCCGCCGAAAGCGTGCGCGCCTGCGGGATCGAGCCGGTCGTCGCCATCGTCGACACCAGCATCGCACGAGATCTCATCGAGCAGGTTGCTCCGGCTCCCGCCGATCGCCCCTCTTTGCTCGAAGCGCTGGCACAGCGACGGCCCGCGGCGCTTCGCTCGTGCGATGGAAAGGCTGGCGCGCTGCTCGCGCGGATGGCCGAAGGGGACATCTCCCTCGATGAGCTGAAGGAGTTCGAACCGACGCGGGCGGCCGCCGAGCGGCTGGGGACGATCGAAGGCCGCCTGCAGGAGGCCGGAATCCGCGCGATCCTCAATCTCGACGAAGTGGAGGTCGACGCCGGTTACTACACCGGCATCTCATTCCGCGTCTTCGTCGAGGACCGGAACGCCCCCGTGGCGAGCGGCGGGCGTTACGACGGCCTCTATCGCGACTTCGGCCGCGACGTTCCAGCAGTCGGCTTCACCCTCAGTCTCGATTACCTGGAGGAGCGATGAGGGGCCGGAAGCTGAGAATCGCGATCCCGAAGGGGCGCCTTCTGCGCGGAACGCTGGAGCGTTTCGAGGCGGCGGGAGCCGAGGTTCCGACGGGGGAGGATCTGGCGAGCCGCCGTCTCGTCTTCGACCGCGACGGAATCGAGTGGATCCTGGTGAAGGATGGCGACGTCCCCGTCTACGTCGAGCACGGCGCGGCCGACGCGGGTGTGGTCGGGCTCGACCAGGTGCTCGAGCATGAGGCCGACGTGCTGCGGCCGGTGGAGCTGGGCTTCGGCCGCTGCGCGCTGATGCTGATTGCGGCTCCCGGCGCGCCTCCGCTCGGAGCCCGCCCGGGCGCCGCGCTGGCGACGAAGTATCCCAACATCGCGCGCGGCTTTCTCGAGCGGCGGTCGATTCACCTCGAGATCGTTCCGCTTCAGGGATCGGTCGAGCTCGCGTCCGTTCTCGGCCTGGCCCCCTGGATCATCGACCTCGTCGAGACGGGAGAGACGATCCGGGTGCACGGGCTTCAGCCGCTGGAGACGGTTGTGGAAGTTTCGCCTCAGCTCATCGTGAACAAATCATCCTGGCGCATGGACCGCGCTGGGCTGCGGTCGCTGGTCGACCGGATGGCACGCGCATCGACGGAGGTGGCGGTTTGAGAATCGTCAAGTATCCCGGCGGCGCGTTCGAGCGTTGGGGCGAGCGCCTCGAAAAGGGAAGGGCCGGCGACGACCGGAAGATCCGGCGCACGGTCGAGAAGCTGGTGGGCGAAGTGCGGCGTGAAGGTGATGCTGCCGTCTCCCGCCATCTCGCCGCGCTCGACCAGGTTCGGATCGCTCCCGGGGAGATCCGGATCTCGGCGAGGATGGCTCCGATCGCCGACCCGATTCGCCGGGCCATCGATCAGGCGATCGAGCAGGTGCAGGCATTTCACCGCAGGCAGGCCATCGACGGGTTCGAGATCCAGAGCGAGGGGGTGTCGCTTCGCCACCGCGTCCGCCCGCTGAGCCGCGTCGGGATCTATGTTCCTGGAGGGCGCGCGGTCTATCTCTCGACGCTGATCATGTGCGCGATCCCGGCGCGGATCGCCGGCGTGAAAGAGCTCGCGGTGGCGACGACGCCTTCCGCGGCCGATCACCCGGAGCTCCTCTACACCGCATCGCTTCTCGGCGTGACCGACATCTACCGCGCCGGAGGGGCGTCGGGAATCGCCGCCCTGGCGTACGGAACGGAGTCGCTGGCCCGGGTGGACAAGATCGTCGGGCCGGGGAACGCGTACGTGACGGCGGCGAAGCTGTTGGTCTCAGGTG
>JBPPMG010000143.1:0-7115 GCA_051305935.1 Thermoanaerobaculia bacterium
CACAAATCTCTCGCGTTCCTTCACCGGGTCGGTCTCCTTCCAGGCCACGATTCCCCCTCGACTCATCGTCGAGGTGCCGTGTAACCCATCCGCCCGGTTTCTTTGTTACCTATCCGCCCGGTTCATACCCTTTGGCCTCTGGCCTCTGGTCTTTGGCCTGCCTTACTTCCCGAACCCCCTCGGCAGCTTCATCCCGAGATTGGCATAGAGGAATGACCAGACGTCGGCGGTCTCTTCGATTCTCTTCGAGAGCGGCTTGCCTGCGCCGTGGCCGGCGCGCGTTTCGATGCGGATCAGCACCGGCGCGGTGCCTGCCTGCGCGGCCTGGAGCGCCGCGGCGTACTTGAAGCTGTGCCCGGGGACGACGCGGTCGTCGGTGTCGCTCGTCGTCACGAGCACGGCCGGGTACTTCGTTCCGGGCTTCACGTTGTGGTACGGCGAGTAGGCGGCGAGCGCCTTGAACTGTTCCGCGTCGTCCGATGAGCCGTAGTCGTCGATCCAGGCCTTCCCGGAGGTGAAGTTGTGGAAGCGGAGCATGTCCATCACGCCGACCGCGGGAAGCGCCGCGCCGAAGAGGTCGGGACGCTGGTTTACGACCGCGCCGACGAGCAGTCCGCCGTTCGAGCCTCCCTGGACGGCGAGCTTCGCAGGGCGCGTGTAGCCGTTCTCGACGAGCCACTCGCCGGCGGCAATGAAATCGTCGAAGACGTTCTGCTTGCGGAGCTTCGTTCCCGCCTCGTGCCACTCGCGACCGTACTCGCCCCCGCCGCGCAGGTTCGCGACCGCGACGACGCCTCCCATCTGGATGAAGGCGACGCGCGAGGCCGAGAAGGACGGCGTTTGCGAGATGTTGAAGCCGCCGTAGCCGTAGAGCAGCGTCGGGTTCATCCCGTCGAGCTTCAGCCCCTTGCGGTGCGCGATGAACATCGGCACGCGCGTCCCGTCTTTCGATTCGTAGAAGACCTGCTTCGTCTCCAACTGCCTCGGGTCGAACGCGACCTTCGACCGGAAGAGCTCGCGACGCTCGCCGGTCGCGACGTCGAAACGATAGACGGTCGGCGGAGTAGTCATGTTCTGAAAGGTGAAGAAGGTCTCGGGGTCGTCGGGCTTTCCTTCGAAGCCGCTCGCCACGCCGATGCCTGGCAGATCGATCGGGCGCACGACAGTGCCGTCCTGGCTCACCATGCGTACAACGCTCTTCGCGTCCTCGAGGTACTCCACGATGAACTGGCCGCCGACGAGCGACGCGTCAGTCATCGTGCCTCGGCTCTCGGCGACGATCTCCTTCCAGCTCTCCCGAGCGGGATTCTTCACGTCGATCGCGACGACGCGGCCGCGCGGGGCGCCGTCGTCGGTTTTGAAGTAAAAGACGGTTCCGTCGCTGCCGATGAATGTGTATTCGTTCGTGAAGTCCTTGAAGAGCTCGGTGAAGCCGGAGAACGGGTCGAGGAGGTCGCGATACCAGACCTGGTAGATCGGATGGGTGGTCACCGAAACTGTGACGACGAGCCAGCGGCCGTCCTCGCTCACCTGCGACGAAAAGTCCCAGTCGGGCTCGTCATGAAGCGAGAGGACGTGCGCGTCGTCCGACTGCGCCGTGCCGAGCCGGTGGTAGTAGAGCGCGTTGTTTTGTGCGAGCTTCTGGTAGGTTTCGCCCGCGGCGGGCTCCGGATAGCGGCCGTAGAAAAAGCCCTTGCCGTCCGGGGTCCAGCGAGGCGTGGAGAACTTGATCCAGCGAAGCTCGTCGGGGAGCATCGTGCCGGAGTCGATCTCCATCACGCGCCAGACCTGCCAGTCGGAGCCGGCCTCGCTCGTGCCGTAGGCGATGTGCTTCCCGTCGCGGCTGACCGATGTGCCGACCAGGGCGACGGTGCCGTCCTTCGAAAACGTGTTCGGATCGAGCAGCACGCGTGCCTCTTCGGTGAGCGAGCTCTGCACGTAGAGAACGTCCTGGTTCTGCAGCCCTGTGTTCTTCTTGAAGAGGTAGCGCCCCCCTTCCTTCCCCGGGGTCGTGTATTTCTCGTAGTTCCAGAGCCTGGTGAGCTGGCGGCGGATCGCGTCGCGCTCTGGAATGGCCTCCAGGTAGCGGAACGTCACCTCGTTCTGGGCTGCGACCCAGTTGGCGACCTCGCCGGAGACGCGAACGTCGTCCTCGAGCCAGCGGTACGGATCGGCAACGGTCGTGCCGTGGTAGCTGTCCGCGTGGGGAACCGTGGGAGTCGCGGGATAGTGGACCGCCGGCCGGTCGCTCGCGAGGAGCGGAGTGGCGACGAGAATGAGTGTGGCGAACGACAGGGAGAATTTACTCACGTTTGCCTCCGGGATGGACTGCTCGCGCCTTGTTACCACAGGCGGGTTACATTCAGCTTACGGGCGGCAGCCCATGCGTCGCAGGGCGTGGATCACAGGTCATTGTTCGTGAGGCAGGTCAAAGGTCAGAGGTCAAAGCAGGCGAGGAGGCGAGAGGCGAGAGGCGGAGAGCAGGCCAGAGGCCAAAGGTCAGAGCAGGCGAAAGGCGAACGGCGAAAGGCGGGCAGGATGGTGACGTCGACGGGGAGCGGCGGCTGGACGATTCCCGATTCTGGTTCCTGCCCATCGATGGAGAGCGCGAGTTGCGGCGGATCCGTATAATCTGCGCCGAAACGGAGAAGAGGCCCGAAACCGCAATGGGTACGATCGATCTCGAGGAAGTCGTCTACGACATGTGCTGCTGGTGCGGGCGGCGACTCGAGCGCGACGCTCCGGTGGTCGACTTCGGCGCGACGCTCGCGTCGCACGACACGAATCTCGAAAAGCTCCTCGGATGCAGCGTCGAGATCGAGAGCGGCGGCACCGTCGTGACGGCGGTCGTTTGCGAGACGGGAAGCGACGCTCACGAGGCGGGAGACGACGTGCTCTTCATCGCCTGCAGCGACGACTGCGGCAACAGCACCTGCGACTTCCTTGAAGGCCTCGACGCGATCCGGCTTGCGCCGCTCAGCGAAGAGACGGTGCGGCGGAAGATGAGCAACTGACGGACGCGAAACTACTCATCGCCCTCTCGCCTTTCGCCTCATCGCCTCTCGCCTGCTCTGACCTTTGACCTTTGACCTTCGGTCTCTGGTCTTTGTGCCGCATTTCCGTTTGAATACGTCGCACACATGACTCTCGCGCTCCTTGCCGTCGGCTTCCTCGGAGTGCTCGTGACGGGCTATCTCGTTTATGGGCGATGGATCGAGCGGCAGTTCGCGCTCGACGACGGGCGGCCGACGCCGGCGCACGCGCAGAGCGACGGCGTCGACTTCGTTCCGACGAGGCCGTTTTACCTCTTCGGGCAGCACTTCTCCGCGATCGCGGCGGCGGGCCCGATCGCCGGACCGATCATCGCCTGTCAGGCGTTCGGCTGGCTTCCCTGCCTGCTCTGGATTGCGTTAGGCGTGATCCTGATCGGCGCGGTCCACGACTTTGCCGCTCTTGCTGCCTCGGTGCGGCACGGCGCGCGCTCGGTCGCGGAGATCGCGCGCGATCATCTCGGGACCCGCGCCGGGCTCGCGATGATGGCATTCATCTGGATCGCGCTCATCTACGTCATCGTCGCCTTCGCCGACATCACCGCGGCGAGCTTCGTGGGGAAAACCGAGGAGTTGGAGGGGGTCAGCGTCGCCTTCAACCCGGGCGGCGCGGTCGCGGCGGCGAGCATCATGTACCTCGCGCTCTCGCTCGTGATGGGGCTCGTGGAGCGTTTCCTCCGGCCGCCGCTCTGGCTGCAGACGACCATCTTCGTTCCCGCCGCGTTCGGTGTCGTCTGGCTCGGCACGAAGATCTCGACGACGTTTCTCATGGACGCGAAGGCGTGGGGCATCCTCATCCTCGTCTACTGCGCGCTCGCCTCGGTCGTCCCCGTCTGGCTCCTGCTGCAGCCGCGCGGCTACCTGGGAGGGTTCATCCTGTACAGCGCGCTGGCGCTCGGTGTCATCGGAGTCCTCTTCGGCGGCTACGAAATCGAGCAGCCGGCGTTCAAGTCGTGGGACATCGGCGGGATGACCGGCACGCTCTTCCCGTTCCTCTTCGTGACGATCGCATGCGGCGCCTGCTCGGGGTTTCACGGCCTCGTCTGCTCGGGGACGACCTCGAAGCAAGTCGACCGGGAATCGCACATCCGACCGGTCGGCTACGGAGCGATGCTCGCCGAGGGGTTCGTGGCGTTCATCGCGCTGGTGACGGTCATGATCATGACGGGCGACCAGCTCAAGGGTCTCAAGCCGGGGACGATCTACGGCAACGGCATCGGCGAGTTCATGACGCTGATCATCGGTGAGGAGCACCGGAACTTCGCGATCACCTTCGGCGCGATGGCGTTCTCGACCTTCGTTTTCGACACGCTCGACGTCTCGACGCGGCTCGGGCGCTACATCCTTCAGGAGCTCTTCGGCTGGCGCTCGCGCGCGGGGGCGGCCGCCGCGACGATCGCGACCGTCGCGGTGCCGGTCTGGTTCATCGTCTACGCGCCGGAAGGAAGCTGGGTCAGGTTCTGGACGCTCTTCGGTGCGTCGAACCAGTTGCTTGCGGCGCTGACGCTTCTGGCGATCTCCGCGTGGCTTCACGAGGCGCGGCAGCGGATCGCCTTCACTCTCGTGCCGATGGCGTTCGTCCTGACGATCACCCTGTGGGCGCTTGCGAAAATCGCGCTCTCGAGCATCGAGACGGCGAAGGGCCTCGACGTGGCGTTCGCGAACGCTATCGCGTCGTCGCTTCTCATCGGGCTCGCGCTCTTCCTCGTTGCGAGTGCGCTGGCGAAGCTTCGCCGCGGAGCAGTGGCGTGAGGCCAGGGCGCGAGTTCAGGCCGATTCGTCGAGCGCGGCCTGCTCGACGAGCCACCGACGCGCGTCCGCGACCGAATCGAACGGTTGGACGCTGCGTCCCGAGAGGTGATTGAGCACGCGGATCAGGAGCGTGAGATGGCCGAGACCGACGGCAGCACTCGCTCGAATGTGCGGCTTCGTCTCCCGGAGAATGGTCACGAGCTCACGCATGGCGTCCGGCCGATAGCCTACGCCGGCGCCGAGAGTCATCATGAGGACGGATCGAGGCGGCTGTAGGACAATCCAGTCGCGCACGACACGAACCCTCCGGAGGAACTCGTCGGTAGAGCAGCCGCGATAGTCGGCGATGGCGATCTCGACGTGGTCGACGGACTCGAAGCTGAGATGGGTTGCAGTCACGCTGCCCACGGCCCCCAGCGAAATAGTACCTTTCGAGGCGGCGCACACGGGTCTATCGTTCGAGAGCAGCCGCTCCGTCCCCCGGAAGGCGGAACGAGAGGAGAGAAGATGATCATCGATCTTACGCCGCTTTCGACGCGCGAGCGGTACGCGTGGATGACCGCGACGGTGTTGCCGCGTCCGATCGCCTTCGTTTCGACCGTCTCCCCCGAGGGGGTCGTGAACCTGGCGCCGTTCTCGTACTTCAACGGAGTGTCGTCGACTCCGCCGGTGCTCTCGGTGGCGATCGGCCCGAAGCGCGCCGGCGTTCTCAAGGACACGATCCGCAACATCGAGGCGACGGGGGAGCTGGTGATCAACATCGTTCCCCGCTCGATCGCCGAGCTGATGGTGAGAACCTCCGGCGACTACGAACCGGATGTCAGCGAGTTCGACCTCTCCGGCCTGACGCGCGTGCCTTCGGAACTGGTGGGTCCGCCTCGCGTTGGTGAGTGTCCGATCGCCTTCGAGTGTCGAGCGATTCAGGTAGTGAAAGTTGGTGCGCCGAGCCTGGCGACCTCGCTCGTGCTGGCCGAGGTGGTCCTGCTGCACGTCTCGGACGATGTACTCACCGGTGGCCGCGTCGATCCACGCAAGGTCGCTCCCGTCGCGCGTCTCGGCGGTTCGCTCTACGCGACGCTGGGGGAGGTCTGGGAAATTGCCAGGCCCGAGGTCTGAATTGAGAATTGAGAGATGGCGTACGGCGCGCACAACCGGGTCGAAACCGAGAATGAGGCGTTGAGAGCCGAGCGATGAGGAACCTGGCGGATTACCCGCTGACGCTGCTGCTTCGTCGGACGTGCGGAGCCGTGGCCGGTGCGATCTCTCAATTCTCAGTTTTCGAGTCTCAATTCGCCTGCGCTGCGCTGCTGCTCCTCCTGATCGCACCGGCGGCTCGCGCCGGCGTCGAGCTCGACGTTCGCGCGGGTGACGGCATGGAGGGGATTGCGCGCGGCATCCGCGCGGCCGATCCGCAGCGGTTCGACACGGTGATGAACCTGGTGGGCGTCGAGGACGCCGGCCCGCCGATCCTCGTGCTCGTCGCTCCGGAGAGCTCGGAGCTGGCGAGAAAGACCCCTGCCTGGATTTCCGGATACGCGGTCCCTGCCGAGGATTTCGTGGTGGTGTTCCCGCAGCGCGCGGCTCGGTATCCGATCGACGGAATGGAAGAGCTGTTGAGGCACGAGGTTGCACACGTGCTGATCGAGCGGGCCGCCGGCGGAGGCGAGATTCCGAGATGGTTCAACGAGGGAGTTGCGACCGTGGCGGGTGAGAGCTGGAGCGTTGGCGATCGCTCGATGGTCACCCTGACGCTCGCGCGCGGCGGCGAGATGTCGTTCTCCCGTGTCGACGAGATGTTCGGCGCAGGCGAGCCTTCGATCGGCCGCGCGTACGCTCTCTCCGGAGCGTTCGTGAACGACCTGCTCCAGCGGGAGGGCACCGAATCGGTGGCCGGAATTCTCGCACGCGTCAAAGACGGAGCGCCGTTCGAGCACGCATTCGTGCGCGTGACGGGAAAGACAGTTCAGACCGCGGAGCTCGAGTTCTGGCGACGGCGGAGCTTCTGGAATCGCTGGCTACCGCTGCTTTCGAGCTCGGTCGTGCTCTGGGGGTTGATCACCCTGCTCGCGACGTGGGCGACGACCGCGCGGATCCGCCGCGACCGCGCGCGCCTTGCGGCGATGGCCGAGGAAGACGAGCGGGAAATGCGGATTGCGGAATGCGGAATGCGGAGTGAAAACCGAAATGAAGACTGTCGAATGAAGAATGAGGAATGAAGAATGGGCCGGCTGAATCCGAGCCCGAGCCCGAGCCCGAGCCCGAGCCCGAGCCCGAGCCCGAGCCCGAGCCCGAGCCCGAGCGGAGCTTCTTCAT
>JBPPMG010000145.1:0-2184 GCA_051305935.1 Thermoanaerobaculia bacterium
CTTCGTCACGGTCAGTCCCGCGCCGCCCTTGTCGATCGGGGTGGCGAGGAACGACGGCAGCCACGTCATCAGCCCCCAGTACGCGACGAGCACACTGCTCGCGAGCAGCGAGGCGATGACCGTGCGCCTGAGACGCGTCGGGGAGAAGAGCTCGGAGAAGCGGGGCCTTGTCCCCCCGCGCTTCTCCTGCGCCGTCCACATCTCCGGCTCCTTGACGTGGCGTCGGATGAAGAACGCCACGAAGGACGGGATCAGGCCGACGACGAAGAGAGAGCGCCAGCCGTAGCGCTCGAGGATGAGGGCAGTCAGGCCCGCGGCAGCGAGCGCGCCGATCGCCCATCCCGACTGCATGAGGCCGATCGCCTTCGCGCGATGCTTCGCGGGCCAGGTCTCCGCCACGAGGACCGATCCGCACGCCCACTCGCCTCCCATGCCGAGCCCCACGAGCACGCGCCAGAAGATGAGCGCCGCGAGCCCCTGCGAGGTGGCGAGTCCACCCGTGGCGAACGAGTAGAGGACGATGCTCCACGTCATCGCACGCACGAGGCCGAAGCGATCGGCAAGCCGCCCGAAGAGAATGCCTCCTGCCGCACCTGCGAAGAGCGCGACCGACATGAGCATCCCCATCGATCGCGACGGCAGGCCGAACTCGGCCTGAATCGCGCCGATCGCGAAGGTGAAGAGCAGGAAGTCCATCGAGTCGAGCATCCAGCCGGTCATCGCGGCCAGTAGCGACTTCCACTGCTCTCGAGTCACGCCGTCGAACACGACGCGATTATGAGGCAGGCATGTGGAGTGCGAAAGCGGAGCTTTCGCTCTTCCTCGCGGAAGCGGAGCTTCCGCGGTGGAGACCTTCAAGGTAAACGCCGAAGCTCACGCTTCGGCGAGGAAGGGCGAAAGCTTTGCTTTCGCAGTCCACATCACTTCGTTCCCAGCCGCAGCACCGCCATCTCGAGCCCGAGCTCGGCGGCGGTTCCGCCCGACTTGCGCGAGACCTCTAGCCGCGCCAGCTCCGCCAGCGCATCGACGAGCTGCTGCTCGCGATAACGGCGCGACGCCTCGAAGCGCTTGTGGAGAGGGAAGGGATGCGCCCGCTGCTTCGAGATTCCGTTCTCCGCGAGGTACGCGTTGATGTCGTCCGCGAGGCGATCCTTGAACGTGGGGTAGGGGACGCCGCGTTTCGCGTCGATGCCTCTCTGACGGCAGAACGACTGAATCGCAAGCATCTGACGGAGCTCGTCGGCGAGAGGGAAGATGAAGCGGCCGAACGCGACCTCGGCGGGGATCGACGGGTCGTCCCGGCGCGACTGCGCGACGAGATCACGCAGCTTCGCGATCGCCTCGACCGGTTTGCCCTCGGTGACGAGCGAGGCGAACTCGAAACGAGCGCCTCCCGCCACCTCGGCGATCTCCTGCCCGACGATCGCTGCCGTTACACGCTTCCCTTCGCCCGCGTAGGTCGCGAGTCGCATCGCCTCGTTGAGGAAGAGACGGATGTCGGGGATCTCCTTCGAGTACTTGTCGGCGAGCATCCGCTCGATGCCGAGGCGCTGGCGCATCGCGGTGACGGCGGCGGCGTCGAACGTCGCCCCGGACTCCTCCTCGACCTCGCGGATGACGCGGTCGAGCACGGTCGGCACTTTGTCGCGCGAGAGGTCGCAGAGGACGACGGCGCCGGCGCGGTCGATCGCGTCGATCGTCGCCGAGGCGTCGGGCATCGCGCCGGTCTTCATCAGGAGTGTCGTCGCGGGCGCTCCGCCGTTGTTGGCGGCCTCGGCGAGCAGCGCTGCGTCGCTCTCGCCGCGCGAGGCACGCTTTCCCCCAGCCTTCGCGATGGCGAGCATGTCGGAGAGCGTCTGCGTCGCCTCGACGCCGAGGCCGCGCGCGATCTCGCTCTCCGTGGCGTCGGTGTCGAGCCCGGCGAGACCGAGGGTGTGGAGGAACTTCGCGAGCGCGGAGTCGCGCTTGCGGTCCGTCTTCGCCGACTTCCAGTCGCCTACCGCTTTTTCGTACGTCGCCAGCAGTTCCTTGCGAGAGATGAAGGCGTTGATCTCGGGCACGACGAGCAGCCGCGGCCGCGCGAAGAGCGAGAACGTTCGATAGGCATCGATGACGACGGTCAGGTCCGCGACCTCGCCGAAGTTCTCGACCGAGAGGCCGGGATTCTTCGCGAGCAGCGCGTCA
>JBPPMG010000153.1:0-2592 GCA_051305935.1 Thermoanaerobaculia bacterium
GTGCCGATGCCGACCAGGTACGGCAAGCCACGACCCCGCCAGTTGCGACGACGGCCGCGACGACGGAGATTCGCCACCCGCACCTTCGCCAGTTCGTCGCGTGGCAACCCTCGCGGTCGGGTACGACGGACTCTCTCGACCGACTACCGTCCCCCGCGGCGACGGAGAAGGTCCGAGTGGTGATCCGAAACGTGGTCCAGGCGGAGGGTCCGATCCACAAGATCCGCCTCGTCAAGCTCGTCGCGGAGTCCTTCGGGCTGTCGCGGGTAGCAGCGGCCCGATCGCAGGCGATCCTGCGCTGTCTCCCTGACGAGTACAGTCGGGTCGGCGACCGATCTTGCGCTTGGCCTGCCGAGATCGAACCGAATGTGTGGCGCGAGGTGCGTAGAAGCCAACCCGGAGACGGGCGGAACTTCGACCACGTTCCGCTCGAAGAGATAGCGAACGCTATGGCGATCGTGGCCGAGCTCGGGGCCGGGATGAATGAGGATGAGGTCAAGCGCGAAGCGCTCGCTCTCTTCGGCGGGAAGCGTATGACCGATGGGATTGCGTCTCGACTCGATCTGGCGCTCAAGACCGGCATCTCATCCGGCCGAATCGAGCGAGATGCGCGCGGGCTGATCGTTGCGGTGGCTTGACATCTCGCTATTCCATCGCTGATTTCGTGGCTCGACGCGTCGAGCGAGGAGCAACGCCGCATGCGCGACATCATCCGGCTGTTCGCCGACCGCGAGAGCCGCGACGAGCTCGGCCTCGGACAGATCCGCGACGCCATCTCGGACTCTCTTTTCCCCGGCACCTCGACCCTGCTCACCCGCGCGCGCTACCTGTTGTTCGTGCCATGGGCGTACATGAAGGCATCCGGTCGCCCGAATCCTGTCGCAGATGCGGACCGGTACGAGCGGGACATCATCCACGCGATCAAAGATGCCGGCGACTACGCCGGACTTCTCGGCATGCAAGCCGGCGAAGCGCTGAAGAACCTGCCCTCGGTCATCTACTGGTCGATGCTGAGGCACTACGGCATCCTGGCCGATCCCTCATTGTCTCGCGATGACGCTCTCCGACTCGATGGCCTGAGCACCTCGCCGGACGATCTCGGCGACGCATCGGGAAGCCGATTCCACGCGTGGTCAACGACACTCCCTTCGCCACCGGAGGGCTTTCCGAAGTCGATTCCTGATGGATTCGCGCTCCGACCCGACGAAGCAGCGTGGCTTCGCGATCGAATCCTCGACGCGGCATCCGGAACGCTTTTCGCTCACCTCGCCGTACAGCCACCCGCGGAGGAGAGTCGCGCGCCATGGGCGGATCCCGCTGCGATCGGAGTCGACGGCGCGGCGCGACACATGCTCTCCGACGCGCGCGCATTCTCGGCGTTGATGCACGGCGCGCAGTTGCTCTACAACCTCCTCTTGGCCGAGGAGTATCAGGACGCCGGGTACGACATTCTCGCTGATCCCGCGGAGGGGTTCCGTGATCGCCTTGCCACCTGGGTGGAAGAGCTGCCCACGATGGTGGACCTCGACACCTGGGACTTGGAGTCACTCCTCGCGCGTGTCGAGCTCACGCGCGGATCGCCGATCAACATCAACTCTCGGCGTTTCGTGAGGGGCTGGCGCGACCTGCTCGCCGACGCAGACCCTGCGTCGATCATCGACAGCGACGCAGCCCGCACATTCATGTCACGGCGTGAACGGCAGCACAAAGGCGCTCAGGCGCGTCTCGGCAACCGCGCACGCCTCGCTACCTGGGGCGGAAGTTCCGGTTCGGGAGCACTCGTATATCGATGGCCGCAAGTGCGCGGCATCCTGCTCGACATTCACGATGGTCTCGACCGCGGGTCGGAGGTCATCGATGCTTGAGCCTCAGTCCCGCGCTGCGCTCACCGAGCAGCTCAAGCCGCCGACCGGATTCGAGCTCTCGCACGCCGTCGGCACGACCTTCACCCTGGACCTCGCCACCGCGTTGGCCGTGCCGCTGTCGTTCGCGTCGCACCGGCTCTCGGCGCAGGACGACACGCTCGGTGTGCTCGATGCGATCCGTCGAGCAGCCGACCGGGTCGACGTCTTCGCACAGGCCGGCGAGCTCTCGATGGGCACCCGCTCTGATCTCGTCGCGTTCCTCGAACCGATGATCCACCCGGTGACAGTTCGGCGGGGGCTCTTCCACCCGAAGGTGTGGTTTCTTGAGTTCCGCGCCGGAGAACAGACCGCGTACCGATTCCTGTGCGCAAGTCGCAACCTCACTGCCGATCGCAGCTGGGATGTTGTGGTTCGGCTTGATGGCGTACCCGCAGGCCAGGGCGAGAAGCGTGCAGCCGCGGCCGTGAATCGTCCGCTGGTCGACCTTCTCCGCCGACTGCCTTCGCTCGCGGTGCAGCCAGTGGAGGAAGGGAGGCGCAGGCGCGTCGAGGAGCTCGCCGAGCGCTGGCGAGGCATCGTGTGGGAACGACCCGACCCGATGAGGAGCATCGCCTTCCATGTCTTCGGGATTCCCGGCGCAGGCGTGCCCAACCTTCGGGGCAAACGTGCGCTGATCGTTTCGCCATTCCTATCCGATGACGGGCTGCGGATGCTGCGTGACAGAGTC
>JBPPMG010000168.1:0-20481 GCA_051305935.1 Thermoanaerobaculia bacterium
CGCCTGAGCGCCTCGTACAACGAGTACGTCTCGCGCGTCGTCGATGGTCCGGCCACCGGCGCACAGTCGGCGGGCAGCCCGGCATACATCTACTACGCGTACCAGGGTCCGGCGATCAATCCCGCGGGCACGCCGGCCAATCAGCTCCTCGACACGCGCCAGGCGCTGGCGGTCGTGCAGTCCTGGTTCGAAGCGAACGGCGGACTGCCGTCAGACGCCAACCCGAACCTCGCCCTGCTCCATCCGGCGCGCCGCGGCCACTCCGTTCCGGGCTTCGACTCGCTGATCGCCAACACGCTCTCGTCGCCGACGGTCACGGAATACGTGCTCGGGTTCAGCACGCAGATCGGCAACAACGCGTACGTGAAGGTCGACGGCATCATGCGCGACTGGAACGACTTCTACGCCTTCCGGGTCGACCAGTCGACGCCGGTTCTGACTGACCCCCTGGGCATCCAGCACGACGTCTCGATCGTCCAGAACACCAATGACATCGTTCGCGAGTACCGCGGCATCCAGCTGCAGAGCGCGTGGCGCCCGAACCGCTTCAACATCGGCTTCAACTACACCTACTCGACGCTCGAAGGCAACGACGAGCAGGAGTCGGCGGTTAGCGGCACGGTCGGCAACACCCCGGGCTCGATTTATTACTCGGAGTACCTCAACTACGATCGCCGCCTCCTCGAAGGCAACCTCGCTCAGGACCAGCCGCACCGTATTCGCGCCTGGGTTGGATACGACATCCCGATGCCGTCGGCGTTCGGTGCGTTGAACGTCTCGCTCCTCCAGAGCTTCGACTCCGGGCAAAATTATTCGGCGATCGGACGGATCGACACGGTCAGCTACGACGGTGCTCCTGACATCACCAAGTACGTCGCGGCGCCGGAGGACGGCCAGTACTTCTTCAGCGATCGCGGCGAATTCGAGCTCGAAGACGTCACCCGCACCGACCTGTCGCTGAACTACTCCTTCCCAAGGATTTGGAAGGCCGAGTTCTTCGTACAAGGCGAACTGCTGAACGCCTTCTACGAACAGGAAGTCGTCGCTGTCAACACGACCGTGAACTCGTCGGGCAACAGCGCGACCTTCACTCCGTTCAACCCGTTCACGACGCCGGTCGATCAGCTCATCGAGTGCCCGCAGGGCGCGGCCGCGGCAACCTGCCGCACGATGGGAGCTCACTGGCAGAAGGGCGCGGCATTCGGCAATCCGACCGGACCTGCGTCGTATCAGCTGGCCCGTTCGTATCGCTTCTCGTTCGGCGTCCGCTTCTAGTCGAACGCGTTAACCCCGAAGCACCGAGGCCCCGGCTCGAAAGAGCCGGGGCTTTTTTGTGTCCCTTCGTAGGGGCGACGCGGTGCGTCGCCCGTTGCCTCGTCTGTGCGTTCCGTCTACCGATCAGGATTCTCGTGATCCCATGTCCATCGCGCGGGATTCGACAGGATGTACTCTCGAATCGCCTGAAGTTCAGCATCATCTCGAATGATCCGGTCGAAGTAGCCCCTCTGCCAGATCGCCGGCGACGACCGACCGCGCAGCACATTGATCCGTTTCGCGACTCGCGCCTTGAACTGACCGACGATTGCGCCGAGCGAACCTGCCTGCAGCGTCGACGAAATCCTCGATTCCGTCGCGTCCGTTTCGCCGAGCGAGATCAGACCGTGCAAGTGATTCGGCATGACTACGTGCTCGCCCAGCATGACCTCCGGCCGCACGTCCGCCGTACGCCGCCATTCCTCCTCCGCGATCTGGCCGAACGCGTTCAGAGCCACTTCGTCGTCTTCGACACTTCCGAAAAGACTCTGACGATTGGCCGTACAAATCGTCACGAAGTAGATGCCACCCCATCGGTAGTCCCAGCGGGCCAGTCGGTTCGACTTGCGATCGGGCAGATTGAACGAAAAGCACATTCAAAGCGAACTGTCCCTCGGTTGGAGCGGAATTTGAACGGGCGACCCATCGGGTCGCCCCTACGGACGGAAATTCGGTCCCGCTCGCCCAAGTTGCGTCAGCGGGAGACACGATGGCGACACCCTTCCACACCACGCGCAGAATCGCGGCCACCGCATTTCTGTCCCTCTTCGTCTTCGCATCGTGCGGCAAGACCGAAACGGCGAGCGACGCGCCTCGCTACCCTAACGCCCCCGTCATACTCATCTCGATCGACACGCTTCGCGCCGATCGTCTCCCCGCCTACGGCTACACCCGCGTCACCACCCCCGCGCTCGACCGTTTTCGCGGCGACGCGATCCTCTACGAAAACGCATACAGCCACGCGCCGCTCACACTCCCCGCTCATGTCTCGATGCTCACCGGTCTTCTTCCTCCCGAGCACGGCGTCCGCAACAACCTCGGTTTTACTTTCCGGCAGAGTGAGCACGCCACACTTCCTGGACTCCTGAAGCAGCAAGGCTACGCGACGGCTGCGATGGTCTCGTCGTTCGTGCTGCGCCGCGAGACGGGTCTCGGCGCTCTCTTCGACGACTACGATGCCTCGGTCACGCCGGCGCCCGGGCTTCCCGTCAGCGAGCACGTCCGCGACGGCGCGCAGACCGCGCGGCTCGCGAAGAGCTGGGTCGACTCCCACGGGGGCTCTCCCTTCTTTCTGATGCTGCACATCTACGAGCCGCACGCGCCGTGGACTGCACCCGAGGCGTTCCGAGGTCGCGGATACGACGCGTACGACGACGAGGTCGCGTACGCCGACTTCATCGTCGGCGACTTTCTCGACCACCTCCGCGCGACCGGGATTTACGACCGCGCGATCATCCTCGTCGTCTCGGACCACGGCGAGGGGCTCGGCGACCACGGCGAGATGCAGCACGGGATCCTCATCTACCGCGAAGCGATCCACGTCCCGATGCTGATGAAGCTCCCGGGCGGCGAGCGCGCGGGAACTTCAGTCGAGGCGCCGGCACAGCTCATCGACATCGTGCCGACGATGGCGGAGTTGCTCGGCATCGATCGCCCGAAGGGGCTCGCGGGTGATTCACTCCTGGCCCTTCCGGAGTCGCGTCAGATCTACAGCGAGTCGCTCTATCCTCAACTGCAGCTCGGCTGGAGCCCGCTCCAGTCGATGGTCGACGAGCGCTGGCATTTCATCGAATCGCCTGCGCCGGAGCTCTTCGACGTCGCTGCCGATCCGCGAGAGACGAAGAACATCATCGCCGACGAGCGACGCACCGCGGCCGCGCGGCGCAAACAGCTCGAGGCGTACTCGACGAGAATCGAGGAGGTCGAAGAGGTCGATCCCGAGACCGCGAAAAAACTCGCGGCGCTCGGTTACGTCGGGTCGACTCGCACGAGCAGCAGCGCGGACGCGCCCGATCCCAAAGTCGCCATCCGGCAGATGGGGAGCATCGAGGAGGGATTCCGGCTGACCGGTGAACGCAAGTTCGCCGAGGCGGCCAAGGTGCTCGAGCCGGTCGTGCGCGAGCATCCCGGAATGATCGACGTCTGGATCAAGCTCGGCGAGGTTTACCGCGGAGCGGGCGAGCTCGACAAGTCGATCGCCGCCTATCGCGAGGCGATTACCCGCTCCTCGCGCCTGTCTTCCGACCTCGCCCTGGCGGCCGCCGACGTGCATCTCGCAAAGGGCGACTTCGCGCAGGCTCGATCGCACGCCGAGCTCGCGCTCGGCCTCGATCCCGCGCGCTCCCGTGAAGCGCTCGCGCGCGTCGCCCTCCTCGAGGGCAACCTCGACGACGCCGAGCGCGAGGCCCGCGCGTCGATGGACGCAGCGGGCGCTTCGCTCGTCTCACCGCGGATCGTCTACGCGGAGATCCTGCAGAAGCGCGGCCGGTTCGACGACGCGCTCGCGACGATCGCCGACGCCGAGCGCCGAAGCACCGCGCAGGGGCTCGGACCCGTTTACGGACTCGAGTTCCTTCGCGGCGACACGTACGCGCAGAAGGAAATGCCGGCGGAGGCGATCGCCGCGTACGAGCGCGAGATCGCCGCGTTTCCGCACAACCGCCAGGCCTACGCGAACCTCGCGATCCTCTACTACCTGACCGGCCGTCCCGGCCGCATGCGCAACGCGCTCGAGCAGCTCGTGCGCGCGAATCCCGAGCCGCAAAGCTACGAGCTTGCCGCGCGCACCCTCGACGCCTTCGGCGACAAGCGCGCCGCCGCGCAGATGCGGCAGAGGGCGGGACGGTAGGGGGGGAGTTAGTTGTTAGTTGTTGGTTGTTAGGCGAAAGGCGAGAGGCGAGAGGCGACAAGCAGGCCAGACGTCATCCCGAGCGAAGCGAGGGATCTGCAAAACGGCTTCGTGACCGATACCTCAGCAGCAATCGCGACTTCTCACCTGAACCACTTCTCGAGCTGAGGAAGCGATCAAGTAGCTCTCTTGCAGATCCCTCGCTTCGCTCGGGATGACAGGCTACCCGTGCGTCTCAGCACTCAGCACTCAGCACTCAGCACTCAGCACTCAGCACTTGCCTGCCTGCCTAACAACTAACAACCGCCCCCCACGCCCCCTCAGTGAAACTTCTTCGGGTCCTTCTCGAACTCCATGCGGCACTCGGCCGAGCAGAAGTAGTGCACGTGCTCTCCGTGCTCGATCTTCTCCGTCACTTCACGCGGGTCGACCAGCATGTTGCACACGGGGCAAAGGACCTGCTTGATCGTGGGGGCGCTGGAGCTGTTCTCGTCCATGTCTCCTCCTGTGCGAAGGCCCGCGGCGCAATGCCGCGGGCCTCGTCTCACTCGTTTGATTGTCGTAGAACTACTCGGCGTTGTCGATCTGCGCGCGCTGCAGGGCTCCCGAGTAGTCGACGTAGATCGACTTCCACTCGGTGAAGACGTCGATGCCGGCGACGCCAGCCTCGCGATGCCCGTTGCCCGTTTCCTTGTTCCCGCCGAACGGCATGTGCGTCTCGGCGCCGATCGTCGGGGCGTTCACGTAGAAGAGCCCGGTGTCGGTGTCGCGCATCGCGACGAACGCCTTGTTGACGTCGCGCGTGTAGATCGAGCACGAAAGGCCGTACTTCACGCCGTTCTGGATCTCGATCGCCTGCTCGAGCGACGTGCACTTGATGACTGCCGTCACCGGTCCGAAGATCTCTTCCTGCGCGATCCGCATGTCGGGCTTGACGTCGGCGAAGACCGTCGGTTCGTGGAAGAAGCCCTTCGAGCAGTCGAAGCCGTGGCGCGCGTCGGTGACGACGTTTCCGCCGCTGACGAGCCGCGCGCCTTCACCCTTGCCGATCGCGACGTAGTCGGAGTCGGTCTTGAGCTGGCCCTTCGACACGGCAGGCCCGATCTGAACGCTCTCGTCGAGGCCGTAGCCGATCGTCATCGAGCTCGCGCGCTTCGCGAGCTTCTCGACGAACTCGTCGTACACCTTCTCGTGGACGATCAGGCGCGACGAGGCGGTGCAGCGCTGCCCGGTCGTGCCAAACGCGCCCCAGATCGCGCCGTCGACCGCGAGGTCGACGTCCGCGTCATCGAGAACCATGATCGCGTTCTTGCCGCCCATCTCGAGGTGGACGTGCTTGAAGTCCGTCGCGCACGCGATGTTGATGTCGCGGCCGATGCCGGTCGATCCGGTGAACGACACGACCCTCACGTCGGGGTGCTTCACGAGCGGATCGCCGACACCCTGTCCGCCACCGGTGACGACGTTCCACACGCCGGCCGGAAGCCCCGCTTCCTCGAACACCTCTGCGAGGAGCGTGACCATGAGCGGCGTCAGTGACGCCGGCTTGATGACGACCGGATTGCCGCAGACGAGCGCGACCATGCCCTTCCAGGCCGGGATCGCGACGGGGAAGTTCCACGGCGTGACGAGCCCGACCACGCCGATCGGCGAGCGGACGCACATCGCGAACTTGTTAGGCATCTCCGAGGGAGTCGTGTAGCCGAAGAGCCTGCGCCCTTCGCCCGCCGCCAGGAACGCGATGTCGATCGCTTCCTGCACGTCGCCACGCGCCTCGGCGAGCACCTTGCCCATCTCGCGCGTCATCTCGCGCGCGATCTTTTCCTTGTCGCGCCGCAGGATCTCGCCCGCGTGCTGCACAAACTCGGCGCGCCGCGCGGCAGGCATCAGCCGCCACGGATGGAACGCCTTCTTCGCCGCGGCGACCGCCGCGTTCACGTCGTCGACGTTCGAATCCTGAAACGTGCCGACCAGGTCGGTGTTGTCCGCAGGGTTGCGGCTCTCGAAGGTCTTGCCCGTCTTCGACGCCACCCACTGGCCGTTGATGTAGTTCTTGTAATCGCGCGGGGCGCGGAGCCCCATCTTCGCGTTAAGACTTGCCGTCTCGTTGGCCGACATTGTTCTTCTCCTTTGGATCGGAAGCCTCGCGCTTCCGGTTCGCATCTGACGATCCCATGTCCACGGCGCCCTTGAACATCGCCCCTTCCGCGACGACGATCTTGGGAGCCTTGATGTTTCCGTCCACTTTTGCCGATGGGGTGAGCTCCACGCGCGCGTCCGCCGAGATCTCTCCGACCACCGTTCCCTCGACCGTCACGTTTCGCGCGTGAACCGAGGCCTCGATGCGGGCGTTGGGGCCCACGCGCAGGTCGCTCTCGATGTTGATCTTGCCGCGGATCGTCGCCTCGACGAACAGGTCCTCGCGTCCGCTGACCGTCCCGTCGATCACGATTCCGGGACCCAGGTGAGATCCCTTCGGCGCCGACCCATCGGAACGTGACGGGGTTGCAGCACGCGGCGGGGTCGAATCCTTGCCGAATAGAGCCATCTCGTGGCCTCCGCTGATTCAGAAATCGGTGCCGTGCGAGAGCGCCACCAAGGCGGCCGCGACGGCATGCCGAGGGGCCTGTTCGCAAGCTCGGAACGGCCCCCGGCGGGAGCGAAATCCTATCACAAACCTAGTTGCAGCCCCGGCCCCCGGGGTTACCGATCCCTCACCCGCCGCCGGCGGCAATCGCCGGTTCACAGCGAGGGGCGCTCGATCCACCGCCGCGGCCAACGGCGAACGCTGACCAGAGCTTGGCGAGGTCGTCGCTCCCGCAACCGGGGCAGACGACGTGCGAGCCGGCATGGACGATCTCTTCGAATCGCTCCTTGCACTCGCGGCACTCGAAATCAAACATCGGCATGGTTTTCTCCAGCGTCCGGTCGAAAGAACCGCGGGTACGCACGCTCGCATTCCTGTGCAGAGATGAGGACGTAGCGCTGGCACGAGTGCTGCCAGAAGATCAACGACGGCGGACACGTCTCAGCATCTCAGCGACTCGGGAATGCAGCTCGATGTCCGCGTCTCGCTCGGCGGTCGAAGGCCACTCCGGGCGCAACGCTTTCACATGAGCTCGCAGGTCGTCCGCCAATTGCAGCGCCTCGAGGGGAGTCAGTCCCGCCTTCTCGGCGGCCCAGTATCCCTCCTTCGCCTCGCGCACTTCGGCCCAGTTCCCGCCAAACGGGACGACAGGGACACGATTGCTCACGACTGTTGATGTTAGCACCACGCCAACAGTCTCGCGGGAGGAAGGAAATGGAGCGGGCGACGAGATTCGAACTCGCGACCAAGAGCTTGGGAAGCTCCTACTCTACCAACTGAGCTACGCCCGCCCAGAGAGCGAGGGGGATTCTAGCAGAACTCGTCTCCGAGCGTCTTTCCGCGGGAAACAGGCCCCTCCTTCGGGGGTGTAAGACCCGCCGGGTACCTGCGTTTGCCCTGGTGAAGGAGACAGCTATGAAGTCAGACCACGATCACCACCACGCTCATCACACGTTCACTCCCGACCCCGTGGAGGACGCCGCCACCCCCGACCCTTCCGCGCCTCCCGCCGTCCACATCGCGCTCGAAGCGAAGGTGACGAACTGGGAGGTCTCGCCGGGAGTCTCGATCTCCGGGTATGGCTACAACGGCCAGGTTCCCGGTCCCGTGATCGAGGCGAAGCAGGGCGAGCCGATCGAGATCGCATTTACGAATAACCTCCCCGAGCCGACGCTGATCCACTGGCACGGTCTCCGCGTCCCCGCCGCGATGGACGGAACGCAGGCGACGCAGCGTCCCGTCGCTCCTGGCGAGACGTTCGTCTATCGTTTCACGCCTCCCGACGCGGGCACGTTCTGGTACCACCCACACGCCAACGAGACCGAACAGCTCGAGAAGGGCCTCTACGGCGCGTTCATCGTCCGCGGCGCCGACGAGCCGGTCGTCGACCGCGAGCAGATTCTCGTCTTCGACGACGTCGACGCCGACAAGAAGGGCCGCCTCTCGAAGTTCGGCGGCTTCCGCGAGCGGCATGACGGCCGTGAAGGCGACATCCGCCTCATTAACGGGAAAGCCGATCCGGAGCTCACCGTCGCCGCGGGTCAGATCGAGCGCTGGCGCATCATCAATGCGTCGAGCGCACGCTACATCCGTCTCTCGCTCGGAGGATCGACCTTCAAGATCATCGGCACGGACGGCGGCCTGATCGAGTCGCCGGTCGAAGCGACCGAGGTGCTGCTTCCCACCGCGGACCGGGTCGACATTCTCGTCGGGCCGTTCGAGGAAGGGCAAACGCTGAGCATCGATTCCCTCCGCTATCTGCGTAGCACCTTCAAGATGCGCGGAAACGAACGCTTCGGCACGCTGACGGTCGAGCCCGCGAAACCGTCGATCGCATCGATTCCGTCGCCCCTCCGCACGATCGAGCCCCTGGCGCCGATCGATGCGACGCCGACCCGGAACGTGAAGTTCAGCGTCGGCCCCAGCCTGCGGAACATTCTCGACTTCAAGGTCAACGGCGAGACGCACCACACCGACAAGCCGGTGATAGTCGGCGAGCTTCAGGTCTGGGACGTGGAGAACGCCTCACTGATGGATCACCCGTTCCACCTGCACGGCTTCTTCTTCCAGGTGCTCTCGATCAACGGTAAGGCGCCCGCGTTCCGCTCGTGGGAGGATGTGGTCAACCTTCCGCCGCGCACCACAGTGAAGATCGCCTGGGTCCCCGAGGATCGGCCGGGGAAGTGGATGTACCACTGCCACATCCTCGAGCACCACGAGGCCGGCATGATGGGGCACTTCGACATCGTCCGGTAAACAACCACGGATCAGCCAACTCGAGCGGCCACGGAAACGTGGCCGCTTCGCTTTTCCCGACTGTAAGACCGGCCGGGGAGCTGCGTTTGCCGCTGCAGGAGGAAGTCGAAATGAAAAAACTCGCAGCAGTTGCACTTCTCATTCTCGCCGCGTTCTGGTTCAACGCGCGCACGCCCGATGCGGCGAACGCACAGGAAGCCGCGGGCAATCTCTCCCCGGCAACGGTGGCTACCCCGCTCGTCCGCCAGGTCGCGGTCACGCAGTCCTACCCCGCGCAGGTCGAAGCGATCGAGCGTGTCGAGCTCCGCCCTCAGGTGTCGGGCTACCTCGATGCGGTCAACTTCAAGGAAGGCGCGAGCGTAACGCGCGGACAGGTGCTCTTCCGCATCGACCCGCGCCCCTACGCCGCCGCTCTCGCCGAGACCGACGCAGCGCTCGTCCAGGCGCAGGCCGAAGCCCACGCGACGCTGAAAGAGGGCTCGCGCGCGGCACGCCTCGTCGAGAAGCGCGCGATCTCCCGCGAGGAAGCGGATCGCCGCGTCGCGTCGGCCGGTGTCGCCTCGGCACGCGTCACCGCGGCGCTGGCCGCCGTCGAGCGCGCTCGCCTCAATCTCGCGTTCACCGAGGTGCGCTCGCCGATCGCAGGCCGCATCGGCCGGGCCGAAATGACGCGAGGCAACCTCGTCTCGCCGGAGACCCGCCTCGCAGTCGTCGTCGCGACGAACCCGGTCTACGTCCGCTTCGACGTCGACGAGAACACGCTCGCCTCACAGCCCGGCAAGGCCCGGGAGAAGTGGCGTGTCGACTTCAACGGCGCTCCGGCCGAGATCGCGTTCGTCGAGAACGAGATCGGACGCGGAACCGGAACGCTGCGCGTCCGCGCGCGTCTCGCCAACAGCGACGGCAGCGTGATTCCAGGTATGTATGGCACGGCGAAACTCACCCTCGGTGACGAGACGAACGCGCTGCTCGTGCGCGACGAGGCGATCGGCTCCGACCAGGGACAGCGATTCGTCCTCATCGTCGACGAGAACGACAAACTTCAATACCGGACCGTCACTCTCGGGGCGCGCGAAGGCAACCTTCGCGTCGTGACGAGCGGCATCAGCGCCACCGACAGAATCGTCGTG
Source organism: Thermoanaerobaculia bacterium (assembly GCA_051305935.1). Taxonomy (GTDB): domain Bacteria; phylum Acidobacteriota; class Thermoanaerobaculia; order Gp7-AA8; family Gp7-AA8; genus JACPDH01. Next base: position 10,136 of record JBPPMG010000168.1, read on the forward strand.
ACCGGCCTCTTCCGCCTCCGCCCCGGCATGCCCGTCGCGCCTAACGCAGTCGCGATGGACAAGGAGAGTTGAGCCATGCGATTCATCAAGTTTTTCATCGACCGCCCGATCTTCGCGGGCGTCCTCTCGATCCTGATCGTCATCGCGGGGCTTCTGACCCTCGAGTCGCTGCCTCTCACCGAATATCCGACCGTCATGCCGCCCACCGTGCAGGTGCGCGCGACGTACCCCGGCGCGAATCCGAAAACGATCGCCGAGACCGTCGCCGCGCCGCTCGAGCAGGAGATCAACGGCATGAACGGCATGCAGTACATGTCGTCGCAGGCCACTAGCGACGGCCGCATGACCCTCACCGTCACGTTTGCGCAGGGCATCGACCCGGAGATGGCGCAGGTCGAAGTGCAGAACCGCGTCTCGCGCGCCATCCCGCGCCTGCCAGCGGAGGTGCAGCGCATCGGCGTCGTCACGCAGAAGACGTCACCCGACATGCTGATGGTCGTTCACCTGACGCCGACCGACGATCGGTACGACCTCGTGCACGTCCACAACTACGCGACGCTCCGGCTACGCGACGAGCTCGCGAAGCTCGACGGCGTCGACGAGGTCGTGGTGTGGGGCGCCGGAGAATACAGCCTCCGCATCTGGCTCGACCCCGACAAAGTCGCGGTGCGGCAGCTGACGGCAACCGACGTTCTCCGCGCGCTGCGCGAGCAGAACGTGCAGGTCGCCGCAGGAGTCCTCGGACAGCCGACCGAGGTTTCCGGCGGGGCGACGAACGCCCCGTCCGCGCCGTTCCAGGTCGCCGTCAACGCGCAGGGCCGGCTCACCACTCCCGAGGAGTTCGGCGACGTGGTCATCAAGGTCGGTGAGCGCGGGGAGATCGTCCGTCTGCGCGACGTCGCGCGCATCGAGCTCGGAGCGAACCAATACTCGCTCCGCAGCCTCCTGAACAACGAGCCGGCCGTCGGCATCCAGATTTTCCAGAGCGCCGATGCAAGTGCCATCGCCGTCTCCGACGCCGTGCGCGCGACTCTTGCCGCGCACGACTATCCCGACGGCATCGAATACAAGATCGCGTACGACCCGACGATCTTCGTTCGCGCCTCGATCAAGAACGTCGTCAAGACGCTCTTCGAAGCGATCCTTCTCGTGGTCATCGTCGTGCTGCTGTTCCTGCAGAGCTGGCGCGCATCGATCATCCCGGTGGCGGCGGTGCCGGTGTCGCTGATCGGCACGCTCGCCGTGATGCACCAGCTCGGCTTCAGCCTCAACACGCTCTCGCTATTTGGACTCGTGCTGTCGATCGGCATCGTCGTCGACGACGCGATCGTCGTCGTCGAGAACGTCGAGCGCCACCTGGCGCGCGGCAAGTCGCCGCGCAATGCAGCCGTCGCGGCGATGCAGGAGGTGACCGGTCCGATCATCGCGATCACCTCGGTGCTCGCGGCGGTATTCATCCCGACCGCGTTCCTCAGCGGCCTGACCGGCCAGTTCTACCGCCAGTTCGCGCTGACCATCGCGATCTCGACGGTGCTGTCGGCGATCAACTCGCTGACACTCTCTCCGGCCCTCGCGGCCGTGCTCCTCAAGCCTCACGGCGTAAGGGCGGACAGACTGCAGCGCGGCATCGAGCGTCTCTTCGGCGGCTTCTTCCGCGCCTTCAACCGCTTCTTCGACCGAAGCAGCGAACGCTACGTCCTCGGAGTCGGCGGTGTGCTCCGCAAGAGCGCCATCGCACTGTTCGTCTTCGCAGGCCTGATCGGCCTAACGGCTGTCAGCTTTCACAAGACACCCGCCGGCTTCGTGCCGGCGCAGGACAAGTACTACCTCGTCGGCATCGCGCAGCTCCCGAGCGGCGCGTCGCTCGATCGCACCGAGACGGTGCTGCGTCGCATGACCGACGAGGCGCTCGCACAGCCGGGCGTTCAGGATGTCGTCGGCTTCGCCGGGCTTTCGATCAACGGTTTCGCAACCGTGCCGAATGCAGCGGTCATGTTCGTGATGCTCGATCCGTTCGAGGATCGGACCACGGATCAACTCTCGGCGAACGCGATCGCCGGCGCGCTGAACCAGAAGTACAGCGCGATCGACGACGGTTTCGTCGCGGTCTTCCCGCCTCCGCCGGTTCCGGGCCTCGGAGCGGTCGGCGGCTTCAAGATGCAGGTACAGGACCGCTCCGGCCAGGGCTACGCGGCGCTGCTCGACGCGACGCAGAAGCTCACCGCCGCTGCGTCCCAGGACAAGCGCGTGGCCGGCCTCTTCTCCAGCTACCAGGTCGACGTGCCGCAGGCATACGTCGACATCGACCGCGCGAAGGCGAAGATGCAGGGAGTCGCCCTCGGAGATCTCTACGAGACGCTGCAGGTCTACCTCGGCTCGCTATACGTCAACGACTTCAATTTCCTGGGCCGCACCTATCAGGTAAACATGCAGGCCGACGCGCCGTTCCGTCAGGACCTCGACACGATCCGCCGCCTCTACACCAGGAACGCCGCCGGTGAGATGGTCCCGTTAGGCGCACTCGCTACGGTCCGGCCCGACTCCGGCCCTGATCCCGTCGTGCGCTACAACGCCTACCCGGCCGCGGACATCACCGGCGCCCCGGCGCCCGGCGTGAGCTCTGGCGAGGCGGTGGCGGCGATGGAGGAGCTCGCGAGGGAGCACCTGCCGCCGGGCTTCACGTTCGAGTGGACAGAGCTCACGTATCAGCAGAAGAAGGAAGGGAACGCGGCCCTGATCGTCTTCCCGATCGCGGTGCTGCTCGCGTTCCTGATTCTCGCGGCGCAATACAACAGCTTCTCGCTGCCCTTCGCGGTCATGCTCGTCGTGCCGACCGTGCTGCTCTCGGCGCTCTTCGGCGTCTGGGTCACTGGGGGCGACAACAACATCTTCACGCAGATCGGCTTCATCGTTCTGGTCGGGCTCGCGACGAAGAACGCGATTCTCATCGTCGAGTTCGCGCGCACGCTCGAGCTGGAAGGCCGCGGCGCGAAGGAGGCGGTGCTCGAAGCGAGCCGCCTGCGCCTCCGGCCGATCCTCATGACGTCGCTCGCGTTCATCATCGGCGTCGTGCCGCTGGTGTTCGCCAGTGGCGCGGGTGCCGAGATGCGTCATGCGATGGGCGTGGCGGTATTCGCGGGGATGCTGGGAGTCACGCTTTTCGGATTGTTCCTCACTCCCCTCTTCTATTACCTGATTCGTCGCGGCGCGTCGCGGCCCGTAGCGGCCGAAGTCGCCGAGGAGGTTCGTCATGCTGCGTAAGTTCGTGCTGTCCATCTCTCTCACCGCCTTCTTCACAATGACCGGCTCCGTCCACGCAGGCGGCAGCTACACACCGCCCGTCACCGCCGCGCCCGCCGCGTTCGGAACGCACGACGCGGCGCTCCATCCGGAGCCGTTCGTGGAAAGGTCGTGGTGGACGCGCTTCGACGATCCCACGCTCGAGCAGCTCGTCGATGAGGCGCTTCGCTCGAATCTCGATCTGCGCGAGGCCGTGACCCGGGTAGACGCCGCGAGGGCCATCCGCTCCGAAGCGCGGCAGGCGTCCCTACCGACCGGAGGCGTCACCGTCGCGAACACGCACTTCAGCGTCGCGCGCGACGGCAGCAGAGCCGCCTCGACCGCTCTCGACATCGGTTGGGAGATCGACCTGTTCGGCCGAGTACGCAATCTGAAACGCGGCGCCGATGCCGAGCTCGGAGCGGCCGAAGCGCTGCTTTCGCAGACGCGCGTGGTGATCGCGGCGGAAGTCGTGCGCACGTACGTTCTGATGCGCGCCGCGGAGGAGCGGGTCGAGTTGCTCGAGCGCTATCGGACCGACCAGGAGGACGTCGTCAAAATCATCGACGCGCGCGTCGATGAAGGCGTCGACGACGATGCCGACCTCGCCCGCGCGCGGACCGAGCTCGGAAGCGACATGCTCGCTCTCGCGAACGAGCGTCACAACGTGCGCGTTCTGCGCAACGCGCTCGCGGTGCTGATCGGGGCCACGCCGGGGCAATGGCAAACGCCCGCAGCGACGACTGCGACCGGGCTCTCGCTTCGCCCGATCGCGATCGGCGATCCGGCGGCGCTGCTGCAGCGGCGACGTGACGTACGCGCAGCCGAGCGCAGGCTTGCGGCGCAGACGGCCGACATCGGCGTCGCCACCGCCGGCCTCTTCCCGCAGCTGAGCCTCGGCGGCATCTTCGGGCTCGTGGCCGGCACGTTCGGCGATCTCGGTGGCGTGTCGGGAGAGTCGTGGTCGGCCGGCCCCGTTCTCTCGTGGAACGTCTTCGATCTCGGCCGCGTCCGCACGCAGATCCGGCGCGAACGCGCGGAGGCGGAAGGCGCGCTCGTCGCGTACGAGCGGACGGTGCTGCGCGCGCTGGAAGAAACGGAGAACGCATTCAGCGCGTTCGCGGCGGCGCAGGAGTCGCTCGGCGCGAGTGACCTGCAGGTGCGCAACGCGCGCGTCGCCGCCGAGCTGGTCGAGGCGCGCTATGACGAAGGCATGAGCAGCTACTTCGAATTCCTCGACGCGCGCCGCGCCGCGGTTCGCGCCGAGATCACAAGGATCGACAGCCTTGCCGCGCATCGCAGCGCCACCGTCGACGTCTTCCGCGCGCTCGGCGGCGACCCGGGCCAGCCCGGCGTCGCCGCTTCGCGAGAGCAAGCCGATCCGACCGCGCCTGTAGGCAATGCGTCCCGCCTTGCCCATTCGCGCGCGAGTCGTGAGAGCAGTTCGGAACTGCGAAGGCGGGACGCCTTCGCTACAAGATGAAACCGGACTTCAGTGTTTGATGGAATGGACACACACCAGGCCGGCGACGTCAGTGCCCTTCGTCCTTCGCGGGCGTCGTCGCCGGCCTGGGCTTTCCGCAGGAACACTCGAGGCAGCCGTGCTCGGCGCAGGTGCCACACGACGTCTTTACCTGTTTTCGCAGTGCCTCGCGAGCGCGAAACACGCGCACGGAGGCGTTGTTAGGCGTGATGCCGGCTTCGGCGGCGAAGTCCTGAACCGGCGCACCCTCGACGTCGACGCGCCGGATGGCCGCCTCGTATTCGGGCTTGAGCGTCGAGGCGAGACGGGCGACGCAGCCGCAGATCTCGTCGCGCAGCTCGGGAGGCGGCTCAGACGCGCCGTCGAGCTCGCGCGCGAGCGATTCGAGCGCACGATTGCGCGTGCCGCTGCGGCGATAGTGATCGATGACCGCGTTGCGCAGCGTGCGATAGAACCAGGCCACGGAGGAGGTCTCGTCGCGGGCGTCCGACGCCTTCTCCAGGCTCTTCACGAACGCATCCTGAAGAATGTCCTCGGCGAGCGCACGGTCGCCCAGGCGCCGATCGAGGAACGCCAGGAACTGCCGGTGGTTGTCGACCAGCTGAAGCGTGAGCTCAGGATTCATGGGGAGTGCGCCCCAAGTCTACGACGGTCGCCGGTCTCGATGTAATCCCCGTCGCATCGACTACACTCGTCTGAAATGAAAGGTCAGCGACTCTTCGTCCGCCCCCTGGAGCCAGGGGACCGCGAAGCGCTCGAGGCGCTGCACGCCGCGGCGGGCGAGCCCCCCTCTGGGGACCTCGTCGGGGCGGATGGCCTGGTCGGCCGGCTGGCCGGGAGCACCGTCGCCTACCTGACCTGGCGACGGGAGCCGGCCGCGATGGCGATCACGCGGCTGTTCGTCGCGGCCGGCTTTCGACGCCTCGGGATCGGGCGGATGCTTCTCGCCGAGGCGGGAGCAATCGCGGCCGCCGGGGGCGCTGCCGAGCTCAGGGTGGAACAGGACTGCAAACTCGTACGGTACTTTGAGCTCCGCGGATTCGTATCAGCACAAGGAACGTTGTCGAAGACGATCCGCTGACCACGCGATGCGACGAGCCTGCTCAATGCTTCTCCTGACGACGATCGCTCTTGCGTGCCGCAGCCCGCAGCCGGCGCCGGCGCCTCCCGCTGCCCCTGCCGCGCCGCCGCGCGCCGAGAGCCTTCCGTCGGGCATCAGTGAGGCGCTCCAGCTTCGTGACGATGAAGCGCGCTTCGAGCGGGCCCTGCAGCACCTGACCCGCTCCGCAGACGTGGCGACGGCTCGTCACGCGCGCGCGCTGCGTGCGCTCGATCGCGCCGCGACCGGTGACGCGCGCGAGGCGATCCGGCTACTCGAGAGCGCGGCGGCGGAATCGCCCCTGCTCGCTCCGATCCTCCTCGTCGAGGCGGCGAAGGCGCACGCGGCGGCCGGCGACCATCTCGGCGCACTCGACGCGGCCCGCGCCGTCTTCAGCACGTATCCCGAGAGCGGGGCATCCGCCGAGGCGAAGATACTTGCGCCGGCATTCGCGCTGCGCTACGGCGATCCGTTCGTTGCGAGCTCGCTTCTCGATGCGGCGCTGCGCGTCCCGCTCGATTCTTCGAGCGAGGCTCAGCTCGCAGCGCTCGCCGACAACCTCGAGGCGCAGCACCGGCCCGATCTCGCACTGCGGGTACGCCGACACCTCGTGGAGTCGTATCCTCATGGTCGCCTGCTCGAGCAGATGTTCCCGCTGGTGCTCAGTCCGGAGGGTGTCGCGTCGCCGTTCGACACGATGACCGTCTCGCAGCTCGCGACACTCGCCGAGCGACTCGCACGCTTCGGGCACGCCGACGAAGGGCTCGAGCTCATCGCGCTTCTTCGCCGGCGCGCCACCTCCGGCAGCGGCGGGGAGCGCGTTCGCATCGCCTCGGCGCGGCTGCACTACCGCCTCCGCGAGTACGAGTCGATGCTCGCGATCTCGATCGACCGAAAGTCACAGTACTTCGCTGAGTTCCAGACTATGCGCGCCCGCGCGCTCTGGCGCCTCGGCCGCGACGCGGAGTTCCTCCGCCTCGTCAACGAGACGATCAAGCGCCCCCCCACGAGCGGAGCCGAGCTGGAGGCCCGCGAGCTTCTCGCGCGATTCCACGCAGTCGAACGCGCCGACCACGAGACGGCGGCAAAGATCTTCGGCGTGATCGTCGCCCGCGGCTCGTCAGGCGCCCAGGGTGAGATGCTATGGGAGCTCGCGTGGCAGCAGCTCCTTGCCGGGCGCCAGGACGACGCGCTCGCGACGCTCGACAGGTACGTCAGGAACTTTCCCGACGCCGACTACACGACGAACGCGCTCTTCTGGAAGGGAAAGCTGCTCGAAGCGCGGGGCGACCTCGCCGCTCGCGACGCCGCGTTCGACAGGCTCGTGCGTGAGCGCCCCTACGACTACTTCAGTCATCGCGCCCGCGCGATTCGCTCGCTTCCCGGCGTGGAAGGGAGCTCGATCGCAGACGCGGGCGCGTTCCCGGACGTCGACTCGAGCCCGCGCCTCGCCGACGTCCGTGTGGAACGGGCACGGGAGCTCGCGGCGCTCGACCTTCACGAACACGCCGCGCGCGAGTGGAGCTCGCTTGCCGCCGCTTATCCCTCGGATGCCGCGGTCTCGTTCCATCGTGCCGACGCTCTCGCTCGCGCGGGAGAGGCGAACCGCGCGATTCAAATCCTCCTGCGCGACTTTCGCGACGTCGTCCGTCACGGCGCGCGGGACGTGCCGCCGCGCTTCTGGCAGATCCTCTACCCGCGCGCGAACTGGGACGAGATCACCGCGACCTCCTCGAAGCGCGCGCTCGATCCCTGGCTCGTCGCGGCGATCATCCGCCAGGAGAGCGCGTTCGAACCCTCGGTAATCTCCGGGGCGGGCGCGGTCGGCCTCATGCAGATCATGCCGGAGCACGCCTCCAGGATCGCTTCCGCGGAGACGCCCGGACGCGAGGTCTCGCGCGACGAGCTCTTCGACCCGGCGACGAACATCGGCCTGGGCACGATCGAGTTGCGCGCGCTGCTCGACCGGCTCGACGGCAACGACGTCCTCGCCGTCGCGTCGTACAACGCGGGCGAGACCGCGGTGCGCCGCTGGACCGCGCGACGAAGCATCGACGCAGACCTCGACCGCTTCGTCGAATCGATTCCGTACGCCGAGACACGCCTCTACGTGAAGATCGTCATGAAGAATCGCGAGGAGTACCGGAGAGTCTACGGGGAAGGCGCGGAGGCGAGAGGCGACGAGACGATGAGCAGGCGGTGATCATGTGGCGCAGACACTCCTGCCTGCGCGTCGCCGAAGGCGACCAGCTGTAGCGTCGCTGCCCCAGCGGCGCTTCGCACCGCGCGCAGGCAGGAGTGCCTGCGCCACATAGGCAACGCCAGGACAGGGCCGCGAGGCCACGACTGCGCCCCGAGACATTGACATACACCCATACTGGACGTATGGTTTTCCATATGAAGACCACCCTGAACATCGAAGACTCGGTGATGGCTCAGCTCAGGCGCGAGTCAGCGCGGCAGGGTCGAACGATGTCGGAGCTCGTGGAGACGGCGCTGCGGATGCTCTTCCGGTCGAGAAAGACACGCGAGGAGCTCCCTCCGCTTCCTACATTCCGCGGCGGTGCGCCCCTCGTCGACGTCGCGGACCGCGACGCGCTCTATCACGCGATGGAAGAGCGTTGATGCTGCTCGTCGACACGAACGTTCTCATCGACGCGGCCAACGCTGACTCCGAGTTCCACGACCCGTGCCTCCGGTGGCTGGAACGCCAGCGACGTCAGTCGGGGGCGTGGTACACGACCTGGCCCGTGCTCTACGAGTTCCTTCGCATTTCGACCCACCCGCGCGTGATGCAGAGGCCGTGGAGCCTCAAGGTAGCCTGGCAGTTCGTGACCGCGCTGCTCGCGTCGCCGGGCATCGACTTGCTGGTGCCAACGGACAAGCACGCCGAGATCGCGAGCCAGGTGATCGCAGAGATCCCCCAGCTCGGCGGCAACCTGATGCATGATGCGCACACGGCGATTCTGATGCGCGAGCACGGAATCAAACGGATTTGCACGCGCGACATGGACTTTCGCAGATTCCCGTTCCTCGAAATTGTCGATCCATCCCGCGAAGAGCGCTGACTCGTGCAACGCAATCCTGAACTGATTCGCAGCCTGCGTCGTCACGTGGCGAAGACGCGCGAGGTCGCGGACGTCGTCTCGCGCCTCGGCAGCGGACGCGTCAACGTGACGAGCGCGTCGCCCGAGGCGCGCGCGCTGCTTCTGGCGGCGATCGCGGAGGCGACCGGGAGACGGCTCGTGGTGGTCGTCCCGTCGGACGCGCGCCTTACCGAGCTCGAGCACTCGCTGCGGCTCTTCCACGAGAAAGGCGAGCGTGTGACGGTCTACCCCGCCCCCTCGCTCTCACCCTACCAGGACGTCGACCCGTCGCTCGCCGTGCAGCGCGACGAGATTCGCGCGCTCGCGAGTCTCCTCGCCGGCGAGGTCGACATTCTCGTGGTCCCCGCGCGCGCGCTCTACAACCGCGTTCCCTCGCCAGACTCGCTCGCGGCACGGGTAATCCGGTTCGAGTCGGGCGCCGAGATCGAGCCTCGGGCGCTCGTCGAGCGCCTCGTCGAGAACGGCTACACTCGGACCGACCTGGTCGGCGAGGTCGGAGACTTCGCCTTCCGCGGCGGAATCATCGACCTCTTTCCGCCGAACCTCGAACAGCCCGTGCGCATCGAGCTCTTCGGAGACACGATCGAGTCGATCCGTCACTTCGAGATCGACACGCAGCGCTCGGGCGAGGCCGTCGGAAGCCTCGCGATCGACCCGCTCTTTCACTTTGACCTTTCGAAGAAAACGCGCGCCACGCTCGCGCGGCGCCTCTCGGTCGACTTCAACGATCCGCTCTACCGGCACGACCTCTCCGAGAAAATCGACAAGCTTCAGGAGACGGGGCGATTCCCGGGCATCGAGTGGTGCGCGCACGTCGCCGCGGGCAGCGTGTCGCTCACCGAGTTCCTCACTTCGCGGGGCGACTGGCTCGTCGTCCCGATGGAGCCGGGCGAGATCGAAGGGTCGCTCGACAAGTACGACCAGATGCTTCGCTCCGAGTACGAAGCCTCCGCGGCGCGCGGTCGCGCGGTCTACGCCCCCGACAAGCTCCTCACGCCGCCCGACGAGATCCACGCCTGGGTCGGCGCCGCGCCGCTCGCGCTCTCCTCGATGCACGTCCTCGACTCGGGCCGCGACGAGCTCCGCGTGCGCGCCCCCGAATCGCCCCGCTTCGTCAACCGCCTCGGTGAGCTCGCGCCCGAGCTCGAGAAGGCGCGCGAAGCGGGCTACCGCGCCATCCTCTTCATCACCACACGCGGCGGGCGGGAGAAGGCCGAGCGCCTCCTCCGCGAGTTCGCGATCCCGTACGAGGACGATCCGTCTTCTCCCGGCGAAGCGCTCGCGGTCACAGGCGGCGCGCTCCCCTCCGGCTTCATGTTCGAGCCGGCAAAGCTCGCGATCCTGTCCGAGTGGGACCTCTTCGACCCGCCGACGCAGC